>JBEKLG010000012.1:0-23493 GCA_050010315.1 Acidimicrobiales bacterium
CGAGGCTCCGTTCCAGCGCGACCGCCTGGTAGAGCGGCGTGCAGCGCACGACGAGCTGCAGCCAGCCGGGATAGACGGTGAGCGGGTAGAACGTCGCCGAGAAAAGGAACATCGGGATGATGGCGAGCGACACCTTGTCGAAGTCCTGCCAACTAGTCATGAACGATGTCGCCGCTAGTCCGACGCCGGCAAAGGCGAACCCGATGAGCACGGCGGCGGGGTAGCACAGGGCCGCCCACGGCGACAGGACATAGCCGAACAGTGCCATGACGACGACGAACACCCCCGAGTACGTCGAGCCGCGGATGAGCGACCACCACAGCTCGCCGAGCGCCACGTCGCTCGGCCCGAGCGGCGTGGAGAGGATCGCGTCGTAGGTCTTCGCGACTTTCAGCCGGAAGAACATGTTGAACGTCGCGTCGAAAAGCGCCCCGTTCATCGCCGAGGACGCGAGCAGCCCGGGTGCGACGTATGCCGTGTAGGCGACGACCGCACGGCCGATATGCAGCGCCCCGACGAGCTTGTTCAGGCCGACGCCGATCGAGAGCAGATAGAAGAACGGCTCGAAGAACCCCGAGACGAAAATCAGCCAGCTCCGGCGGTAGACGAGCAGGTTCCGTTCGACGAGGTGGAGGGCGCGACGCGAGCCGAGGAGGCCGATCGGCGTGATCCGGACCGGCACCGTCATCGTCGCGCTCATATGACGAGCCTTTTCCGGTAGCTCCGCACGGCGAGCAAGTAGCCAGCCGCGACGAGCGCGACGAGATAGGCGGCGTGGACCAGGCCCGCGGTGAACCCGAGGTCGCCGAGGACGAAGCCGCGGCACAGCGCGACGCCGTGGTAGAGGGGTGTCGCCTCGGCGACGATCTGGAGCCAGCGGGGGAGCTGGGTGACCGGGAAGAACGTCCCGGAGAAAAGGAAGAGCGGGATGAGCCCGAGCCGGTACAGGGTGGAGAAGCCCCGATCGCTCTCCTGGGCCGCGGCGAAGGCGGCGATCGGGACGACGAAGGCGAGGCCGGTGAGCACGCCCGCCGGAACGGCCAGGACGGCGAGTCCGGAGCGGAGGGTGCCGAAAGCGTCCATGATCGCGAGGTAGATCGCGCAGACGGTCGCAAGGCGGAGGGTGATCCACGCCAGGTGGCCCCGCACAACATCTTTCACGGTGAGCGGCGTCGCCAGCATCGCGAAGTAGGTGCGTCCCCATTTGATCGCGTCCATCACCGGGTACGTCGACTCATTGGCCCCGACCTGCATCGCCGTCGAGGCGAGGAGCCCAGGGGCGAGGAAATCGAGGTATGTCACCCCGGAGACCGCGTGCACGTGGTGGTCGACGAGCGAGCCGAGGCCGACGCCGAGGGCGGCGAGGTAGAGCACGGGGTACAAGAAGTTCGTTGTCAGCGAGCCCCGCCAGGTCCGCTTGTACTGGTAGGCCCAGTAGGCGAGCGAGCGCAGCCAGCGCGGGGTGCCGACGCGGGGCTCGTCCGCCCGTTCGAGTTCGCTCACCGTTTCGCCCACGGCCTAGTCCACGAGCGTGCGGCCGGTGAGGTGGAGGAAGACGTCCTCCAGGCTCGAGCGGCGCACGAGGGTGCTCTCCGGGGTGAGCCCGAGCCGGTGGATCTGCTCGAGGGTCGCGTCACCTTCGTCGGAGTACAAAAGGATGCGGTCGGGCAGGATCTCGCGACGTACGGCGATTCCGTCCAACCGTGGGGCGACTTCGGCCGGTTCGGTCTCGCCGAAGCGCAGCTCGACGACCTCACGCGTCGAGTACCGGGCGATGAGCTCCTGTGGGGCGCCCTCGGCGGCAAAGCGGCCCCGGTCCATGACCGCGAGGCGGTCGCAAAGCTGCTCGGCCTCGTCCATGTAGTGGGTCGTGATGACGAGGGTCACGCCGCGGCGCTTCAGGCGGTAGAGACGGTCCCAGAGCAGGTGCCTCGCCTGGGGGTCGAGGCCGGTCGTCGGCTCGTCGAGGATGAGCAGCTCCGGCTCAGAAACGAGAGCACGGGCGATCGTGAGGCGGCGCTTCATGCCCCCGGAGAGCGAGTCGACCTTGTCGCGGGCGCGCTCGTTCAGCTGTACGAAGTCGAGCAGCTCGTCGGCGCGTTCCCGGACGACGCGGCGCGGCAGGTCGAAGTAGCGCCCGTAGACGAGGAGGTTGTCGAGCACCGTCAGCTCGAGGTCAAGTGTGTCCTCCTGGGGGACGAGGCCGATCCGCCGGCGGATTTCCGGCCCTTCACGGTCCGGGGCGCGCCCGAGGACCTGGAGTGTTCCCGCCGAGATCGGCGACATGCAGGCGATCATGCGCATCGTCGAGGTCTTGCCGGCCCCGTTCGGACCGAGGAACCCGTACGATTCGCCGCGTCCGATCGTGAAGTCGATGCCGTCGACCGCGACGACCCCGCCGAATCTCTTCACGAGTCCGCGGGCGACGACGAGCGGTTCGCGGCTTCCCGGCAAGGCGCGCGTCGGCGCCTCGAACGTGTTCGACGGATCCACGGTCGGCCAAGTTAGCTGGCGGGGAAAGGGCTCCGACGAGGGTTGACTCGGTGGCCGCATCGAGAGCGACGCGCCTGGACAACCTGGGTCCCGCCACCACCAAGGCCTCACCGAGGCCTCGGTAGAAAGGACGCAGGCTCCGGCCTGGGCCCGTTTTCCCCACCTGACCTGCGTTGGCGTAGTCAGGCGCGTCTCGTGGTCGAAGCCGCAGCGGCTAGTTTGGGGCCGCTGGGGCAGGCGGGTGCTCCCGGCTATCGGGCGAGGGCGCCGGTTCGTCGCGCGCGCAAGAAAGCCTGAGGAGAGAGAACGTGACCGATGCTTTCGGCGAACCGGGCGGGATCTCGATCGACGTCGTCGGGCTGACGCGCCGTTTTGGCGACCTTGAGGCGGTCCGAGGCGTGAGCTTCGAGGTCGCAGCGGGCGAGACATTCGGTTTTCTCGGACCGAACGGGGCGGGCAAGTCGACGACGATCTCGATGCTCTGCACGCTTCTCCGCCCGAGTTCGGGAACTGCCCGGGTGGCGGGTTACGACGTGACCAGCGCCCAAGCCGAGGTCCGTCGGCGGATCGGCCTCGTCTTTCAGGACACGACGCTTGACGACTACCTCACCGCCGGGGAGAACCTCAGATTTCACGCCGAGCTCTATGGCGTGCCTCACGTCGAGGCCGCGAGACGGATCCATGACGTGCTGAGCATGGTTGGCCTCTGGGATCGGCGGGACGGGTTGGTCCGGGCGTTCTCCGGCGGCATGAAAAGACGCCTCGAAATCGCCCGCGGCCTCATGCACTCACCACGGGTGCTCTTCCTCGACGAGCCGACCGTCGGACTCGACCCGCAGACCCGGGCGCATATCTGGGGCTACATCAATGAGCTGCGCCGTCGGGAGCAGATCACGATGTTCCTCACGACGCACTACATGGACGAGGCCGAGAACTGCGACCGGATCGCCATCATCGACGAAGGTGAGATCGTCGCCAGCGGGACTCCCGAGGCCCTAAAGGCAGGCGTCGGCCAGGATCGGGTCCAGCTCCATACCGAAGATGACGAAGCGGCGATCAGCGCACTCGCCGACCGCTTCAAGCTCACGGCGACGATGAGCGAAGAAGCGGTGACCTTCTACGTCTCCGGTGGCGAGCAGTTCGTTCCTCGGCTGTTCGCCGAGCTCGGGGTGGGCATCTCCTCGGTGAGCATCGCCCGGCCGACGCTTGACGACGTTTTCATGGCGCACACGGGCCGGACGATCCGGGACGCCGAGGCGTCGACTGCGGATCGAAACGCGGCTTCGTCCTGGCGACGGGCGCGGGCGAGGCGGAGATGACCGGAGTCGGAAAAGGCGACGACACCGGAATCCCGCGGGCTTTGTCCGTGGCCGCGTCCGGTGTCGTTCCGATGGCGTCGCCGCGTCCGCGCGCCGTGCCGGCGGCGGTTCGGGTGGTCGGGGGCGGCTGGCGGGCTGACATCCGGGGCGCGACGGTCGTTTGGCGCCGTGAGCTGATCCGTTTCTCCCGCAACCGCCTGCGGATCCTGACTTCGCTTGCCCAGCCGATCCTTTTTCTCTTCGTGCTCGGGACGGGGCTTTCCTCGCTCATCTCGCGCGGCGCCGCCACTGGCGACGGGGCGAGCTTCAAGACGTTCATGTTTCCCGGAGTTGTGGCAATGACCGTGCTGTTCACCGCGACGTTCTCGGCGGTGTCGATCGTCTGGGATAGGGAATTCGGCTTCCTGCGGGAGATGCTCGTCGCGCCGGTGGGGCGCGGCGCGCTCATCGCCGGCAAGTGCGCCGGGGGCGCGACAGTCGCCACGCTGCAGGCGCTCATCATGCTGGCGTTCGCGGGGTTGGTCGGCGTTCCCTACTCGCCCGTCCTCATTTTCACCCTCATCGGGGAGATGCTTCTTGCCGCGGTGGCGATCACCGCGCTCGGCACGGCACTCGCCTCGCGAATCGCCCAGGTGGAATCGTTCCAAGTCGTGCTGCAATTCGTCGTTCTACCGCTGTTCTTCCTCTCCGGGGCCCTCTTCCCGCTGCACGGCCTGCCGACGTGGCTCTCGGTGTTGACGAGGCTCGATCCGCTCGCCTACATGGTCGACCCCATGCGGCGGGCCGTCTTCGAGCACGTTGCGACGAACCCGGCGATCGCCCGGCTGTTCGGGGCGACGATGACCTGGGGTTCCTGGCACCTGCCGATCGTGTTCGAGCTCGCCTTGACTGCAGTCTTCGCGGCGCTCATGCTCACGATCGCCGTGCGGGAGTTCTCCAAGACCGACTGAGCTACCGGCGGGGGCCGCTCTGCTGACCGGATTCTAGGGTCGCGGCAGGTTCGGTTTGCGGGCGGCGCCGCCGACGACCTTCCAGGCGGTGGGGAGGAGTCCCGCGGCGAGCGCGATCTTGATTCCCTCGCCGGCGAGGAACGGCACCAGTCCCTTTCCGATCGCCTCGGCCGCGCTGAAGTGGTAGGAGACAGCGAGCCAGGGGACGCCGACCGCGAAGATGATCGCGTCGCCAACAAGGATCGCCCCGATGGCGCTTTTGACCTTCCGGTCCGCTCGCCGTTCGGCGAGTAAGCCACAAACGGCGCCGGCGACGACGAAGCCCACGACGTACCCGAACAGGCCGCCGGGCCACCCTGAGGCGTGACCGGCAAACCAGGGCACGCCGGCGAGCCCAGCGGCGGCGTAGAGGGCGAGGGCTGCGAAACCGCGGCGCATCCCGAGGGCGCTGCCCGCGAGCACGACACCGAGCGTCTGACCTGTGATCGGCACGGGGGTCCACGACAACGGGATCGAGACCTGCGCGAGCAGGCCGACGAAGCAGGCGGCCCCGCAAACTATGGCCGCATCCCGGGCCAGCACCTCGGGGAACAGGTCGGCGAGTACGAGCCCTCTTCGTCGGGGAAGAGTGACGAGAGTCGTCGGCATGGGCTCACCTTATCGAGCGATGCCGCCACGCCGAATTGGCAGGCGCGACCCGCTCGGCGGACGGCAGCGGTTCACGTCGACTCGGCCTCCCGAGATGAGCGCGATGACATCGCCTCGCTCTGCTCGACCCAACGATGGCCGGGAAGCTGACCGGGGAGAGCTGAATGTCGAGCGATGAGGTCAGTAGCCGGGCAGTCCAGGAGCTGAGAAGGAACGGGTGATTGCCACGCTGAGGCCGGCCGGCGTTTCGCTCGCCTCGACGACATGCACGTGATCGGACGTCACGTGGGAAACGCCGTGCGCGGCAGAGAAATTCAGCCCATTGGCAACGACCCCCGATCCCCACCAGCGTCCGTGCCGCACGAGCCGATAGCTCTCCTGATTCAGCCCCAACGCCGCCCGGTTCTCTGTGCCGGCCTTGATCCGGAAAATGAGGACCCAGGTGATCGCGGGGAAGTACTGATTCCCGCGAGGGGCGGGCGCGGACACCGCACTCGGCGAACCCAAGAGGATTCCCGGAAGCACATGCCGGATGTTGACCACCCAGTTCCACAGCTGACTACTTCGGCTGAGATTCACTACTGCCGCTGGCCCCGGGAAGCACAGCCGGAAATCTCCCACAGGCGTCGTGTACTCATCGCCATTTGCGGCTTGCGGTTGCTGCACCTGTCCGACGTAGCTGTCGACAACCTGGCAGCTCCCCAGGGTCGTCTGGTGAGAAAAGACCGTAAGCCACAACACCGTCACGACGGCCGCGGCCCCCACGACGGCGAGAATCCCCACTCCGATTCGCGCAGCCCGCGCCCGGTCCGGACGAGCACTCACGCTATTGCCCTCTTGTCGGGGAAGGGGTTCACGGTGTGCTCAACTGCAATCACCCTGAGCGCCATTCTTTGTCAGACAACTATCCCTTGACTGCCGAAGTCCAGGGATGATTACCAGCTTGCAAGCCGGTGGCGCGCCCGTGGTTCCCGTCGCACGGTGTCAGTCCCACGTCGGAGGTTCGCGCCCGATGCGCTCACTTCCAGCGAAGGACCGATCCGCGTCTGACGTGCTCATGGTGGTGGGCTGTCGTGTCGCGGCCGTGTCGGCGGGATGAACGCCGCGTGAACTCGCCCGCCCTGGTGTTTCGCCCGCGGCTTCAGCTGCGCCGTGACGTCCGCGGCTCCGGAGAGCGGCCGGCCGCGGACACCTCCCCGGTTGCGGACCGGCTTGGAGGCGTTCAGGCGCGAATTGCGTCGAGCCGGGCCATCACCTCGGGAGTGAGCAGGGGTAGCACGTCGAGCGCCCGCAGGTTTTCCTCGATCTGTGCGACGCGGCTCGCGCCGGTGATCACCGTTGACACGTGCGGGTTCGTCACGCACCAGGCGATCGCGAGCTGTGCGGGAGTGCAGCCGAGCTCGCTGGCGAGATCGAGGAGCGCCGGAACGCGCGCGTTCCTCTCGGGCGTGACGACGATGTCGCGCAACCACTCGAACCCCTCGACGGTCGCCCGGGAGCCCGCGGGGGCGCCGCCGAGGTACTTGCCGGTGAGCACGCCCCAGGCGAGCGGGCTGTAGGTCGTGAGACCGAGCCCCCAGTCCTCGTAGAGACGTGCGTACTCGACTTCGACGCGGTCGCGTTCGAGCAGGTTGTACTGGGACTGCTCGGTGACCGGCTTGCGCAGATGGTGTCGCTCGGCGATCTCGAAGGCCGCCCGCAGGTCGTCTGCCGGCCACTCCGATGTCGCCCAGTAGGTGGCCTTGCCGGACGTCACGATGTCGTGCATCGCCCAGACGGTCTCCTCGATCGGCGTGTGGGGGTCGGAACGGTGGCAGAAGAGCAGGTCGACGAAGTCGAGGCCGAGTCGATCAAGGGAGCCGTCGATCCCCTGGAGCAGGTATTTGCGGTTGAGCGTGTTCTGGACGTTCACGTTTTCGTGGATCCCCCAGAACAGCTTCGTAGACACGACATAGCTGTAGCGCGGCCAGCCGAGCTCGGCGAGGGCGCGGCCCATGATCCGCTCCGACTCTCCTTTGGCGTATTGCTCGGCGTTGTCGAAGAAGTTCACGCCACCCGCACGGGCCGCCTCGAGGCACGACTTGGCGAGCCCGGTGTCGAGCTGCGGTCCGAAGGTCACCCACGAGCCGAGCGAGAGCACACTCACCTGCAGTCCCGATCTGCCGAGCCGCCGGTATTCCATCGATCGCTCCAATCTCCCGGTCTTTGCCCCATCGGTGGCACCCGGCCGGTGGGGCGCGCCCGACGATTCTCCAGGGTCCGTCATAGCATGCGCGAGCGTCCACCCGACCAGGCCGCGGGGTGCGGCTCGGTGCTGGACGGGAAGAGAGCGAGGTGGAGGAGGGACGAATGACGAGGGATCGGCCCGACGGGCGGCGCGACACGGTTGTGCTCGTCGACGCCGCGGGCGTGCCAACCGGCGTGGCGGACAAACTCGCGGTCCACGAGGCACCGGGCCGTCTCCACCTCGCCTTTTCTGTCGTCCTCTACCGGCCCGACGGGCTCGTCCTGCTCCAGCAGCGTGCCGCGGCGAAGTACCACTTCCCCCTCACCTGGGCGAACTCCTGCTGCAGCCATCCGCGACCAGGCGAGGACATCGTCGAGTCCGCCGAGCGCCGGGTGAAAGACGAGCTCGGCCTGGAATGCCGGCTCCGAGACGTGGCCACGTTCACGTACCGCGCGATCTGCCCGGTCTCGGGCCTTATCGAGCACGAGTTCGACCACGTCCTCGTCGGAGTGGTCGAGGCCGATCCCGCTCCCGACGCGGCGGAGGTGGCCCGTGTGCGCTGGGCCGGGGCGACCGAAGTTCTCGAGGCGCCTCCTGCGGACAGCGCACCCTGGCTCCTACCGGTGCTTCGCCTCGCCGAAGAGGCGCGCCGCGCCGCGTCGCCCCCCGGCTAGGGGCGCGGGCCCCTTACTGCACCTGGCGGTCCGGCGACGAGCGCGGCCTGGCAGGGCGTCGCGCGCGGGCAAAAGGCCTCGGCGAACCGTCCCGCCGCGGCCCGCGAGCGGCCGACGGGCACGCGCCAGGCGTGGCGCTCGTCGGGCAACGCCAACTCCGCCTGGCCTGGGCCGCTGACGAGACCCATCACCCGCTCGCCCCCGGAGAACGCCGCCACCTCCGGGCCGAGGTCACAGACGAGCCGGCGATCTCGAGACCGGGTACCGAGGGATCCGAATCGTCGGGCGGCGGATGAAGCCCGGTCTGGAGAAGATCGGCAGCGTTGAGGCCGGCGGCGACCCGCACGAGAAGCTTACGTACCGGCGGCGTCGGATCGGCACGTGCAGCGACCCGATGGAGCCTTTGGCGATGACGACCCTGCGCACGGATCCAGGCCAAATACCACGATGCGGTGCCGTGACGCCGCGGCGAAGCCGTCGGTCAGGGGCGCCCTGCGGCGTAGGCGCCGGGTGGGACCGGGGCGATCGAGATGCGCGTCCCGGTCTGCTCGGCCTGGATCGCCTGGCCGTCTCCGACGTAGATGACGACGTGGTAGATGTAGTCGTACCCGGCGTAGAAGATCAGGTCGCCCGGCTCGAGCTCCGAGAACGGGATGTGCTCGATGGAGTAGTACTGGTCCTCGGCGCTGTGCGGGAGGTTGACGCCCGCCTGGCCCCAGGCCCACATCGCCAGTCCCGAGCAGTCGAAGCCGTAGCCGGGCGACGCCGCGCCCCAGACGTAGGGCACGCCGATCTGGGACTCCGCCGCCCGGACGGCGGCGAGGCCGGATGCGTTACCGGCTGGCGCGTCCGTGCCCGAGCTTGGGGCGGGATTCGAGGTCGTCGGGTCGGACTGCTGCTGTGCCCGTTTGATGGTCGAGGCTGCCGCGGCCCGTGCTTCGGCTTCGATTACCTCCTCCCGCTCTTGCTGCGCGACGGCGACGGCGAGCGAACCATTCACGCCCCGCAGGGTTGAGGTGAGGTTGACCTCGAGCTTGTCGGCATTCGCGCGGGCGGTACCGAGCGCGACAAGCGTCTCGTGGGACTGGGCCTCGTCACGGCCGAGCTGCGCGATGCGCTCGACGAGGACGTGCTCGGAGATACGCAGGGAGCTGACTGCCGTCGAGAGGTTGCCGGCGGCGGCCTCGAGGTAGGCCTGTTGGGCGGGAAGGGCATTCTCATCCACCGCGAGCACGGAGAAGACACCCGAGGACGCTTCGCCGCTCACGTAGGCGTCGATCACCTGTGTTTGCAGCGCTCGCCTGTCAAAGTGAACAGTCGAGCGGGTCGAGGCGATCGACCATTCGTCCTTGTCGATGTCGCGTCTTAGGAGCGATTCGCGAGTCGACGCCTGGTCGTACTGCTCGTCGAGGACCTTGAGCTTGAACTGGATCGCGTCGATCTTGGCCGCCAAGGCGTCGGCCCTCGACCGCAACGTCGAGACGGGCTGCGAGGCACCGGCCGTGGCTGCGCCGAGGACCGGCACAAGGGCTCCAACCGTTGCCAGGAGCACCGCACCGGCGGGAATCTGCCAACGCCGGTGCGACCTGCGAGCCGAGTCGCATCCACTGGGTGAAGACATCACCGGCTTGCTGCCCGCGACAGAACCCTCTCCAGGTTGCGCACTGTGAACTCACCGTATCGGGGGCCCACCATCGGGTGCAAGGGAAACGGTGCTGAGCTGGCACCCGACAGAGTTCGGACCCACTTTCTGCCCGCGGGCGACGCGTCAAGGCCGCGGGACGAGGAGGGACCGATCCGCGACGGTCAGGATCCGTCGGGCCCATCGTTCGGGCTCCGCAGCTGATCGAAACGAAGGATCGGAAGGGCTGTCCCGCGATAGCTGTCGGCTCTCGTGTCCCTGCCATATCTGGCACCGGCTTGACGGCGGGCCGCCGCCTCGGACCACGCCCCGCTACGGTGAAACTGCCTTGACCGAAAAGGACAGGGGCGCGTTGGCGCCTGTTCGGCAGAAAGGACGACGACATGGGCGAGGCTGAGCCTGTTTCGGCGGACGGATTCCGGATCGAACACGATTCGATGGGCGACGTGCGCGTGCCCTCTGGCGCCTTGTGGGGGGCACAAACACAGCGGGCCGTCGAGAACTTCCCGATCTCCGGAGGCTGCGTCGAGCGTCCGATCATCGAGGCGCTCGCGATCATCAAGGGGACCTGCGCGGCGGTAAACGCCGAACTCGGGACGATCGACGCCGCCGTCGCCGAGGCGATCGGCGAGGCCGCCGCCGAGGTCGCGTCGGGTTGTCACGCCGACGCCTTCCCCGTCGACGTCTTCCAGACCGGTTCGGGCACGTCGACGAATATGAACATGAACGAGGTGCTCGCCCACCTCGCCGGCGGCCTGCTCGGGCGGGAGGTGAACCCGAACGATGAGGTGAACGCTTCGCAATCCTCGAACGACACTTTCCCGGCAGCGATCCATCTCGCCTGCGTCCGCGAGATCCAGGCCGATCTCGTTCCCGCGCTTGAGGTACTCGCCGCCGAGCTGCGACGCAAGGCCCGGGACTTCGCCGAGATCGTCAAGGCCGGTCGCACCCACCTCATGGACGCGACGCCGGTCACCCTCGGCCAGGAGTTCAACGGTTACGCGACGGCGATCGAGCACGGCATCGACCGTCTCGGGTCGAGCCTCGCCCGCATCGGCGAGCTACCGCTCGGGGGTACGGCCGTCGGGACCGGACTCAACGCCAAGCCCGGCTTTGCCGCCGAGGTGGTCGAGCGCCTGCGCAGCGCAACGGGGCTCGCTCTTACCGAGGCGCGGGACCATTTCGAGGCCCAAGGGGCGCGCGACGGCCTTGTCGAGGCCTCGGGCGTGGTGCGGACGATCGCCGTGTCGCTGTTCAAGATCGCCAACGATCTGCGCTGGATGGCGTCGGGTCCGCGCTGCGGGCTCGCGGAGATCCGCCTTCCCGATCTCCAACCGGGTTCCTCGATCATGCCGGGCAAGGTGAACCCCGTCGTCCCTGAGGCGGTGTGTCAGGTCGTCGCCCAGGTGATCGGCAACGATGCCGCGGTCGCCTTCAGCGGCGCGTTGGGGAACTTCGAGCTGAACATCATGCTGCCGGTCATGGGGCGGAACCTGCTCGAGTCGATCCGCCTCGTCGCGTCGGCAAGTCGCGTCCTTGCCACGAAGTGCGTGGCGGGGATCGAGGCCGACGCCGCGCGGTGCCGCGACTACGCGCTGTCCTCGCTATCGATCGCGACGGCGCTCAACCCGTATGTCGGCTACGAGAACGTGGCGAAGGTGGTGAAGCGCGCCCTCGCCGAGGGAAAGGACCTGCGCGCCGTCGTCCTCGAGATGAACCTGCTCGGCCCGGACGAAGTAGACGGGGCCCTCGACGTCCTCGCCATGACCCGCGGCGGCATCATCGGCTGACGGTCCCGGGTGTGTGCACGCCGACATCGGTATCCTGAGGCCCGATCCATCCGAGACGGGGAGTGGGCATGGGTGAATCGATTGTGTTCCCGGGTCAAGGCGGCGAGCGGCACGGCTATCTCGCCACGCCGTCTGGGGGGCAAGGTCGCGGCGTCCTCGTCGTCTCGGAGTACTGGGGCCTCGTTCCCCATATCGCCGACGTCTGCGATCGACTCGCCGGCGAGGGCTTTGTCGCGCTCGCACCGGATCTCTTCGGCAGTCGGGTGACGAGCGACCCCGAGCAGGCCGGAGAGTGGATGATGGCGATGAACCCATCCGAGGCGGCCGGGGACCTGTCCTCTGCGGTCGACGCCGTCGGGTCGCGCTCGGGAGCGCGGGGAGTCGGCGTGGTCGGATTCTGCATGGGCGGCGGGCTCGCCTACGTCCTCGCGGCCGAGCGGCCGGACGCGGTCCGCGCCGTCGTTCCTTTCTACGGGGCGATCCCCTGGCCCGGTGTCGAGCCCGACTACGCGGCGATCACGGGAGCAGTCCTCGGTCACTACGCCGCGAACGACCGTTGGGCGACGCCGCAGCTGTCCCGGGACATCGAGCGCCGGATCCGTGCAGGGGGGAACACCGACGTGACGATTCACGTCTATCCGGGGACCGAGCACGCCTTCTTCAACGACACGCGCCCCGAGGTCTACGCCGCCGCGGCCGCGGCGCTCGCCTGGGAACGCACGGTGGAATTCCTGCGCGACCGGCTCTCGCGGGGCGACTGATAGCGGGCCGGGCGTCTCGGGCGGGCCGGTCGAAGCCGTGAAGGACGCTGGCGCGATCGTCTTTGCCGGCGAGCCCGACCCTTTGGTCTCGGTGGTCGTCACCGCCTGGGGGTCTTCGCCGCATCTGTTCGCCTGTCTGCAGGCGCTCTGCCACCAGCGCGGTGCCACGCCGTACGAGGTGGTGCTCGTGGAAAACGACGTCACCCGTGACGTCGCCGACGAGGTCGTCGGCCGCGTCCGGGGGGCGACCGTCATCGAATCCCGGTCGAACCTCGGCTTTGCCGGTTCGGCGAACGTCGGGGTGGCAGCGAGCCGCGCCGAACTCGTCCTCGTCGTCCACGACGACGTCGAGATCTCACCCGACTGTTTGGACCAGCTCACGGCTGCGGCGGTGTCACACCCCGAGGCCGAGGTCATCGGCCCTGCGGTTGTTGCCGCCGAGGGAGGGTCCTCGCCGGCTCCGCCGGGCGACGCGCCGGACACGGGGCGAGCCGTCGGCGCGCTCGACGGTTCGCCGGGGCCCGGCGAGTCGGGTAGGGCCGACATCTCCGAGTGCGCCTTTCTTCTGCGGCGGGCGACATGGGACCGGCTCGGCGGACTCGACGAGACCTTCTATCCTTTCGGGTTCGCGACGGCCGACTTCTGCGCCCGGGCCGCCGAGACCGGCGGAGGCGGGCGCGCCGATCCTGCGGTGATCGTGCGTCGCCACCGCTCGGGACGCTCGAGCGAGCGGTTCAAGTCCTTCGTCGTCGCGCTAAACGGGGAGCTTTTCGCGGCGCGGCGATCCCGGGTTCTCCGGGTTGCGGCGGATCGCGGCAGGCCGGCGGCTCCTCCGGCGGCTCCAGGTCCCGCCTTGTCGCCTCAGGAGGCGCGCGGGCGCGCGCCCGGCGGTCGGCGCCACCTGGCCAGCAGGCCGCGCGTCTTGATCATCGACGACAGCGTGCCCGAGCCGTCGCTCGGCGCCGGATCCGGTCGCATGGCCGACGTCATGGGCGAACTCACGGCTACCGGCCGCTTCGCCGTCGACGTGCTGCCGCTCGTCTCGCGCAGCGAGGCCGACCCCGTCCGGGCCCGAGCGCTCGGCGTCGACGTCGTCGCCGGCGACCTCGCGGACGTGGTCCGGGGCGGGCGGCACTACGGGGTCGTCATCGTCTCGAGGCCGCACAACTGGACGGCTTCGATCGAGAGCCTGCGCGCCCTCCTCCCGGGGGTTCCCGTCATCTATGACGCCGAGGCGCTCTTCTACCGCCGACTGGAGCGCCAGATCCCCTTTGTTGTCGACGCGCCGACGGCCATCCGGGTCGAGCACGACGCGGCGCGACTCGCCGAGGTCGAACGGGGTATCGCGCGCGAAGCCGACCACGTCGTCGCGATCTCACAAGACGAGGCGGCCTTCTTCCAGGGGATCGCCTCGACACCGGGCCGGGTGACCGTACATCATCCGCTGCTTTCGGCTCCGTGTCCGATCCCGGCGCCACTTGCGGGAAGGCGGGACATCGGCTTCGTCGCGGGATGGGGCGCGGGGCCGGACTCACCGAACGCTGACGCGCTGGATTGGTTCGCCCGGAAGATCCTGCCGCACATTCGCGCCCGGATGCCCGGGACGCGCCTGTTGGTGACGGGCAGCGATCCCCCGGCAAACGTTCGACGCCTTGTCACCCCGGCAGTCGAATTCGTCGGGCACGTGGCGAGCCTCGCGGACTTCTACGGCTCGGTGCGCGTCGTCGTAGTGCCGATCCGCTATGGCGCGGGAGTGAAGCAGAAGACCGTCGAGGCGATCCACTACGGCGTGCCCACCGTGGCGACGACGGTGGGTGCCGAGGGAGTCCCCGTCGGGCGGCCGGACGTGCTCGTCGTCACCGACGATCCCGGCGAGTTCGCCGGGCACGTGGCGACGCTGCTCGGTGACGACGTGGCATGGGAGTCCCAGCGGCGGCGCGTGGTCGACCAGAGCTCTGCCTGGGCGGCGGGGTCGGTGTCGATCTGGCCGTCGCTCGTCGAAGAGCTCCTCCGGGACGACGCCACAGGGGAAAGCCCACGGTGAAGGGCAGGTCGAAGGCGTCGAGTACCGTGAGTCCCGTGGTGGGAGCGACCGCCGACGAGGTGTCCGCGGGGGCGCAACTCGCGAACCGGGTCCGGGCTGAGACCGAGCAGCTGCGCGAGGTGGAGTACCAGGCCGTGCTGCGCGAGCTCGCCGTCAAGGACGCCTACGTGCACGAGGTCGAACGCGAAATCACGCGCAGCGAGGAAGGGGCGCGCGCCACCCGTGACGAGCTCGCCGAGGTGCGTGCCCGGGCCGCCGAGTTGTTCGCAGATCTGGAAAAGGCGGAGGCGGTGATCGCCGCCCTGAACGTTGAGATCGCCCGGCTGCAAGGCGAGATCGCCTCGATCAAGGGCACAAGGAGCTACCGCTTCACGGTGGCCGCGACGACGTTCCTTCACCGTCTCCCCTCGCCGGCGCGTCGGAGTGGACCGATGAGCCCCCCGTCGGGCGGCAGCTGACGGGCGCGATCGCAGGTCCCGTCGGTATCGGCGGCCGCGGGCGTGCGCGCCCGCAGGACGAGGGATCTCCGGCGCGCCCTTTGTTGTGCCGAGCGCGGCGCGAAGAGGCCTCGCCGACCTCGACGGCACACCCCGAGCCGAGCGGAGAGGCTCCCGGCAACACCGGGGTGTCGGTCGGGGCCGGCCTTTCCCGCCCGGCTAGGTTCTCCGGCCGGCACTCGACGGACCGGCGCCAGGACGAACCACTACCCTGAGCGCGGTGCGGGTGACCCTCTTGTTGTGTGATGCCGCCCAAGTCGCGGACGGCAAGCTCTACATCCTCGGCGGAGGGTGGAGCCTGATCGGGCCGGATCCGACGCCCTCGGCCGTGGCGATGAAGATCGACGTCGACTGGACCGAGGTCGACCGGTTGCACCACTGGGAGCTGTTCTTGGTCGACGAAGACGGACAACCGATCGTCGCCCCGACGGCCGACGGACCGCAGGCGATCGAGGTGCGAGGCGACTTCGAGGTGTCCCGCCCGGAGTCCGTCCCCGAGGGGAGCCCGGTCGACGTCGCGTTGGCGCTGAACTTTGGTCCGCTGCCGATCGCGCCCTCCTCGCGCTACACCTGGCGACTCTTGATCGACGGCGAAACGCAGGAGGACTGGGTGCTGCCGTTCTCGACCCGCGCGCCGCGCGATTGACGGGACGGAGCGAGATCGCGGTACCCGTGACGACCGCCGAAATCCGGCGTGCCCGCCGCCTCGTCCAGCCGATCCGCCGCTGGTGGGCAGGGACGCGCGCCGAGCGGGACCGCCTCCCTTGGCGCGGAACGCGCGACCCGTGGCACGTGCTTGTTGCGGAGACGATGCTCGCCCAGACGCAGGTCGCCCGCGTCGCGCCGCGATTCCGCGAGTTCGTGGCGCGTTTCCCGACACCGGCGTCGTGTGCCGTGGCGCCGCTCGGCGAGGTTGTCCGGGCCTGGATCGGTCTCGGCTATAACCGGCGCGCTCTGGCACTGCACACCGCCGCCGAGGAGATCGTGCGGGCCCACGGCGGACGTGTCCCGAGCGCGCTCAGTGAGCTCGAAGACCTCAACGGGGTCGGCCCCTACACGGCGCGGGCGGTGATGGCACTGGCCTTCAACGCTCGTGTCGCAGCGGTCGACACGAACGTCGGACGGGTCCTTTCCCGTGCCGGGCTCGCCCGGCGCCTCCTTCCGAGCGAGGTACAGGCCGTGGCGGACGGACTCATTCCAGCCGGGTCGGCTCGTGCCTGGAATCTCGCGCTCATGGACTTCGGCAGCCTCGTGTGCCGGGCCCGCCGCCCCGCGTGCGTCGCGTGCCCGGTGCGCGCCGCCGGGGCCTGCGCCTGGCGGGCCGCGCCCCGCGGCGTCCCGGATCCCGCGGTCGGATCGGCGCGGGTGACGTCCCGTCAGTCCCGGTTCGAGGGGTCGGACCGGCAGGGTCGCGGCCGGCTCGTCCGGGCGGCCTGCGCCGGGCCGATCGCGCCGGGAGAGGTCGCCGCGATCGCCGGCTGGCCGACCCAAGATGGGCGCGCCCATCGGGTCGCCGAGGCGCTCTGTGCCGAGGGGATCCTCGTGCACGGGCGATCCGGCGAACTGTCGCTCGCCTGACCGGACCCGTGAGTGCGGCCGCCGCCCACGGGAAGCCGGAAGAGCGCCAGACTGTCTGTGGGTGTCGTGGATCACGTCGGGGAAAGGACGTAGATGGCCGAAATCAGCGAGTCGAAGCTCATCCGGGACGTCATCCACGTCGTTCCGGCTGTCCACGGCGACGAGCGCGGCCGGTTCGTCGAGACCTACCGCAGGTCGTGGTTTCCCCTCGGGAGGGAGATGGTGCAGGCCAACCGGTCGGACAGGACCAAGGGCGCGGTCGTCGGGCTGCACTACCACCTGCACCAGGCCGACTACTGGTACGTGACGCGCGGCCATGCGCGCGTCGTCCTTTTCGACCTGCGCGTCGGATCGTCGAGCGAGGGGTCGTTGGAACTCGTCGACTTCGGCGACGACGAGCGAGGGGTGTTCATCCCGCCCGGCGTCGCCCATGGCTTCGCGTCGTTGACCGACGTCACCCTCACCTACCTCGTCGACGCGTACTACAACGCGCACGACGAGCTCGGTGTCGCCTGGGACGACCCGGACATCGCGGCCGACTGGGGGGTGACGGACCCCGTGCTGTCCGACCGCGACCGGTGCAATCCACGACGGTCCGAGATCCCCGAAGCGCTCTTGCCGCGTGCTGGATTGCGGACGTGAACATTTCATAACCGCGGTGCGTCACCGGGGGTGGCGCGCTTGAATGGAGCGCGTGCGATGTGAAACGGAGGGTGCTGCTTGTTGATCGCGGGCATCGCGATTGGCGCGTTCATTCTCGTCGGGAGTTTCGCCGTGTGGTCGCGGCTCGGCTCCCATCGTGCCGAGCGGCGGTCGGTCACGACCCACCAGCACGCCCTCGACGTCCTCGGCACGGCTTCGCGGCGCTGGGAGGGCGTCGCGCCTGTGCACTTTCCCAAGGCGGACGAGGTCGCGCGGGCGCACGTCCAGCCCATGGGCGCCCCGAGCGCGCGCCAGCGTGCCGACGACGCGCCAGTGCCGACCCACCGCCCGGCGGTGCGCCTCGTGCCGCCTTCCGGTGCGACGCCGCTCAAGTTGCCGATCTCCATCGATGGGGGCGTCGCCGGTCCTCGAGCCCGCGACGGGCTGGTATCGGGCGAATCCGGGGGAGATTTCGCCGACCGACCACCTGACGAAATCCCGGGGCGCCAAGGTGCGACGCTGTTCGACCACGAAGCGCTCGAACCGGCGGGCGCGGCGCGGAAGTCGAGTCGGAACCGTCACCGCTACCGCGGTGGCCGACCCGCCCGGCGGGCGGCGTCCGCGGCCGCGGCAGCAGTCGCGGTCGCCGCGATCGGCGTCGCGAGCTGGCAGCTGATGTCGGGGGGCACGCCCGGGCGGCACGCCAGAGCGGCCACCTCGAAGACGAAGAGCAAGACGCACGCTGGCGCCGGGGGCCACAGCGAGCGGCTCGTGCCGACGTCGGCCTCGTCGAGCGTCGTCGCCTACCTGACGCCGAGCCGCACCTACACGATCAACTTCTCTGCTTCCGGCCCCTGCTGGCTCGGCGTGCAGCAGGGTGTGAACGGCAGGTACCTCTGGATGGCCACGCTCACCGCCGGGCAGGAGGCCTCGTACAAAGCGAGCGGGCCGGTCGCCGTGCGACTCGGCGCACCGGCGAACATCAAGGTGGAGGTGGACGCCGTGAGCGTCGAGCTTCCCGCGAAAAACGTCCAGCCCTACGACATCACGTTCTCGCCATCGCGCCGCGCCACGGGATCGCCCCACCAATCGCTGAAGCGTCCGTGAAGCGCTAGGGATGCGTCTTTCCAATTCGGGCGGATCTGAAGGTTCTGGCCACGACGATCAGTCGGCCGCCCAGCGGATCGGAATGACCTGATCCTGGCCGCTGTTCGTGAGGAGTGACCAGGAGGCCGGGCTGTCGCCGGGCCGTCCCGGTGTCCGGCGGCCAGTCCGCCAGGTCCGATGAGAAAAGGCCAGTTCGGGGGTGTCTCGCGGGACCCGGGAGTTGTTACTATACGGATAGGAGAAATCCCGTCCCGCGGGAGGGGATCGCGACCGAACGGAGCTCGACGGCCCGATGGCGATGACTGACCTCAACCTCGACAAGTACGCGCTCGGCTGGAGCGACGTCGAGGACTACGTCTACAAGCCGCGCAAGGGACTTAACGAGGAGATCATCCGCGAGATGTCGCGACTCAAGGGGGAACCGGAGTGGATGCTCGCGTTCCGCCTGAAGAGCTACACGCGCTTCCTCGCCAAGCCGATGATGCCCTGGTTCGCTGACAAGATGCCCGATCTCGACTTCGACGACATCTACTACTACATCAAGCCGATTGAGACCCAGGTCGACGTCTGGGAGCAGCTCCCCGAGTCCGTGAAGAACACCTACGAGAAACTCGGCATCCCCGAAGCCGAGCGCAAGTACCTCGCCGGTGTGACGGCCCAGTACGAGTCTGAGGTCGTCTACCACCGCAACCGCGAGGACCTCGCTGGCAAGGGCGTGCTCTTCTGCGACATGGACACCGCGGTGCGCGAGTACCCCGAGATCGTCCGGCGGTACTTCGGCCGGATCATCCCGCCGAACGACAACAAGTTCGCGGCGTTGAACTCCGCGGTGTGGTCGGGCGGTTCGTTCATCTACGTTCCCCCTGGCGTCGAGGTCGACATGCCGCTGCAGGCCTACTTCCGTATCAATGCGGAGAACATGGGTCAGTTCGAGCGGACGCTCATCATTGCCGACGAAGGAGCGCGGGTCCACTACGTCGAAGGATGCTCCGCCCCCGTGTACTCGACCGATTCGCTGCACTCGGCCGTCGTCGAGCTCGTCGCTCTGCCGGGCAGCCGGATCACCTATACGACGATCCAGAACTGGTCGGCGAACGTCTACAACCTCGTGACGAAAAGGGCGCGCGCCGAAGCCGAGGCGCACGTCGAGTGGATCGACGGCAACATCGGCTCGCGACTGACGATGAAGTACCCGTCGGTGTACCTCATGGGACCCAGGGCTTCCGGTGAGGTCCTCTCGGTCGCCTACGCCGGCGCCGGCCAGATCCAGGACACGGGGGCGAAGATGTTCCACTGCGCCCCCGAGACGACCTCCACGATCATCTCGAAATCGATCTCGAAAGACGGCGGCTCGACGACCTACCGCGGCAAGGTCCACGTCGATCCTGGCGCGACGCACGCCAAGTCCTTCGTGCGCTGTGACGCCCTCATCCTCGACGAGGACTCGGTCTCGGAGACCAGGCCCTACATGGAAGTCGGCGAGCGCGACGCCGAGATCGGCCACGAGGCGACGGTCTCCAAGGTAGGCGACGACCAGCTCTTCTACCTCATGAGCCGCGGGCTGTCCGAGGCGCAGGCGACCGGCATGATCGTCAACGGCTTCATCGAGCCGATCACCCGGACGCTTCCCATGGAGTACGCGGTCGAGTGGAGCCGGCTCATTGAACTGCAGATGGAGGGCGCGGTCGGCTGACCGTGGCACCGGCAGTTCGTCGGTCAGCCCAATATCCTTGGATGGCGAACGGAGCGCGGGAGGTTGGGCGCGCGTGGCGATGCGTGAGGACTGCAAGCACTTCCAGTCGAGGACATACGCCTCCGGTGAGGTGGCGCGATTCTGTGTCCTCGACCTCGCGCCCGAAGCGCCGTGGCGCTGCCCCGAGGGCTGCCACTCGTACGAGCGGCGGCTCGCCGACGCCACCTGGACCCACGGGTCACTCGTTCCGCCGCCGGGTGAGCCCGAACCGGACGAGCCCCCTGCGGACGTCGGCGAACTGCTCGCCTCGGCCGAGGAGATCGTCGATTCGGCTGCCCCCGAGGAGCTTGCCGAAGTGGAGGCCGAAGAGGATCGCGCCGAACACAGGTCGCAGGGTTCCGCGGTGAAGCGCGTGCTCCGCCGGATCGGCCGGCGTGGGAGGGGGGCCGGCAGCGAGGGCGATCGGCGCTGAACGACCTCCGCTTCACCCCGGAGCTCGCCCGCTCGATCGCCGGTCCCACCTGGCTGCGCCGCGCCCGGGGGACCGCGGCCGAGCAGTTCGCGGCAACGACCCTGCCGACCGAGGCTGACGAGGACTGGCGCTACGGGCGGATCGACGCGCTCGACCTTGGCGCGTTCGCCGCGGTCGTCACCCGACCGGATGCGAGTCTGCCGGAGCTCGCGACGCGGCCCGCGACCATGGTCTCCGGGCTCGCCTCCCCGGCGGCGTTGGTGCGGACGCTGGACGGCTTCGTCCTCTCGGCCGATCTCGGCGCCGATGCCCGGTCCGCCCGGCTCGCGGTCGCCTCGGCGCTCGGCCTGAGCCGCCCACCTCCTGGGTTCGGGTCGGTCCTCGCGCTCGCCGAAGACGCCTTCACCCTCCTCGCCAGGGGTTTCGGACCCGACGCCGTCGTCATCGTCGTTCCACCGGGAGTGCACCTCGGCGGTCCGATCGTCGTCGTCCACGAGTTCGGCGCACACCCCGACCCGACGGTCATCTTCCCCCGGACCTTCGTCGGACTCGGCTCGGGGGCGGAGGCGACCGTCGTCGAGCATTTCGTCTCGGAGGAAGGCGAGGCGCTGGTCTGTCCGGTCACCGAGCTCGAGGTCGCGGACAACGCCCGTCTCTCCTACCACTCGATCCAGGAACTCGACCGCTCCACCTGGCAGCTCGGTTACCTGACGAGCCGGGTCGGCCGCGACGCTGCGCTGCGGTCGTTCACCGCTGCCCTCGGCGGGGACTACGCGCGCCTGTGCACGCACTCGACCCTTGACGGCGAGGCGGCGTCGAGCGAGCTGCTCGCCGCCTACTTCGGCGACGGCGTCCAGGTCCAGGACATGCGGACCTTCCAGGAGCACGCCGCCCCCCGCACGAGGAGCAGCCTGATCTTCAAAGGCGCGGTCGACGACTCGGCGCGCTCGGTCTACAGCGGGCTCATCCGGATCCACAAGGGAGCACGCAAATCGGACGCCTCGCAGACGAACCGCAACCTCGTGCTCGCCGACGGCGCCCACGCCGACTCGGTGCCGAATCTCGACATCGAGGAGAACGACGTGCGATGCAGTCACGCCTCGGCGGTCGGTCCGATCGATAGGGCGCAGCGCTTCTACGTCGAGTCCCGCGGTGTGCCCCCCGAGGTAGCCGAACGGCTGATACTCCTCGGGTTCTTTGATGACCTGTTGTCCCGCGCCCCCGAGCCCGGCGTCGCGGCCTACCTCCGGGGCGCGGTCGAAGGTCGGCTGTCCCCGGTGGGCGCTGAAGGCGTGGGCAAACGAGGCGGGCGATGAGTCTCGCCGGCAGCAAACCCGTCCGCCTCTGTGCGGTGGGCGACTTGGCGCCCGGCGTGGCGCGACGCTTCGAGGTCGCTGGCTTGGACATCTGCGTCGTGCACTGCGACGACGGGTTCCACGCCGTGTCCGACACCTGCAGCCACGAGGACTACTCGCTCGCCGAGGGCGAGGTCGACCCGGCTCGTGCCGAGGTCGAGTGCTGGAAACACGGCAGCTTGTTCTCGCTTGTCTCTGGCGAGCCGCTGACGCTCCCGGCGACGCGCTCGGTCGACGTCTACGACGTCATCGTCACCGGTGACGACGTGTCGGTGCTCCTGCCATGACGGCACCGCAGTCGAAGGCAAAGGCGCGCCGATGAGCACGCTCGTCGTCGATGGGCTCACCGTCGCGGTCGGCGGGGTCGAGATCCTGCGCGGGATCAACCTCGAGGTGCGCTCAGGTGAGATCCACGCGGTGATGGGCCCGAACGGAGCCGGCAAGAGCACGCTCTCCAACGCCCTTTTCGGCCACCCGGAATTCGTCGTGACCGGGGGGTCGGTGACGCTCGACGGGACCGACCTGCTGGCGCTTCCGACCTGGGAGCGTGCCGCGCTCGGGTTGTTCCTCGCCCCGCAGTACCCCGTCGAGCTGCCCGGCGTGCGGGTCCTCGACGTCCTCGCCGAGGCGCTCGCCGCCCGGCGCGGCGGGTCGGATCCCGGCCGCGCCGCCCTCGAGCGGCGGATCGCGGCGGAAGCCAGCGAGATCGGCCTCGGGGCGGAGTTCGTGGCGCGGGCGCTCAACGTCGACGCTTCGGGCGGGGAGAAGAAGCGGCTGGAGACGCTCCAGCTCGCCGTGCTCGGGCCGGGGATCGCGATCCTCGACGAGCTCGACTCCGGACTCGACGTCGACGCGCTGCGCGACGTCGCGCGCCGCATCGAACGCGCCGCCCGACCAGGGGCGCGAGGCTCGGGGCACGGTCGGGAGCCTCTCGGCGTACTGGCGATCACGCACTACAAGCGGCTCCTCGACGAGCTGCGCCCCGACCGGGTGCACGTCCTTTTCCAGGGGCGCATTGTCGAGTCCGGTGGCCCCGAGCTCGCCGAGACACTCGAGCGGACCGGTTACCAGCGTTACGGCGAGGAGCCCGCAAGCTAGCGGCGGGGCCACCCCGGCGCGCTGACCGCGGAGGTTTCCGCCTGCCGGTCCACCCGCCTGAGCCCGGCGCCGCTTGCCGCCGGCGTCCCGCCACCGCGAAGGCTCAGCGCAGGTAGCGGCGGAGATCGACGAGCCAGAGGTGGAGGTGGAAGCTGCCGTCGGCAAGGACCCCCCGGCGGACGACGACGGGCTGGAACGGCGAAAGCGATCGCACCGCCTGGGGGAACCCATCGCCGTTCACGCTCATCAGCAGCACCTGGGCGGGGCGGCGCTCCTCGATCTTGAACTTGCCGGCGGCGGCGAGCCCGGGGAACGAGCTCGTGCTCACCGCGTCGAACCCGGAGTGGAAGATGCCGATCGGCCCGGTGAGGGCACCGGTCTGCCTCTCTGGCCACCAGGTGAGGAGCTGCTCGCCACGATAGGCGGGGTGGCCGACGAAGCCGGGCAGCTCGCAGGTGACCTGGTAGCGCTCGACGAGCAGCGTGTCGTTCCCGCCGAGCGCG
>JBEKLG010000013.1:0-22204 GCA_050010315.1 Acidimicrobiales bacterium
CAGGCGGGCTGGCGAATGGTGGTGACGTCGCCACGGCGATTGCCTGCGGTGCCGACGCGGTGATGCTCGCCGGACCGCTGGCTGCGGCGACGGAAGCCCCGGGGCATGGCGTCTTTTTCGCCCCAGCCGCCGGGCACGCGACGTTGCCGCGCGGCTCGGCGGAGCGAGTGCCGGTCCTCGGCGCGCTCGGCGAGATCCTCACCGGCCCCTCGCACGACGCCGGGGGCCGCTGCAACCTCTTCGGGGCGCTGCGCGCCGCGATGGCGATGTCGGGGCACGCGACGATCCGCGAGTTCCACACGGCGGCCGTCCTCGTCGCCGGGCAATCGCCCGGCCAGGTGCCGACACCAACCGAGGTGGGCACCCCCCGGTGGAGCGGATGAGCGCGGCACCCGCGTCGTGATCGCCGCCGTGGTCGCCTTCTGGCGGCGACACCGCTGGTTGGCCGACGCCGCGGGGATCGGCGTCGTCGTCTTGGTCGCGCTCATCTACCTCTCGCCGGCGCTGAAGGACGGGTTCAGCTTCGGCCCGGCCGACCTCGGTGCTCAGGCCTCGTACCTCACGCGGGGGCCGGTCACGGCGCCGATCCACAACAAACTGATCGGCGACGTCATCGACCAGGACGTGCCCTGGTACACGCTCGACTGGAGGATCGTCCACCAGGGCTCGCTTCCCCTGTGGGACAGCGACACCGGGACGGGACTGCCGCAACTTTTCAACTTCGAGTCGGCGCCGCTCGCCCTGCCCTCACTTCTCGGCTACCTCTTCCCGGTCTCGGCGGCGTTTCTCGTCACCGTATTGGGCAAGCTTCTGATCGCCGGGATCGGCACCTACGTCTGCTGCCGGGTGCTGGGCGCCGGGGCGATCGGCGCCACCTTCGGTGGCGTGACGTTCATGCTCTCCGGCGCCTTCACGGCCTTTCTCGGCTGGGCGCTCGGCGGGCCGGTGGCGTGGTCGGGCTTCATCGTCGCCGGTGTCGTCCTCGCCTACCGCTCCCGACGCCGGGTGCGCGATCTCTGGCTGCTCGCCCTCGCCGTCGCCTTCGCCGTCTACGGCGGGTTCCCCGAGGAGTACGTCCTCATGGGCACCGTGCTGGCTGGCGTGCTGGCGGCGGCGGCGCTCGGCGTCTTTGTCGCCGACCGTCGGCTCGCCGCCCGGGGGCTCGCCCGCGTCGCCGCCGGCTTCGCCGCCGGGTTCGCGCTCTCGGCGCCGTTGTGGCTGCCGGGCATCTCGTTTCTCGCCCGCTCGGCACGGTTGAACAAACATCTCGACGGACAGTTCCCGCTCCACGTCATCGCCTTGCTCTTCGCCCAGGGTTACTACGGCCTGCCGATCGCCGGCAGCACGTGGTTCGGGCTGAGCAACTACGTCGAGTCCGCCACCTACGTCGGCGTCGCCGCCCTCGCCCTCGCCGGTGTCGCGGTCCTCGTCGCCTGGCGCCGTCCCATCGTCGCCGGGCTCGGCCTGGGAGCTGTCGGTTGCGTGTTCGTCGCCTACCGGGTCGGCGGGGCGTATGTGGCGCGGCTCGTTACCGACCTCGGCCTGTCGGCGCTGCCGATCCACCGCATTCTCATCGTGCTCGCCTTCTTGCTCGCCGTCCTCGGTGGCCTCGGGTGCGACATCGTCGTCAAGCGGTTCGGCGAGCGGCCGGTGCAGCTCGCGCTCGGCGCGGTAGCCGCCGCTCTCGCCGTCGTCGTCGGCGCGCTCTGGCTGACCGTCGGCGACCGGGACCTGACGGCGCTGGAGCAGTCGTTGCGCCGGTCGAGTTTGCTCTGGCCTTCGGCGACGATCGGCCTCCTCGCCGTCATCGTTGCCGGGGCGCTCTACGTTCGCCATCTCGGCCCGTCGGCGCGCCGGCGCGCCGGCGCGCTCGCCGGCGCGGCGCTCGTCTCGGGCCAGGCGGCGTTCTTGGTGTTCGCGAGCATCGGGGTCAACAGCTACTTCACGACGGCGTTCCCGGTGACTCCGGCCGTGAGAACCGTGCAGCGGGTCGTCGGCTCGGACCTCGTCGCGAGCGACGGGGTGAACGTCTCGTGCGCCGCGACCCCGAACCCGACCGTCAACCCCTGTGGCATCCGGTCCTGGCTCGGAATCGGCTTCATTCCCAACATGCAAATCGGCTACGGGATCGACGAGCTGGCGATGCACGACCCGACGATCCCGCAGTCGTACTTCACGAGCTGGCCGGTGCCCGACGCGGGACAGATCTTCGCCGGCAATCTGCAGTTCTTCTCGCCGTCGATCAATTCGCTCGCCCTGGCGCGGCGCTACGGGGTCGGCTACGTGCTCGTCGGACCGGGGCTTCCGGTCCCCGCCGGCATGAAGGCGGTGACCCGGATACCCGTCCGCTTCTCCAAGAAGGCCTACCTCGTCCTCGCCAGGGTCCCCGATGCCCCGCGGTTCACGTTTCCCGCCGCGGCCGGGGACGAGGTCGTTTCGGCGCGCCATCCGGGCGACGCCTCCTACGTGTTGACCGTCCGGGTGGAGAAGGCATCGAAGCTCGTCCTGCGGATTACCTGTGTCCCGGGGTGGCACGTCACCGCCGACGGTCGGCCACTCGAGGTCCGTTGCTACGAAGGTTCCTTCCTCGTCGTCAAGGTGCCCGCCGGCGTGCACACGATTACCGCCCAGTACTGGCCGCGTGATCTCACCATCGGGATCGTCCTCGCCCTCCTCGCCCTCCTCGCCCTGGTGCTCGCGCCCTTCATCCCGAGGTACCGGCGCATCGGCGTCGCGGCCAGGTCACGCGCCCGCCGTGGCGCCACGGCGCCTCCGGCGGCCGGTGGCCGGCCGGAGACGCCCGGCGCGGGCTAGGTCGGTTCGCCGGTCTTTTCCGGATCGCACGCCTGCGCGCTCCCGCCGGGCGAGCTCAGCGGACGCCGCCGCCTTCCTCGATCGCCGCGCACCTGAGGGCGGGGCCGTAGGCGGCGCGGTGCGCCGCGGCGAGTCCCTCGTCGGTGAGGAGATGGTCGAACTCGTCGATCGGGGCGATCGCCACGAGGGCGCGCCGGTTGAACTTCGAGCTGTCGGCCACGACGGCGGTCGCGCGCGCCGCGGCGAGCATCGCCCGCTTGATCGGCACGTCGGCGGGGTCGTCGCTCGTCACGCCGGCTCGGGCGTCGAGGCCGTCGGCGCCGAGGAACGCCCAGTCGACGTGGATCCCGGCGAGGTTATCCTGTGCCCACGGGCCGACGAGGCAGCATCCTCGCGCGCCGAGTTCCCCGCCGACGACGACGAGGCGGGCGCGACGCCGTGCCGCGAGCTCGCCGGCGATCCGGAGGTCGTTCGTCACGACGGTGAGGTTCTTTTTCGCCGCCAGCTCCACCGCGAGGGCGTACGTCGTCGAGCCGGCGTCGAGGGCGACCGACTCCCCGTCGGCGACGAGACCCGCCGCCAGGGTGGCGATCGCCCGCTTCGCCTCGGAACGGACGAGCTGCCGCGCTGCCTCGGGGAGGTCGGCGGCCGGCGGTCCCGAGGCCAGCGCGCCGCCGTGGGTGCGCTGGACGAGGCCGCTGCGGGCGAGGGAGTCGAGGTCCCGCCGGATCGTCGAGACGTCGACGCCGAGGTCGGCGCTGAGACGGCTCGCCTCGACGTAGCCGTTGTCCCGGATCTGGCGGAGTATGGCGCGCCTGCGCTGTGCGGCGATCACCCGGTGTCCTTTCGGCGGGAACGTGGCGGGACGCGCTGCCTGCGCCCCGGCGATTGACCCTCTTCTCGCCCCGTGGTAGACGATATCGCATGAAAACGAGCAAAACCGGGCAGATCGGTCGCCCCGGACGTCGGGGCGGATCGATCGCGCCGGGGGGGCAACGGGAGACCAGCTCTCGGATCGGCGTCGAGGGGTGAACCTCGGCGCGCTCGGCTACGTCCTCGCCGGGGGGGCCGGCTGCGTCGCCGGGGCGGTGAACGCCGTCGCCGGGGGCGGCACGCTCGTTTCGTTCCCGGCGCTCCAGGCGCTCGGACTGCCGCCGCTGCGGGCGAACGTGACGAACATCATTGCGCTCACGCCGGGCTACGCCGCCGGCACGTACGCCCAGCGGACGGATCTCGCCGGCCGGGCGACGACGTTGCCGCTCGGCGTCGCTGCGGCGGCGGGCGGGCTTGTCGGGTCGGTGCTCCTCGTCCTCACGGCCGCGCCGGAGTTCCGTGCCGTCGTGCCGTTCCTGATCCTTTTCTCCTGCGGTCTGCTCGTCGTGCAAGACCGCTTGCGTGCCTTGCTTGGGCGTCGCGCTTCAGGGCGCGCGGCGCCGGTCGCATCCCGGCGCACTCGGGGCGCGACGAGGCACATCGGGGTCTTCCTCGCTTCTATCTACGGCGGCTTTTTCGGGGCTGGGCTCGGGATCATGCTCCTCGCCGTCCTGGGGATGTTCTCCGCCGACAGCCTGCCGCGCCTCAACGCCTTGAAGCAGGCGCTCTCGTTCGTGATCGGCGTCGTCGCCAGCGCCTTCCTCGCCTTTTCCGGGCACGTGGCTTGGACCTTCGTCGCCGTCATCGCTCCGACGAGCGTTCTCGGCGGCATGGCGGGTGGCCGGGTCGCCCATCTCGTGAGCCCAGGACTGCTGCGCGGCGCTGTCGTCTTGGTGGGGCTTGCCGTCGCGGTCCGCTACTGGGTCTGAGGCCCACTACCGAGGCCACGATCTCCCCTCGTCTCGCAGTCGAGAAGAGCGCGGCACCCGTCGGGCGCGCCGTCGACGACAGACGCCTTGCGGTTCGGGCGGGGTGGAGGAATCCTTCTGTGCGGCGGCCGGGGTGGGCCGGCCGGGAGCTAGCGGCCGCCAGGTCGGCTCCCCGAGTGGCCGATCCACTCCTCGACGCGGTCGAGCCACTCGCCGACGAGCGCCCGGAAGAGCGCCGGCTGCTCTCCCCGCAGGAGGTGGCCCGCCCGGTCGAGGACGGCGAGGGTCGCCCGCGGGTAGGACGGCAGGATCTCGAAACCACCTTTGAAGCCGGCGATGCTGTCCTGCCGGCCGGCGATGATCAGCGTCGGAGCGGGGAAGGGCTCGGGAAGCTCCGCGGTCTCGAACGAGCACGGGGTGGTGCCGCCGTGCAGGCTGTCGAGGTAGGCGGCGTCGTACGTCGAGCGGTTGATCGCTGCGGCGTAGCTGCGGTTCTCCTCGGGGTCGGCGACCGCCATGAGGCCGTACCAACCCCAGCCGGGCTGGCGGGAGCGCTCGGCGATCTCGGCTCGGTCGGCGATGACGGCCCTGGGGGCGCGGGTGCGCTCCGGGTCGCGGAAGATGAGCGGCACGTTGAGGCACAGGCCGTCGATGCGGTGCCCCATCTCGTGAACGAGCCCGCGGGCGAGATAGGCGCCGTAGGAGGTTCCGGCGACGACGAAAGGCGCCTCGCCGAGGAGCGCCTCGACGAACTCGGCCAGGACAGCGAGGAGCTCATCGGGGGTCGTGATCGAGGCCGCCGCCGGCGAGGCTCCGTGGCCGGGGAGATCGAGGTAGATCCGCCGCCACCCCGGGCGCGCCGAGAGGACCGGCTCGAACTCGAAGATCGAGGCGGCCCGGTCGAGCGGCATGCCGTGGATGACGACGAGCGGGATGCCCTCACCGAAGGTCTCGTAGTCAATCGAGGCACGGTCAAGCTCGCATCGCATCGGCGAGAGCCTCCATCGGGAAGGGGTTTTCACCCCGGTGGGCGCAGCGAGGCGGAAGTGTAGTGGCCGGTCGACCCCGGTAGGTCGTTGGCGCCGTTGGCCGCAGATGGCCTCGGCCGACGAAGGGTCCTTGGTAGCCTCGATCGGTGGCCGCAGCATTCGACACGGTTCTCGTCGTCGACTTCGGCGCCCAGTATGCCCAGCTGATCGCCCGTCGCGTCCGCGAGGCCCACGTCTATTCGGAGATCGTGCCGCACTCGGCGGGTGCCGCCGAGATGCGCCGGCGTTCGCCGGCGGGGATCATCCTCTCGGGCGGGCCGAAGTCCGTCTACGCCGACGAGGCGCCGCAGGTCGACCCGGCGATCTACGAGCTCGGCATCCCCCTCCTCGGCATCTGCTACGGGGCGCAGCTCCTCGTGCAGCAGCTCGGCGGGGAGGTCCGCCGCACCGGCTCCGGCGAGTACGGCAGGACGGAGCTCCGCTGTGACCCGGACTCGATGCTGCTTGCCGAATGGCCCGAGACAACGGCCGTGTGGATGAGCCACGCCGATTCGATCGTCGCTGCCCCCCCGGGTGCCCGCACGATCGCCTCGACGCCCGACGTCGCCGTCGCCGCTTTCGAGAGCGTCGAGCGGGGGCTCTACGGCGTGCAATTCCACCCCGAGGTCGTCCACACCCCCCGCGGGCAGGAGCTCGTGAAACGGTTCCTTCTCGAGATCTGTCGGTGCCGTCCGACCTGGACGCACACCTCGGTCATCGAGGCGGCGATCGGCGGGGTGCGCGAGTCGGTCGGCGGGAGGCGCGTCCTCTGCGCCCTCTCGGGGGGCGTCGACTCGGCGGTGACGGCGGCGCTCGTCCACAAGGCGGTCGGCGACCAGCTCTCGTGCGTGTTCGTCGACACCGGGTTGATGCGCGCCGGCGAAGCCGGCCAGGTCGAGGCGACCTTCCGCCGCCAGTTCGGCATCGACCTCCACCACGTCAAGGCCGCCGGGCGGTTCTTCGAAGCGCTCGCCGGCATCGTCGACCCCGAGGAGAAGCGCAAGATCGTCGGCGAGCTGTTCATCAGGATCTTCGAAGAGGTCGCGGCCGAACTTCCCGGGGTGGCCTTCCTCGCCCAGGGGACGCTTTATCCCGACGTCATCGAGTCGGGCACCACCGCGGCGGCGACGATCAAGTCGCACCACAACGTCGGCGGGCTGCCCGAGGAGATGGCGCTCGAGCTCATCGAGCCGCTCCGGCTGCTATTCAAGGACGAGGTGCGCGCCATCGGCGAGGAGCTCGGCCTGCCCGAGGAGATCGTCTGGCGCCAGCCGTTCCCCGGCCCGGGGTTGGCGGTCCGCATCGTGGGCGAGGTGACGCCGGAACGGGCGGCTATCCTCCGGGCGGCCGACGCCATCGTCCTCGACGAGGTGCGACGGGCCGGGCTCCTCCGCGAGCTGTGGCAGTCCTTCGCCGTCCTCCCGGCCGTCCGGGCGGTCGGCGTGATGGGCGACGAGCGAACCTACGAGTACCCGATCGTCGTGCGCGCCGTGACGAGCGACGACGCCATGACGGCGGACTGGGCGCGCCTTCCCTACGAGCTCCTCGCCCGGATCTCGAGCCGGATCATCAACGAGGTCGACGGCGTCAACCGCGTCACCTACGACATCACGTCGAAGCCCCCCGGCACGATCGAATGGGAGTGAGCCGGCCGTGGCGGTGAGCGGATCGCCCGGCCCCATCGACGACGGCCGGGCGGGGACGGGCCGCAATGCCGGCCGGCCGCGCCCCGACGAGCTGGCGCCGATTCTCGAGGACCTCAACCCGGCCCAGCGCGAGGCCGTCTGCTACGACGGCGGGCCCCTCGTCGTCGTCGCCGGGGCGGGCTCCGGCAAGACCCGGGTTCTCACCCGCCGGATAGCCCGGCTCGTCGCCAGCGGGGTGGCGCCCTGGCGCATCCTCGGAATCACCTTCACGAACAAGGCGGCCGACGAAGTGAGGCGGCGGGTCGTCGAGCTCGTCGGGGCCGACGCCGACAAGATGTGGCTGTCGACGTTCCACTCGGCGTGCGTGCGGATCCTGCGGCGCGACGCCGCTCGGATCGGCTACCACCCGCGATTCTCGATCTACGACGAGACCGACAGCCGGCGGCTGATCGAGCACGTTTCCGACGACCTCGGGATCGACGCCAAGCGCTTCCCCTCCCGGGGGGTGCTCGCGGCGATCAGCCAGGCGAAGTCCGAGCTACTAGACGCCGAGGGCTACGAGGCGCGGGCCTACACGCCCCGCGAACGGCGCATCGCCGAGATCTTCGGCGAGTACGAGCGGCGGCTGCGCGCCGGCAACGCCCTCGACTTCGACGACCTGTTGTCGGTTGTCGTCCGCCTGTTCCGGGCCGACCCCGAGGTGCTCGGCAGCTACCAGGAACGCTTCGAACACGTGCTCGTCGACGAGTACCAGGACACGAACCGGGCGCAGAACGAGATCGTCACGCTCGTCGGTGCCGTCCACCGCAACGTCTGCGTCGTCGGCGACACCGACCAGAGCATCTACGGCTTCCGCGGGGCGGAGATCCGCAATCTCCTGGAGTTCGAGCGGGCGTTCCCCGAGGCGCGCACGATCGTTCTCGACCAGAACTACCGCTCGACGCAGACGATCCTCGACGCCGCCAACGCCGTGATCGGCAACAACGTGATGCGCCAGGACAAGTCGCTGTGGTCGGCGCTCGGCGAGGGCGAGAAGGTGCTGCGCTACCGGGCGGGCGACGAGCGGGACGAGGCGATGTTCGTCGCCAACGAGATCGCCGAGCTCTGCAGCGCCCAGCGGATCCGCCGCGGCGAGATCGCCGTCTTTTACCGCACGAACGCCCAGAGCCGGGCGATCGAACAGGCGCTGGCGGACCGCGGCGTCCCCTACCAGGTGATCGGCGGCGCCCGCTTCTACGACCGCCGGGAGGTGCGGGACGCCCTCGCCTACCTGCGGCTCGTCGCCAACCCCGCCGACGAGGTCTCGCTGCGCCGGGTGATCAACGTCCCGAGGCGCGGCATCGGCAGGACAAGCGTCGACCGGATCGGCGAATACGCGGTGCACGCCGGTGTCTCCTTCGCCGATGTGCTCGCCGATCCCGGGCCGGCCGGGGTCTCGGGCCGGCCGGCACGGGTCATCGCCGAGTTCCGCGGGCTCATCGGGGGTTTCGCCGACCTCGTGGGGAATCGTCCGGGCGAGGCGCTTTCCGAGGTGCTGCGGCGCAGCGGCTACGAGGACGCGCTCGGAGCCGAGGTGGCCGTCGGCGGGTTCGGCGCCATCGAGGCCGAGGGCCGGCTCGAGAACCTCGCCGAGCTCGTCTCCGTCGCCGCGAACAGCGAGGACCTCGAGTCCTTCCTGCAGTCGACGGCACTCGTCTCGGCGACCGACGAGCTCGACGACTCCGGTGGCCGGGTGTGCCTCATGACGCTCCACGCCGCCAAGGGCCTCGAGTTCGACGTCGTCTTCCTCACCGGCATGGAAGAGGGCGTCTTCCCGCACGACCGCGCCATGGCCGAGATCGGCGACCTCGAGGAGGAGCGCCGGCTCTGCTACGTCGGCATCACCCGGGCCCGCCGCCGCCTCTACCTCACCCACACCTGGGAACGCACGCTCTTCGGCCAGAGCCGCGAGAGCCTGCAGAGCCGCTTCGTGCGGGAGATCCCCGAGCACCTGATCGTCGACCTGGGGGAGGGACCGCCGGCTTTCTCGGCGAGCGAGCGCCTTGGCACCTCGGTCCCGCCGACAGCCGGCCGCGCCTCCCGCGCCCGGCGCGCCGTGGGGGCCCCGGTGGCGACGACCGGGGCAGAGCTGCTGGGTCTTTCGCCCGGCGAGCGGATCGTCCACGCCCGCTGGGGCGAGGGCGTGGTCGTCGAGGTGGCCGGCGCGGGCCTGGAATCCGAGGCGGTGATCGCCTTCGAGCGTCACGGCGAGAAACGGTTCCTCCTCGCCGCGACGCCGCTCAAACGGGCCTAAGGGGGCGTTGTCGGCTTGCAGTGTGGCGCCGTCGGGCTCGTCGCAGGCCAACCCGGCCCCTAGGATCGCCCCGGCGCCGGCGTGAGACGGCGTCGGCGGCTCACATCCCCGTCCCGGCAGGTCGCGTCCGGGCGAGGAGGCAGGTGCGTGGATCTCTACGAGTACGAGGGCAAGTCCTACCTCGCCCGCTTCGGCGTCCCGGTCGGGCCCGGCGCCGTCGCCGACAGCGTCGACGAAGCCGTGGCGGCCGCCGACGCCGTCGGCTATCCGGCGGTGATCAAGGCGCAGGTCCGAGTGGGCGGCCGTGGCAAGGCCGGCGGCGTGAGAATCGTCGCCGGAAAAGAGGAAGCGGCGGGGGCGGCCGGCGAGATCCTCGGCTTGACGATCAGCGGTCACCGGGTCGAACGGCTCTGGGTCGAGGCCGCCTCGCCGGTCGCCCGCGAGTACTACGTGAGTTACACACTGGATCGTGCCGCCAAGCTCGATCTCGCCATGGTCTCGGCGCAAGGGGGCATCGAGATCGAGGAGGTCGCCGCCAGCCGCCCCGAGGCGATCGCCCGTCTCGAGATCGACCCGACAGAAGGGCTGTCGGCCGCCGGGGCGGCGGACCTCGTCACCCGAGCCGGGATCGACAGCGACGCCAAAGCCCGCGTCATCGAGGTCGTCGTCGCCCTCTACCGCTGCTATATCGAAGGCGACGCCGATCTCGTCGAGATCAACCCCCTCGTTCTGTTGCCGTCGGGTGCGGTGCGCGCCCTCGACGCCAAGGTCACGCTCGACGACGAAGCGGCGTTCCGCCATCCCGAGTGGTCGGAGTTCGCCGGCGCCGAGCCCGACGATCCCCGCGAGCGGGCGGCACGGGAGAAAGGCCTGAGCTACGTCGGCCTTGACGGTTCGGTCGGCATCGTCGCCAACGGGGCGGGTCTCGCGATGAGCACGCTCGACATGGTGAACCAGGTCGGCGGCTCGGCGGCGAACTTTTTGGACATCGGGGGCGGGGCAGACGCCGAGGTCATTTCCGCCGCCCTCGGACTCGTCAACTCCGACGCCGGGGTGCGCGCCATCCTCGTCAACGTCTTCGGCGGGATCGTCCGCTGCGACGAGGTCGCAAGGGGCGTCGTCGGCGCGCTCGCCCGGGTGGCGCCCGCCTCGCCGCTCGTCGTCCGCCTCGACGGCACCCACGCCGCCGAGGCGCACGAGATTCTCCGGCCCCACCTCTCGGATCGGCTCATCGTCGAGGAGACGATGGCCGCCGCGGCGCGCCGCGCCGTCGAGATCGCGGCGGCGGCCGGCAGATGAGCATCTTCGTCGACGAGTCGACCCGTGTCGTCGTCCAGGGCCTGACCGGGAAACAGGGGCGCTTCCACGGGCTGCGCAATCGCGACTACGGCACGAAGGTGGTCGCCGGCGTCACGCCGGGCAAGGGCGGCGGGTCGGTTTCCGGGATCCCGATCTTCGACTCGGTCGCCGAGGCGGTCGTCCGCACGGGGGCGGACGCGAGCTTCGTCGTCGTCCCCCGGGAGGCGGCGCCCGGCGCGATCGTCGAGGCCGCCGCTGCCGGGGTCGAGCTCGTGGTCTGCATCACCGAGCACATCCCGGCCAAGGACGAGACGCTCCTTTTCAACCGCTTGCGGCGGGAGTTCCCGCGCACCCGGCTCATCGGGCCGAACTGTCCCGGCGTGATCTCGCCGGGCAGGTGCAACATCGGCATCACCGCCGGGGAGATCGCCCTGCCCGGCGGCCCGGTCGGCATCGTCTCCCGTTCCGGGACGCTCACCTACCAGGCGCTGCATGAACTGTCGCGACAGGGCGTCGGCCAGACGACGTGCGTCGGGATCGGCGGCGACCGGGTTCCCGGGACGTCGTTTGTCGACGTGCTCGCCGCTTTCGAGAACGACCCGGAGACGAAGGCCGTGCTGCTCATCGGCGAGATCGGCGGTTCCGAGGAGGAGCGCGCCGCCGAGTTCATCGGGCGGGCGATGACGAAGCCGGTCGTGGCGTACATTGCCGGCGTGACCGCGCCCGTGGGCCGGACGATGGGCCACGCCGGGGCGATCGTTCAGGGCAGCTCGGGGACCGCCGCGGCGAAAATCGCCGCCCTCAGGGCCTGCGGGGCGCGCGTCGCCCGCAACCCGGCCGAAGCGGGGGAGATGATGGTGGAGGTCGTCCGTGAACTCGGCTGAGTCGCCACCACCCGACGGCGCGCCCCACACCCTCCGCCGCCGGCTCGGCGTTCTCGCCTCGGGAACGGGGACGATCCTCGAGGCGCTGATCGCGGCGCGATTGCCGATCGTCGTCGTCGGTTGCGACCGGCCCTGTCGCGCCGGGCGGATCGCTGAGGCCGCGGGGATACCGGTCGAGTACGTCGTCAGGCGGGACTTCTCGCCGGCCTTCGACCGCGAGGGCTACACCGCGGCGCTCGTCGCGGCGCTGAACCGTCACCGGGTCGGCACCGTGGCGATGGCGGGATTCGCGACCGTACTGAGCCCGGCCTTTTTCCCGGCGTTCGACGGCCGCGTCCTCAACACCCATCCCTCGCTCCTCCCGGCGTACAAGGGCTGGCACGCGGTGCCGATGGCGCTGGCGGCGGGGGAGACGGCGACGGGCTGCACGGTGCACCTCGCGACGCCCGAGGTCGACGACGGTCCGATTCTCGCCCAGGAGAAGGTGGCCATCTATCCCGACGATACGGAGGAGACCTTGCACGAGCGCATCAAGACCGTGGAGCGCCGCCTGTACCCGGCGACGATCCGGTCGTTCATCGAGACGAGCGCGCCAGCAGGTGGGGCCGCGCCCGAAGAAACGAGGTGAGAAGGCGATGAGGGCGCTGCTCTCCGTCTACGACAAGCGCGGGCTCGTCGAGCTCGCCGCCGGGCTCGCCGGGCTCGGCTGGGAGCTGGTCGCGAGCGGCGGCACGGCAGGAGCGCTCACCGCCGCCGGCATCGCCCACCTCGACGTCGCCGAGGTGACCGGGGCACCCGAGATGCTCGACGGCAGGGTGAAGACGCTTCACCCCGCGATCCACGGCGGGATCCTCGCCGACCGCTCGAATCGGGCCCACCTCGACGAGCTCGCGGGGCGCGGGATTCGCCCGATCGATCTCGTGGTGTGCAACCTCTACCCGTTTGCCACCTCGCCGTCGATCGAGATGATCGACGTCGGCGGGCCGGCGATGGTGCGGGCCGCGGCGAAGAACCACGCCCACGTCGCCGTCGTCGTCGACCCCGGTGATTACGGACCGGTGCTCGACGAGATCCGCGACTCGGGCGTTGTCTCGGCCGCTACCCGTCGGCGACTCGCCGAGAAGGCCTTCGCCCACACCGCGGCCTACGACGCCGCGATCGCCTCATGGCTCGCCCCGACGGGCCGCGACGAGGCGGGCCTCCCGCAGACAATCGAGTTCACCCTGGAACGGAGAGGAGAGCTCCGCTACGGGGAGAACCCACACCAGCGCGCCGCCCGCTACCGCCGGGTCGGTGCCGACGACGACTGGTGGGAGGAGGTGAGGCAGTACGGCGGCCGGGACTTGTCGTTCGTCAACCTGCTCGACGCCGAGGCCGCCTGGCTGCTCTGCCACGACGTGGCTGGCGCGGGCGAAGGGCGCGTTGCCGCCGTGATCGTGAAGCACGCCAACCCCTGTGGCGTCGCCGTCGGGTCTGACCTTGCGACCGCCTACGCCCGCGCCTTTGCGGCCGATCCGGAGTCGGCCTTCGGCGGGATCGTCGCCATCTCCGGCGAGGTCGACGCGGCGCTCGCCGAGGTGATCGTCGCCAACCCGCTCGCCGACGTCCTCATCGCCTACGGCTACGACCCCGGCGCCCTCGGCGTGTTCGCGGCCCGGCGCAAGAACATGCGTGTGCTCGCCGCGCCGCTGCCGAGGGCCGCGAGGCTCGCCTTCCGCCAGTTCGCCGGGGGCTTCCTCGTTCAAGAGCCCGACGCCTTGGGGGCGCGCCGCGATTCCTGGCGCGTCGTCACCGAACGCCAGCCGAGCGACGAGGAGTTGCAGGACGCCGAGCTCGCCTGGCGGGTCTGCGTCCGGACCACCTCGAACGCGATCGTCCTTGCCGCCGACGGACAGATCGTCGGCGTCGGCTGTGGCCAGCAGAACCGGCGGGACGCCGCCCGGCTCGCCGCCGGCAAGGCGGCGGGACGGGCTGCCGGCGGGGCTGGCGCGAGTGACGCCTTCTTCCCTTTCCGCGACGGCGTCGACGCGCTCTGCGACGCCGGCGTCGCCGTCGTCGTCCAACCGGGGGGCTCGCTCCACGACGGCGAGATCATCGCCGCGGCGAACGAGCGCGGGATCGCGATGATGCTGACCGGGGAGCGGCACTTCCGTCACTGAGATCGGGCGGGGGGATCAGGTCGGTGGTGTGCGCTCTCGCGCACCCTGGGTAGTTGGACACCGATTAGAGGAGGGCCAAGTTGGCGCTCTGACGGTGGACAGCGAAGGCGGCGGCGACTGCCGACCGGATCGGGGCCGGCGGCCACCCGGTTGGCGCGTATCGTGAACCTGGTGCGGATGAGCTGGAGAGGTGTGAGCGGCATCCCAGGGGAGGGTCGGGTCGCCGACGCAAGGTGGCGGAGGTGACGGCCAAGGTCCTCGACGGTGAGGCGCGCGCCGGCCGCGTGCGGGCGGAGGTTGCCGAGGAGGTCGCCCGGCTGCGTGCCCGGGGAATTCAGCCCGGGCTCGGGACGATCCTCGTCGGCGACGACCCGGCGAGCGCGCGCTACGTGGCGCTGAAGCACGAGGATTGCGCCAAGGTCGGCATCGAATCCTTCCAGGAACACCTCGGTTCCGACACGAGCGCGGCGGAGCTCGCCGCGGCGGTCGGGCGGTTCAACGCCAACCCCGCCGTCGACGCCTTCCTCGTCCAGGTCCCGTTGCCGCGCCACCTCGACGAGTTCGCCGCGCTGATGGCGGTCGACCCCGACAAGGACGTCGACGGCCTCCATCCGGTGAACCTCGGCCGGCTCGTCATGGGCGTCGAGGGTCCGCTGCCCTGCACGCCGGCGGGGATAGTCGAACTGCTCGTCCACTACGGCGTGCCCGTCGAGGGTCGCAACGTCGTCGTCATCGGGCGCGGGCTGACGATCGGCCGTCCGCTCGCCCTGTTGCTTGCCTCAAAGCGCCCCGGTTGCAACGCCGCGGTGACCGTCGTCCACACGGGTGTCGCCGACCTCGCTTCTTACGTGCGGCGCGCCGACGTCGTGATCGCCGCCGCCGGCAGAGCCGGAATCGTCACGGCGGACATGGTGAAATCTGGGGCCGCGGTCGTGGGCGCGGGCACGTCGTTCGCCGGGCGTCATCTCCTGTCCGACGTCGACGCCGGCGTCGCCGAGGTCGCCGGTTGGATGACCCCCCGGCTCGGCGGGGTCGGGCCGATGACCAGGGCGATGCTTTTGAAAAACGCCGTGCGTGCGGCACGGCGTCGGCTCGCGCCCACGGCGCCGGCCTAGGGTCCGGGGTCGCCGGCCCCGCGGCCCGCGCCGGGTGGGGGCGAAGCCCGGGCGAAGGTGTAGGCGATAGCTTGCGCCCATGTGCTTTTCGCCCCAGGCCGACCTCGTCGGCGGCGCCGTCGTCTGTGGGATCGGCGTCGACGCCTTGCGGCACGTCGACCGCCGGGCGAGCCACGTCGCCCTGGCGAGCCTGCCGGTGCTGTTTGGCGCCCACCAGCTCGTGGAGTCGGTCGTCTGGTTCAGCCTCGAGGGCCACCTGACGCCCGGCCTCGGGCGCAGCGCGCTTTGGGTCTACCTCGTCGTCGCCTTTGTCGCGCTGCCCGTCTTCGTGCCGATCGCCGTGGCCGCGATCGAGCCCTCGCGTTGGCGGCGACGCCTCGCCACCTCGCTCGGCCTCGTCGGCGTCGTCGTCGGCGGCGTGCTCCTCGCGGCGATGGTGCGCGGACCGATGACGGTGGCGATCCGCCCTTACCACCTGGCGTACAGCGTGCGGCTCGGCGACGGCGGGGTCATAGTCGCGCTCTACGTCCTGGCGACCTGCGGGGCCGCCCTGCTGTCGAGCGACCGCCGGATCGTCGTCTTCGGCGTCGCCAACCTCGTCGCCGTCGTGGTCATCGCCCAGCTGACGATCGACGGGTTGGCCTCGGTCTGGTGCGCCTGGGCCGCCGTCATCTCGGCCGCGATCGCCCTGCAGATGCGCTACGGCACCCCCCGGCTCCACGTGCCCGCTCCGGCGAGCTGAGGCAGCGCGAAAAGTTAGGGGTCGCCGGGGTCGACGGACGGCGACAGTGGCCCACCCGCGGTTGTCCGGGCGAGCGGCCCCCGTTCGGGATCGCGCACGCCCGGCAGGAAGAGGACGAGGCCCATGAAGGCCGCGATCAGGCCGCCGGCGACGATCGTCGGGCGTACGCCGATCGTCTCCGCGGCGACGCCGGCGACGAGGATCCCGAGCGGCGAGAGGCTGAGGGAGAACAGCCAGTCGACCGAGGAGGCGCGACCGAGCATCTCGGAGGGCACGAGCTCCTGCATCATCGTCTGCCAGATCATCGACCCGTACTGGAGGAGGCCGAACGCCACCGCGCCAAGGGCCGCGACGACAAAGACGTTCGGCGCCAGGCCGATCCCCGTCAGCGCGACGGCGCCGGTCGCCCAGCCGCCCCACATCACGCTGACGCGCCGGCGGGGCGACCCGAAGCGGAAAGCGACGAGCGAGGAGAGCACTCCCCCGAGCCCGGCCGCGGCGAAGACCAGCCCGTACTGTGTCGGGCCCTGGTGGAGGATGTCGCGGATGAGGAGGGGGCCGAGGACGGCGAAGGGCGTGAACGCCGCGAAGTTGGCGACCGAGGCGGCGATGATCGTGTACCACAGCCAGGGCTGAGCTCTCGTCCAGGCGAGTCCGGCGCGGGCGTCGCCGACGAGCGACTTGCCCGACGCCGCGGGGGCCGGCCGGGAGCGCATCGCCAGCACGCAGGCGGCACCGGCGAAGAAGGTCGCGGCGTCGAGGGCGAAGGCCGGCGCCGCGCCGAAGGCCGCGATGAGCACGCCGCCGATCGCCGGGCCGATGAGCGCGTTCCCAAGCACCTGGCTGGCGTTGTTGAAGGCGTTCCCTTTCATGTAGAGCGCCGACGGCAGGATCTCCGGGATGATGGCGCTGTAGGCCGGGAAGAAGAAGGCATCGGCCGCGCCGACCACGGCCGAGATCGCCACCAGGTCGGCGACGGTGAGGGCGTGGGCGACGACCAAGGCGGCGATCGCGGCGATGGCGATGCCGCGCACGAAATCGGCGGCGAGGATGGTGAACCGCCTCGGCAGCCGGTCGACGATGCTCCCGGCGACGAGCAGCAAAAGAACGGTGGGCGCGACCCGCGCCGCGATCACGTAGGAGAGCGTGCTGGCGTGGTTGCTCACCCGCAGCGTCTCGAGGGCGAGGGCGACCGTGTACACGCCGTCGCCGATGATCGACACGGTCTGGCCGCCCCAGAGCAGGGCGAAGTCGCGTTCACCGAGCACGCGGGCGGCTTTCGGCACGGCGCGACGCTAGCGAGTCTCGGTCGGCTGGCAAGAAGCGCGGCTCACCGGCTTGCACGCTCGCCTGGTCTGGCTGCGAGACTTGCCCGTCATGGCCCGCATCGACGAGCTGCTCGAGGGGAAGCGCTCGATTTCGATCGAGCTGTGGCCACCAAAGACGCCCGAGGCGCTGGCGCGCCTTCGCGAGTCGCTGGCGCGCCTTTACGAGCTGCACCCGACGTTCGCCTCGATCACCTACGGCGCGGCGGGCTCGACGCGGTCCCGCACCCACGACCTCGTCGTCGAGATCCGCCGGGCCGCCCGGACCGAACCGATGGCCCACCTGGCGTGCTTCGCGCACCGCCGCGGCGAGCTCGTCGAGATCCTCGAGCGCTACGCCGGGGCCGGCATCGACAACGTGCTGGCGGTGCGGGGCGACCCGCCCCGGGAGGCGACGGTCCCGTCGCCCGTGGGCGACCTAGGTCACGCGATAGAGCTCGTCGAGCTCGTGAAGTCGGTCGCGCCCTTCTGCGTCGCCGTCGCCGCCCACCCCGAGGGCCATCCGGGCGCGGCGGACCTCGCGAGCGACCGGCGCCACCTCGCCGCCAAGCTCGGCGTGGCGGATTTCGCAATCACGCAGTTCTTCTTCGCCGTTCCCGACTACCTCCGCCTCGTCGAGGACCTCGCGGCCCTTGGGGTCACGAAGCCGGTGATCCCCGGGATCATGCCGATCACGAACCTGAACACGGTGAGCCGGATGGCGGAGCTCTCCGGTGCCGCCGTCCCGGCCGGTGTTGCCGAGCGGATCAGTTGCTGTGGCGACGACCCCGCTGAAGTCCGCGCCGTCGGCATCGAGATCGCGACCGAGCTCTGCGCCGAGCTCATCGCCGAGGGCGTGCCGGGGCTGCACTTCTACACGATGAACCAGGTGAGCGCGACGGTGGCGATCTGCGAGAACCTCGGGCTCGCACCTTCGGGGCGGTGATCGGCCGAACCGCTCGCCACGGTGCCGGGCGGAACGGCAACAGTAGGCTTCGGCCATGCCCGACAGGATCAGGAAATCCCCGGATGGCCCGCTCCAGGTCCCCGACGAGCCGATCATCCCCTACATCGAGGGCGACGGCACGGGGGTCGACATCTGGCCCGCCGTCCGGGCCGTTCTCGACGCCGCGGCCGCAAGGCGCGGCAAGCGGGTCGCCTGGAAAGAGGTCCTCGCCGGCGAGAAGGCCTTCAGCGCAACCGGGAGCTGGCTTCCCGAAGAGACGGTCGCGGCGTTCCGGGACCATTTCGTCGGGATCAAGGGACCGCTCACGACCCCGGTCGGCGGGGGTATCCGCTCGCTCAACGTCGCCCTCCGCCAGATCCTCGACCTCTACGTCTGCCTCCGCCCGGTGCGGTGGTTCCGGGGCGTGCCCTCGCCGCTCCGCCACCCCGAGCGGGTCGACATGGTGATCTTCCGCGAGAACACCGAGGACGTCTACGCCGGACTCGAGGTCGAAGAGGGCAGCCCCGAGGCGAAGCGGCTCATCGACTGGCTCGCGGCGGAGTTCGGCTGGGAGGTGCGTCCCGATTCCGGCGTCGGGATCAAGCCGATCTCAAGAAGTGGGTCGCGCCGACTGGTGCGGGCCGCGCTCGACTACGCCGTGGCACACCGCCGCAAGAGCGTGACGCTCGTGCACAAAGGCAACATCCAGAAGTTCACCGAGGGCGCCTTCCGGGCGTGGGGCTACGAGCTCGTCGCCGAGGAGTTCGGCGACACCGCCGTCTCCTTCGACGACTGCCAGGGCGTACCGGGGGACAGGGTCCTCGTCAAGGACGCGATCGCCGACATCGCCTTCCAGCAGGTGCTTACCCGCCCCGAGGAGTTCGACGTCATCGCGACGACGAACCTCAACGGCGACTACCTCTCCGACGCCCTTGCCGCCCAGGTCGGCGGGATCGGTATCGCCCCCGGCGGCAATATCAACTACGCAACCGGTCACGGCGTCTTCGAGGCCACCCACGGGACTGCCCCGAAATACGCCGGGCAGGACAAGGTCAACCCGGGTTCGCTCCTGCTCTCGGGGGTGATGATGTTCGAGCACCTCGGCTGGGACGAGGTCGCGGCGGACATCGTGCGCGCCCTCGAGGCGACGATCGGAGAGGGGATCGTGACCTACGACCTCGCCCGCCAGATGGCCGGCGCCCGCGAGGTCCACACGAGCGAGTTCGCCCAGGCGGTGGTCGAGCACCTCTAGGCGGCGGGCGGCTGGCGGTCGACCGGCCGGAATCGCGCGCCTGCTCGTTAGCCTCGCAGTGATGTCGGAGTTGCCGCGCCGCACGACAAAGCGCCCGGTGACCGTCACGGTCAGCGGTGCTGCCGGCAACATCGGCTACGCCCTGGCCTTCCGGCTGGCGTCGGGCGAGGCCTTCGGGCCCGACCAGCCGATCGTCCTCCAGCTGCTCGAGATCGAGCCGGCGATGGCGGCCCTCGAGGGGATCGTGATGGAGCTCGAGGACTGCGCCTATCCGCTGCTTTTCGATGTCGTGACGACCTCGAACCTAAAGATCGCCTTCGAGGGGAGCTCTTTCGCCTTCCTCGTCGGATCGATCCCCCGGAGAAACGGCATGGAACGCCGCGACCTGCTCAGCGTGAACGGGCGGATCTTCAAGGCGCAGGGCCGGGCGATCGCCGCCCAGGCCGCCTCCGACGTGCGCGTCCTCGTCATCGGCAACCCGTGCAACACGAACTGCCTCATCGCCCGCACGAACGCCCCCGAGGTGCCCGCCGAGCGCTGGTTCGCGATGACGCGGCTCGACGAGAACCGGGCGAAGACCCTGCTCGGGAAAAGGGTCGGTCGGACCCCCGGCGCCGTCACCAGGCTCGCCGTGTGGGGGAACCACTCGACGACGCAGTTCCCCGACTACGAGAACGCCCTCATCGACGGGCAATCCGCCGAGCGGGTCATCGACGACGAGGAATGGCTCCAGGGACCGTTCGTCAGAACGATCCAGGAGCGGGGCGCGACGGTGATCGCGGCGCGCGGCGGATCGTCGGCTGGGTCAGCGGCGAACGCGGCGATCGGCTCTCTGCGCAGCATCATCAACCCCACGCCGCAGGGCGACTGGAGCTCGCTCGCCGTGGTCTCGCACGGCGAGTACGGCATCCCCGAAGGTCTGCAGTTCGGCTTCCCGGTGCGGTCCGACGGCAACACGTGGCACGTCGTCGAGGGCCTTGCCCACAGCGCGTTCGCGCATCGCCTGATCGCCGCCACGGCTGCGGAGCTCGGCGACGAGCGCGCCGAGGCGGCCGATCTCCTCGGCGGCGGCGCTTTCTAGGGTTCGTCCAGCGGGCGGTAGTGGGTGAGTTCGCCCAGCCCGCCGAGGTACGGCCCGACGATCCGGCGCCACTCGGCGAAGGCGGGGGATTGCCGGAAGCCCTCGTGGGCCTCGAGCGGCTTCCACTCGACGATGAACATGAAGCGCGTCGGCTCCTCGATGCGGTCGTAGAGCTGCACCCCGTGGCAGCCGGGGGAGGAGGTGAGGGAGGGCGCCTCCTCGTAGAAGGCCTTCTCGAAGGCCTTCTTTGCTCCTCGGTCGACGGTGATCATCGCCTTCTCGATGATCATGGTCCTCCTTGGCGGATCTTCCGGGTCGGCGTACCTTCCTCGGGGCAGGTGAGCACCTCGACGAGCGCTTCGAGCTGGGGCACGCCGGCGATGAGCGCCTTGGCGTCACCGCGCAAAGTTATCCGGCCCGCCTCGAGCAGCGCCGAGACCGGCGTGCCGGCGGCGATCGCCTGGGCGGTCGAGAAGTCCTCGACGAGCGTCACCGCGGCCTCGTCGGTCGAACCGACGACGAGGCTCGCCCCGCCGTCGCCGATGAGGATCGTGTAGCTGACCGTCCCGGCCGGTGTGCCGGTCACGACGACGCCGAGTGCGAGCGGCGGTTCCCCGGCGGCCGGTGCCAGGCTGGCGATTGCCTCGGCGAAGCGTCTGAACCACTCATCAGAGAGGAGCTCGGCCACGGCCTCAGCTCGTTCGGTCAGCCGGCGCCTCGCCGAAGGCGGCGTCGCGAGCTTGGGCGGCGGGTAACGCCGTCGCCGATAGCGCCGCGGGGGCCTGGCTCCTCCGGCGGAGGATCCGCCGGAGGAGCCAGGCCAGCGGGTCGTAGGCCGCGTCGACCACCCGCTCTTTTAGCGGGATGATCGCGTTGTCGGTGATGTGGATGCTCTCGGGGCAGACCTCGGTGCAGCATTTCGTCACGTTGCACAGGCCGATCCCGATCCCTCGTCGCAGAAGGTCGCGCCGGTCGAGCGTGTCGAGCGGGTGCATCTCGAGCGCGGCGACCCGGACGAGGTAGCGCGGTCCGGCGTAGGAGGTCTTGTTCTCCTCGTGGTCGCGGATCACGTGGCAGACGTCCTGGCATAAGAAGCACTCGATGCACTTGTGGAACTCCTGGGCCCGCTCGACGTCGAACTGCGACATCCGGTAGGTGCCGCCGGCGGGGCGGGGTCCCGGTGTGAACGGCGGGATCCTCTTCGCCACGGCGTAGTTGAACGCAACATCGCTTACGAGGTCCCGCACGACGGGGAAGGCGCGCAAGGGCGAGACGCTGATCGGTGCTGAAAGCTCCAGCGTGCTCATCCGCGTCATGCACAGCAGACGCGGCTTGCCGTTGATCTCGGCCGAGCAAGAGCCGCACTTGCCGGCCTTGCAGTTCCAGCGCACGGCGAGGTCCGGGGCGAGCTCGGCCTGGATGCGGTGGACGACGTCGAGGACGACCTCGCCTTCGTTCGCCGGCACCGTATAGTCGCGGAACTCGCCACCGTGTTCGTCGCCGCGCCAGATCGAAAGCGTGACGTCGGGCGTCATCAGGCCGCCTCTTCTATCAGGGCGGCCAGGTCCGCGGGCATCGCCGCGATCGGCTCTTCGCTGACCGTGACCGCGCCGGCGAGCTCGCGGACGACGATGTTCACCTTCGCGAAGTGCTCCGGGTCGGCGTCGGGATAGTCGTCGCGAGCGTGGCCGCCACGGCTTTCCCGCCGGGCGAGCGCCGCGAGCGTCGCCGCCCGGGCGACGGTGAGCATCGACTCGAGGTCGAGGGCGAGGTGCCAGGCGGGGTTGAAGCGGCGCTGCCCGGAGACGACGAGGGCGCCGGCGCGGGCATCGAGCTCGT
>JBEKLG010000014.1:0-21784 GCA_050010315.1 Acidimicrobiales bacterium
AGCCATCACAAGCTCGCGCAATGGGTGCGGTGGTTCGCCGACCTGGCAAAGCCCGAGCGCGTGGAATGGTGCGATGGTTCCGAGGAGGAATACGAGCGACTCTGCGCGCTTCTCGTCGCGCAGGGAACGATGTTGCGCCTGAATGGCACGAAGCGGCCGGGCAGCTACCTCGCCCGCTCCGATCCCCGTGACACGGCTCGGGTGGAGGACCGGACGTTCATCTGCTCCGCCCACGAGGACGACGCGGGACCGACGAACAACTGGGCGGAGCCTGCCGCGATGCGCGCCAAGCTGCTCGGGCTCTTTTCCGGGGCGATGCGGGGACGCACGCTCTACGTCGTGCCATTCTCGATGGGGCCGGTCGGTTCGAGCCACGCGAAGATTGGCGTGGAGCTCACCGACTCGCCGCTCGTCGTCGTCAACATGGCGATCATGACGCGGATGGGAAACTCGCCTCTAGAAGCGCTCGGCTCGGACGGCGAATTCGTGCCCTGCGTCCACTCCGTCGGCGTGCCACTCGCACCCGGTGAGGCTGACGTGCCGTGGCCCTGCGACCCGGAGAACACCTACATCGTCCACTTCCCCGAGTCCAGGGAGATCTGGTCGTACGGCTCGGGGTACGGGGGCAACGCCCTGTTGGGTAAGAAGTGCCTGGCGCTACGGATCGCGTCGACGATCGCACGCGACGAAGGCTGGCTCGCCGAGCACATGTTCGTGATGAAGCTCACCTCGCCTGAGGGGGAGGTGCGCTTTGTGACCGGCGGGTTCCCTTCGGCCTGCGGCAAGACCAACCTCGCGATGATGGTTCCGAGCCTTCCTGGCTGGAAGGTCGAGACCGTCGGCGACGACATCTGCTGGATGAGGATCGGGCAGGACGGGAAACTACGGGCCGTCAACCCCGAGACGGGGCTCTTCGGTGTCGCGCCCGGTACGAGCACGAAGACCAACCCGAACGCCATCACGATGCTCGGGAGGAACGTCATCTTCACGAACACCGCTTTGACCGACGACGGCGACGTCTGGTGGGAGGGGCTCACCCCGGCACCGCCGGCGCACCTCGTCGACTGGCGCGGCGACGACTGGACGCCGGATTCGCCGCAGAGCGCGGCACACCCGAACTCCCGCTTCACCGTGCGGATCACCGAGCACCCGGAGAGCGCCCCGGAGTGGGACGACCCCGAGGGGGTGCCGATCTCGGCGATCCTGCTCGGCGGTCGCCGGTCGGCGGTGGTGCCGCTCGTCTACGAGGCCTTCAACTGGGACCACGGTGTCTTCCTCGGCGCGACGATGGCATCGGAGATGACGTCCGCGGCGGCCGGCACCGTCGGCAAGCTGCGGCGCGACCCGTTCGCGATGCTCCCGTTCTGCGGTTACAACATGGCCGACTACTGGGGGCACTGGTTGACGTTTGGCCAGCTGCTCGCGCCGGACAGACTTCCGCGGATCTTCTGCGTGAACTGGTTCCGTCGGGACCGCGACGGTGAGTTTCTCTGGCCGGGCTTCGGGGAGAACGCGCGCGTGCTCGAGTGGGTCTTCGCGCGTTGCGCCGGTTCCGACCGGGCAGTCGAGTCGCCGATCGGCTGGCTCCCCGCGCCCGGTGCGATCTCGACCGAGAACCTCGCCATGAGCGCCGAGGCGATGGACGAACTGCTGTCGGTCGATGTGGCCGACTGGCACGAGGAGACCCTCGCGATCAGGGAGTACTTCGCGATCTTCGGCGACCGTCTCCCAGCTCCGCTGGCGGTGCAGCTCGACGCTCTCGAGCAACGCTTGATGAGCGGCTGATCCGCCAGACGTTGCCGGCCTGTCCGGGCGGCCGGTCAGGAGGCGACGCGCCCCGCCGCCATCGGCGGGGTGGCGGCGAGCGGCGAGCCGTCGACCAAGGTGAGCTCCCGGCCGATGATCGCCGGCAGACGCGCCGGGCCGAGAACCGACCCGGTGAGGTTGAGCGGGTCCGCCGCAGAGAGGCGAACGGTCACGCCCTCAGGAGGACGAGCGGCGACCCGGTGGAGGGCGTCGAGGGCTTCAGGCAGGGCGAACTGCTCCCCGGAGAACCCGGTGACGAAGCGGCCGCCGCGCGCGACGCCGCGTACTTCAAACCGGCGCAACGCCCAGAGCACGTCGCGCCAGGCGACGGCGAGCGGCTCACGGCCGACGAGGTCCCGGAAGACCACCCCCCAGCGGGCGAGGAGCTGGGCGGCGGTGGCGTCGGCGAGTTCGTCAGGACCGAAATCGGCCGGCCGCGCCGCTTCGACGAGCGACCAGCGTCCCCCGGCGAGCGCCGGCTCCAGACGCCGACGCCCGGCCGCGGCGAGACGGTGGGGCGCGGGCCGCGCCCCGCCCGGCCGCGAGAAAAGCGGGTTGCGGTAACGGCCGGCGAGAAGAGCGCGCACCGCGCCGAACCCGTCGGAGGTTACGAGCCCGCGGGCGACGCCGTCCCACAGCGCCTCGGCGACCTCGAGCGGCATCCTTCCGGTCTCGTTCACGAGGTCGGCGAAGAAGAGCGCCCCCCTGCCGCCGAGCGCCTCGAGGACCTCCGCCGCGGCGCCCGCACCCGGTGGGCGTGGGCGCTCGTCACCCCGGACCGCAGCGAGCAGCCAGGCGAGATCCTCGCGGCGGACGAGGGCGACCGGTGTCGCCCGGGAAGGCGTCGCGCCGGCCCGGTGCGGCCCGCCGACGGGTTGGCCGGGGATGGCGAGCCGCCCCCAGGCGATCTCGCCGCGGGTGCACAGCTCGTCTAGATGGCGCGGCTCGTAGTCGGCGACCCGGGCGGGGAGAATCGCGCTCTCCCAGGCGCCGATCGGGGCCTCGATCCCCTGGAGCTGGGTGAGCACCGCCGCGGTCCCCGCGGTGCCGCGCAGGCGCGTTCCCGGCGCGACGTGTTGCCACTCGAGGAGGAAGCGCACGAGATGCTGTGCGCTCACGGCCTCAATTCGCCGGCGCTCAAGTCCGCGCTGGCGGTTATGGGCACGGGCGACGAGCCTGCGCGACCACCACCGGTCGTTCCCGATCGCCAACGCCGCGCCGGCCACCTCGGCGCGGCGCAGGGCGCTTTCCACCGCTATTTCGTCCGCGATCCCGATTGCCTCGGCAAGCTCTGGCGGCGTCGCAGGGCCGACGAGCTCGAGATGACCCCGCAGCGCGAGCTCCAGCGCATCATCGAACGACGGTGCCTCCCCCTGGGCGAGCGCCTCGGGAAGGCGACTGTTCGGGGTGAAGCAGGCCTCGGGGAAGAGGGCCTCGACCTCGCGGCGCCGCTCGAGCGCGCACCAGCGCTCCGGGCCTGGCCTTGGTGTGGGTGGCCGAGGCGCGAACGACATCGCCCGGCCGGCGTCGACGAGCGCGGAGAAAAGGTGCCGCCAGCGGTCCTCGGCTGCCAGGACGACCGTGGACTGCAGCAGGTCGCAGAGCTCGTCCGGGTCGCGCAGGTCCGCCGCGACCTCGGCGCGGATCTCGTCGATGACCGCAGCGTCGATGGCCGTGAGATCGTGGGCCTCGAGCGGGATGCCGCGGCGGAGCGAGATCGCGCGCGTCCGGCGGTTCTCCAAGGGCGCGTCGTCGAGGAACGTGTACGGCCGGCCGTTCAGGATCTCGTGGGCGAGGACCGACGGCTCGGTCGTGTCGACGCAGCGCGCCTCGATCGTCGTGGCGCGCAGGCCTTCGAGCAGGCTGACGAGCCCGCTGAGGTCCATCGCCTCGGTGCAGCAGTCCTCGAGGGTCTGGCGGACGAGCGGGTGGTCGGGGATCTCGATCGGCCCGGAGACGTTCTCCTGGCAGGCGGCGAGCGTCGGGAAGACCGCCGCCAAGAGGTCGTCGGCCTCCATGCGCTGGATCGCCGGCGGCAGGTGACGTGATCCCCGGAAGCGCGGCGACACGAGGGCGCGGTTGAGGTTCCACCGCCAGCGCGAACTGAAGATCGGCGTCGGCAGGACGGCCTGGACGAGCACCTCGCGAACGCTCTCCGGTGCAAGCAAGCCGAGGACGCTTTCCAGGGCGAAGGCGTGCTGCGGCCCGAGGGAGAGCACGACGGCGTCGTCGCTCGCCGCCGCCTGGAGTTCGAAGTCGAACGTCCGGCAGAAGCGCTTCCGGAGCGCGAGCCCGAGTCCCCGATTGACCCGCGCCCCGTAGGGCGAGTGCACGACGAGCTGCGCGCCGCCGGTGTCGTCGAAGAAGCGTTCGACGACGAGCGATTCTCGCGTCGGCAGCCCGCCGAGCTCGGCTTGCCCCGCGGCGAGATAGGCGACGACGTCCGCTGCCGGGCGGCGGTCGACCCCGGGGATCCCGGCGAGCCGCGCGACGGCGAGCGAAGGCCCGCCTTCTCCCAGCGCCTCCGCGACGAGGTGGCGGAGCTTGGAGACCGCCTCCGACAATTCATCGCTGCGCGCCGGTGCCTCGCCGATCCAGAACGGCACGGTCGGCGGCGCGCCCCGCGCGTCGGTCACGCGCACGGTGCCCCGTTCGACCCGCTGGATGCGCCACGAGTTCGAACCGAGGAGGAAGACGTCGCCGACCATCGCCTCCACGGCGAAGTCCTCGAAAACCGAGCCGACGACGCTGTCGTCGGGCTCGACGACGACCCGGTAGTCGGCGAGTTCGGGTATCGCCCCACCCGAGGTCAGCGCCGTGATCGACGCCCCGCGCCGCGCCCGCAGAACGCCGTTCACCCGGTCGCGGTGGACGTAGGCGCCGCGCACGCCGCGCCCGGTCGGCACCCCTTCGGAGACGAGGGCGACGACCGCCTCGAGGTCGTCGTCGCTGATCGCGGCGTAGGGCGCCGCCCGGCGGATGAGGCCGCAGAGTTCGCGCTCGGTGATGCCTGCCTCTCCGCTGGCGGCGCACTCGGCGACGATCTGTTGGGCGAGGATGTCGAGCGGTGCGACGGGGGGGACGGTCGCGTCGAGCGAACCCTCGGCCACCGCGCAGATGAGGGCGACGCACTCGACGAGTTCGTCCCGGGTGAGCGGGTAGACCCGACCCTTCGGCACGCCGTCGAGGCGGTGCTCCGCCCTGCCCACCCGCTGCAGGAAGGCGTTGATGCCCCGCGGCGATCCGACCTGGCAGACGAGGTCGACCGGCCCGACGTCGATGCCGAGTTCGAGCGAAGCCGTCGCCACGACGGCGCGCAGCTCCCCCGCCCGCAGACGGGACTCGATCGAAAGCCGACGCTCCATCGCCACGCTGCCGTGGTGCGCGGCGACGGTGTCGTCGGCGAACTCGGAACGCAGCAGGTGCGCGATCCGCTCGGCCATTCTCCGGGTGTTGACGAAGACGAGGGTCGTACGGTGGCGGCCGATCTGTTCGGCGAGCGAGCGCACGACGTCGTCGAGCTGGTCGGTCGTCATCACGGCGCCGAGCTCGTCGGCAGGGAGGACGATGCCGAGGTCGAGCTTGCGGCGGTGGCCGACGTCGATCACGGCGCAGCGCGGCGAGCCGTCCGCCCTCGAGCGTTCCTGACCCGCGCCGACGAGCAGTCGGGCGATGCGGGCGAGGGGGCGTTGCGTTGCCGAGCAGCCGATGCGCGTCGGCCGGGGCCGGCCGTTGCCGGTGACGAGCCTGTCGAGGCGTTCGAGGCTGATCGCGAGGTGCGAGCCCCGCTTGTCGCGGGCGAGGGCGTGGATCTCGTCGACGATGACCGTGCTGACCACGCCGAGCATTTCCCGGCCGCGTCGCGAGGTGAGGAGTAGATAGAGCGACTCGGGGGTCGTGACGACGATGTCGGGCGGCCGGCGGGCCATCGCGGCGCGCCGTGTCGCCGAGGTGTCGCTGTTGCGGACGGCGATGCGAAGCCCCCGCACGTGGTGGCCGATCTCCTCGCCGATCGCGACGATCGCCGCGAGCGGGGCTTCGAGGTTCTCCGCGACGTCAACGGTGAGGGCGCGCAGCGGTGAGACGTAGAGAACCGACGTTGCCCCGCGATTCCCGGGCGGGGAGGGGTCGTGCAGGCAGCGGTCGATCGCGACGAGGAAGGCGGCGAGGGTTTTGCCCGAGCCGGTTGGTGCGGCGACGAGGGTGTCCTCGCCGGTGGCGATCGCCGGCCAGCTGAGCGCCTGGGCCGGGGTCGGGCCGTCGGGGAACTGCCGGCGGAACCACTCGGCGACGGCGGGGTGGAAGGCGTCGAGGGGCGCGGTGACGGCCACGACGCCACATTCTACGGCTGGCGACCGCTGATCGAACACATGTTCGTATCGATCCGTTCGGACCGCCGGTTCAGCGCCGGCATCCGGGGTGACGCTCGCCGGGGGTCGTCGCCGAGCGGCCGACGAAGCGCCAGGAGCGGCGGGTTGCGACTGGCCAGCCCGACGACGGCGTCGGGACGGGCTCGCCGGCACGGGGCCAGACCGCCTCCACCGCGGCCTCGATTACCCTGCGGATTTCGGGCGGCGCCGCAAGCGGCGGGTGGGGTTCTCCCCGCTTCGTCGCGCTCATAGGGGCTCGTTGCCGTGCTTGCGCTTCGGCAGGTCCTCGCGCTTAGTCGCGAGCATATCGAGGCTGCGGGCGAGCACTCGCCGGGTCTCGGCGGGATCGACGACGTCGTCGACGTAGCCCCGTTCGGCGGCGACATAGGGGGTCGTGAATCGCTCGGTGTACTGGGCGACGAGCTCGGCGCGACGTTGGGCCGGGTCGGCCGCTTCCTGGAGCTCGCGGCGGTGCACGATCTCCACCGCCCCCTCGGGGCCCATCACGGCGAGCTCGGCCGAGGGCCAGGCGTAGCTCAGATCGGTGCCGATCGACTTCGAGTCCATGACGAGGTAGGCGCCGCCGTAGGCCTTGCGGACGATGAACTGGACCCGCGGCACCGACGCCTCGCAGTAGGCGTAGAGGAGCTGGGCACCGTGGCGGATGATGCCGCCGAACTCCTGGTCGGTGCCGGGCATGAATCCCGGCACGTCGACGAAGGTGACGAGCGGGATGTTGAAGGCGTCGCAGGTCCGCACGAAGCGCCCGCCCTTTTCTGACGAGTCGATGTCGAGCACGCCGGCGAGGACCTGGGGTTGGTTGGCGACGATGCCCACGACGCGTCCGGCAATTCTCGCCAGGCCGCAGGTGAGGTTCATCGCCCAGAACGGGAAGTACTCAAGGTACCCGCCGTCGTCGACGACCGCCTCGATTAGGCGCTTCATGTCGTAGGGCTGGTCTGGCCGCTCCGGAACGAGCGTGCGTAGCTCGGGGGTCAGCCGGTCGGGGTCATCGGCCGGGATTGTGCGCGGCGGCTCCTCGAGGTTGTTCGAGGGGAGGAACGACAGGAGGTAACGGACGTCGTCAAGGCACGCCCGCTCGTCGGCAGCAACGAAAGCTGCGACGCCCGACCGGGTCGCATGGGTCATCGCCCCGCCGAGCTGCTCGGCGCTGACCTCCTCCCCCGTCACGGTGCGCACGACGTCCGGGCCGGTGATGAACATGTGGCTCATGCCCTCGACCATGAAGACGAAGTCGGTGAGCGCTGGCGAGTACACGGCGCCGCCCGCCGAGGGGCCGAGCACGACGCTGATCTGGGGCACGACACCCGACGCCCTGGCGTTACGGAAGAAGATTCCGCCGAAGCCGTTCAAGGCCGCGACTCCCTCTTGGATGCGGGCTCCGCCGCCGTCACTCATCCCGATGAGCGGTACCCCCGACGAGACGGCAAGGTCTTGGATCTTGTGGATCTTCTCGGCATGAGCTTCCCCGAGCGAACCGCCGAAGACTGTGAAATCCTGGCTGTAGACGCAGACGCGCCGGCCGTCGATCGAGCCGAAGCCGGTGACGACGCCGTCGGTATAGGGCTTGAGATCGTCGAGGCCGACGCCGTGGGCGCGATGGCGGACGAGCGCGTCGACCTCCTGGAACGTGCCCGTGTCGAGGACGTACTCGATGCGCTCGCGTGCGGTCATCTTCCCTTTCGCGCGTTGGGCCTCGATCGCCCGTTCGGTCCCGGGTCGACGGGCCTCGGCCTTGCGCCGCTCGAGTTCGGCGAGGCGAGAAGCACGCGGGTTTTCGGCCACGTCCGGCATGGCGCGAAGGTTACCGGGCCCGGGCGATTTCCGTTTTCACCGGGTCAGGCGTCGACGTCGCGACGGCCGTCGAGCGCCCGGCCGAGGGTTTGCTCGTCGGCGTACTCGAGATCGGCACCGACCGGCAGCCCACTCGCGATGCGGGTTACGCGGGCACCGAGAGGCTTCAGAGATCGTGAGAGGTACATCGCCGTGGCATCGCCCTCGAGGTTCGGGTTGGTGCAGACGATGACCTCGGCGATGTGGTCGTTCTCGACCCGGGCGAGGAGCTCGCGGATGTGGAGCTGTTCGGGTCCGACCCCTTCGAGTGGGCTCAGCGCGCCACCGAGAACGTGGTAGCGGCCGCGGAAAGAGCTGGTCTTTTCGACCGCGATCACGTCACGAGGGTCTTCGACGACGCAGAGGACGGACGGATCCCGCTTCGGATCCGAGCAGATCGAGCAGCGTTCGCCCAATCCGATGTTGAAGCAGACCGAACAGATGACGATGCGCTCTTTCACCTCGACGATCGCCCGGGCGAGTCGCAAGGCATCCTCGTCGGGGATTCGCAACAGGTAAAAGGCGATCCGCTGCGCGGACTTCGGGCCGATGCCCGGGAGCCGGCCGAGCTCGTCGACGAGTTCCTGAATGGGGCCTTCGAACAGCGCCAGGGTCTGCTCCTAACTCACTCCGCGACCGACGGACAGCCGGCGTCCCGACTTGGTTCGGCTTGATCGGCGGGACCGCCCAGTATCTCGCGCAACGCGCTAAGCACGCTTTGCCAGCGCTCGGCGAAACGGGGGCAGGTCGCGACCGGCGAACGGGAAATTTTCGCCTGCCCCGATGAGGATCGCGCCATCCCCGGAAGTCCGCGGTCTTCCTCGGCGTCGACGAGCCGCCGCCCTGCAGCCGCAAGGCGCGCCCCCAAGACGTCGTCGCGCGGTGCTGTCACCGCAGTCACACCTCCTCGGCACCGGGGAACGCCTCGAGCAGACGGCCCTCGATCACGTCCGCGCTCGACGGCGGCCGTTCGGGCGTCCCTGAGCCCGGGTCGGCGTCGTCTGCGAGCTCGTCGACGAGGTCCTCGCTGGACGCGGGGTTCTCCGTTGCGACCTCGTCCCGCCGGGGCCGTCGCGGTGAGGCTCCTGCCGGGGCCCGCGCCGTCGGACTCGCCTCGGTGACGAGCCGTAGGCCGACCGGCTGGTGGAAATGCTGGCTCAAGGCCGCGACGACCTCAGCGCGCAGCGGTTCGGCATGGGCGATGTGGGCGTCGTTCGGCAGAGCGAGAAGCGCCTCCGATCCCTCGCTAGAGACGAACCGGCCCGCCTGGTAGATGGCGCGCACCTTGGGGCGCAGCTTCGGGAGGATGTCGTCGGCCCAGGCGGTGACGAGATCATCCCTGCTCGGGGCGTCGGGCCGCTCGCCTTCCTCTCGATTCCTCGCTGTTGTGCCGTCGCCGGTGTGCGCCGGGGGCGCGGGGGGCGGAGGGGGGACGCCGGGTGGCTGCGACGGTTGTCGAGTCGCCGGGATCTCCACCCGCGGGTGGGTCGGGGTCGGCGGCGCGGCCCGCGGTCGTGCGGGAGGGGCTGGTGGCGCGGCGGGCTGCGTCGCCGACTCCGGCCCGAGCATCTCGAGGCGGCGCTCGAGGCGCTCGACGCGGTCGATAACCGCCTCGGGCAGGGCGTCGGCATCGGGTCTCGCGGCCCGGATCAAGGCGACTTCGAGCGTGATGCGCGGATCCGGGGCGTCGCGCATCGCGACGATCGACCCGCCGAGGAGTTCCATCACGCGTACGCAGCGGACTGTCCCCAGTTGCTCGAGGATCTCGCCGTGGTCGGCCTGCGCGCCAGCTGTCTCGCCGACGTCGGCGGCGCCGACGAGAACGAGGAAGTCGCGACGGAGTCGCTCGACGATCTCGACCGCGAACTGGGTGGGATCGCGTCCCTGGCGGACGGCGCCGTCGACGGAGACGAGGGCAGCGGCCACGTCACCGTCGGCGATCGCCGAAACGACGGCCGCGAGGGCGCCCGAGTCGTCGTAGGCAGTTCCTCCTGCGGCGACCTGGTCAAGGATGGAGAGCGCGTCGCGCGCCGAGCCGCGAGCACGCCGGACGACCGAGGTCAGAACGTCCTCGGCAAGGTCGATGCCGGCGCCGAGGGCGACCTCGGCGACGAGCGACGTGAGTTCGTTCTCGTCGATGAGGTGGAACTCGTAGTGCTGAGTCCGACTGCGTAGTGTCGGCAGGACTTTCTGGGGATCGGTCGTCGCGAGCACGAACACGACGCGGTCCGGTGGCTCCTCGAGCGTCTTTAGAAGCGTGTTTGAAGCCGCCGTCGAGAGCATCTGGACCTCGTCGACGATGTAGACCTTCCAGCGACCCGGCGTCGCGAGCGAGGAGCGGGCGACGAGGTCCCGCATCGCGTCGACGCCGTTGTTCGAGGCGGCGTCGAGTTCGTGGACGTCGAACGAGGCGCCGGCGGTGATCGACCGGCATGACTCGCAGGTTCCGCACGGTTCGCCACCCTCGGGCTCCACGCAGTTGAGCGCCTTGGCGAGGATCCGGGCGGTCGAGGTCTTCCCCGTTCCGCGCGGACCGCTGAACAGGTAGGCGTGGGCGACGTGACCGTCACGTACCGCGTTGACGAGTGCCCGGGTGACGTGGTCCTGTCCGCGCACCTCCGCGAACGACTGGGGCCGGAAGCGCCGGTAGAGGGACTGAAAAGGTCGGTCCTCGTTGGACTCCGCCTTGTGGGTCGGTCGGGAGTGCGGCACGCCGAAGATGCTACGGCTGCGTTGGTACGTCCGTCGCCCAGTCGCCGCGCCCCCGGGCGCAGCGGCCAGGTCGCCTGCGGCACACGAGGTGATCCGCTGAGAGCTGCTGTCTTCCGACCCTGACTCGGTTCACGGGTTCCCGTCGCGCAGAACCCGGTCGCTGCGCACGAGGGCGCCGCGGCTCGACGACACGATAGCGTCAGGATTCCCCGGAGGGGTGCGAGAGCGGCCGAATCGGCACGACTGGAAATCGTGTGTCGGGCAACCGACCGTGGGTTCGAATCCCACCTCCTCCGCGTTCAGAGGAATTGTGACCTGGAGACCGTATGGAACCTCCCGTCGAGCTCGCAGTCGACGACGCTGCAGCCATGGAGCTCGCGATCGTCGAGGCCGGGCTCGCGGCTGGCGAAGGCGACGTCCCGGTCTGTGCCGTCGTCATCGCCGGCGGTATCGTTGTCGCCCACCGCCACAACGAGCGCGAGCATTCCGGCGACCCGACCGCCCACGCCGAGATCCTCGCCTTGCGCGACGCCGCGGCCCGGCTCGGTCGTTGGCGCCTGTCGGATTGCACCGTGGTCGTGACCCTCGAGCCCTGCCCGATGTGTGCCGGGGCGCTCGTCGTGGCGCGGATCGGTCGGCTCGTGTTCGGTGCGGCCGACCCGAAAGCAGGCGCCTGCGGATCGCTCTACAACCTGCTCGCTGACCCGCGGTTGAACCACGAGGCAACGGTTGAGAGGGGAGTTCTCGGCGAACGTTGCACGGCGTTGCTCGATGAGTTCTTCGCTCCTCGTCGGCCGCCGGGGCGCGCTGACCGGGAAACGGGAGAATGGCGCGTCGGGTAACCTCGCCGCCCGGAGGGATGCGAGAGCGGCCGAATCGGGCGGTCTCGAAAACCGTTGTACGTCCTGCGTACCGTGGGTTCGAATCCCACTCCCTCCGCTCGTCGTCACAATTACGACGTCATGCCAGTTCAGCGCGCAGTTTCCGTGTTCATTCGTCCAAGCATCGGATGATCCACGTTCGAACCTGTCGGCGGAGCGATCCCGTATCGGCAGCGAAGACTGCACAGACGCTCAGCTCGGCCGTTCCGCCATTTCTTGATGCCAAAGTGCGCTGTGTGGCGCCCGAGCCGTTGATCATGGTGGGAGACCCACGACCAGTCGCGGCGCGGCCAGACGAGGGTCGACGTCAGCGTTAACTGCGGATCGCCCAGAAGAATACCCGGGTTTCCAGCGGTCAGCTCCTGCCATGTGCATACCCGCCAGCACTCGTGTTGGCGGGCCTCATAACACTGACGCGACCGCTATCCCACAGGGGGGACACCCGATCACGACTGTTGTCGCCGACGAGAAGCATTTCGTCGAGCACCTAGGTAACGCAGGGCGCCCCCACGTCGTCACCGGCGGAAACACAATCAGTGTCCATCGATCCGCGGGTCGGTCAAGGTTGTCAGGTGACGCCTTGCTTCGCACGCCCGACCTTGCACCTCGCCCGCAGTTTGGAGTTGCCCGCGCAGAAGAGAGCCCTGTATTTGGATCTCATACAGGTAACGTCAGGCAGGCCGATGGAACTCAGTGTTTTTTGATCGCCGGCTCGGCCGCAAACGGTGTTCTTTGACGAGATATCATTTTTTTACATGGTGAAAGACCTCGAGGATCCGAGACGAACGGAACCATCAAAAGAGGGCCTCGCAGAGCGCGAAATGCTCGAGGCATGGCTGGAGTTCCATCGCACGACGCTGCTGCTCAAATGCGAAGGAATCGACGACGAAAAGCGCAAGGCTCGCCTCATTTCCACCTCGAAGCTCTCGCTCCACGGCCTCGTTCGGCACATGGCCTAGGTTGAGCGCTCATGGTTCAGGCGGGTCCTCAAGCGAGAGTCCGACGCGCCGTCCATCTGGTGCGACCCCGACACCGAAGACAGCGAGATGGTTCCGCTCGACGGTGCCGACTGGGAGGATGACCTGGCGGCCTGGCAGGCTGAGTGCGAGGAGAGCCGCAGAGTGGCCGCTGGCTACACCCTCGATGACAACGGCGTCACCCGAAGTGGCGAACCCTGCTCCCTCCGGTGGATCTACGTCCACATGATCGAGGAGTACGCGCGTCACAACGGGCACGCCGATTTGATACGCGAACTTGTAGATGGAGCAGTTGGCTGGTAGACGGTTTCTTGCGGGGTCGAGCGTCGAGGACCTGTCCGACGAGCATCGTCCCCAGGGCCCAGGCAACAGCATGATCAATCCCAAGGCGTTAGCTGGCCCAGCGTGAGCGACTGCCTGCCGGCGGCTACTGCCCGGTGCGCCCGTCGATGCGCTCGCGCAGGAGGTCCGCGTGGCCGCAGTGCCGGGCATACTCCTCGACCATGTGTACAAGCACCGAGCGCAACGGGACCGTCGAGCCGTCACTCTGGCGCCCGACGGTGCCGAGATCGTCCACCCCGTCGACAAACCGCTCCGCGAACGCGACTTCGTCGCGCCATGCATCCCACGCCTCGGCGACGACGCCCGGGTCGGCGACCGCACCAATCCAGTCATCCTCGCGATCGTCGTCGCTGCGAAAGCGTGGTGGGGCATGCTCGCCGGCCATCACTCGGCGAAACCAGTGCCGCTCCACCTCGGCCATATGGCGGATCAACCCGAGGAGCGACATCGTGGAGGGCGGCACCGAGCGCTTGGCGAGCTGCCCGGGACTGAGATCCGCGCACTTCATCTCCATCGTGAGCCGGTAGGCACGGAGATAACTGAGCACGGTGCTTCGCTCGTCTGTGGGCTCGGGTCCTCCTTCCCGTGGATCCGCGTCGGGGTCGACCCACATCTCGGGGTAGACGACCGACGCCGTCCAGCGCTGAGGTACGCCCTCGCCGACGCGGTTCGCAGCGGTCATCGGTCCATGGTGGTCGCTGGGCAGGGCGCTGGCAATGACTTCCTCGCTGGCTCCCGTGGCGCGGCACGACCGTGCCACCGCAGCGGAGCGCCGCCGGCGTTCGGTAGCGAGCTGGCGCATCACGCAAGTAAGTGCGAGGACGGCGATGGGGTCGATCGACTCGCTCGCCGAGACGGTCGCCACACAAGGGTCCGGCCAGCCTCTTTCCCGATGCAGCCGCCCCTATGAGACGGCATGAACCATCTCGGAGCCTGCCCGCGACCGCTGGGATGGTGACGAGCCAGAACGAACAGCCGGTTGCATGGGGGGAGCATCGCGGACCCGCCCCGAGTCGGCGGTCCGGTGCTTCTGGGACGTTCGTCGCCGAGTGCGACGGTCGCAGAGGTCGCCCAGGTGATATCGCACCGTTCGTCATACGGTGACCTTTCAATCCTGCTGGGGCCGCAGCCGGCCCGGCCCCCGGGTCTCAGTTCGACCTGGAGGTGTCTCATGTCAACCACGATTTCCTCAACTGCAGTCACCGTCGCGCAGCCAGAATTCAACGATGGCGAACGCACAGCCCTGGTCGGGTTCCTTTTTGGATCCAGCGGCCTCACGCGCGAGGCCTACGCGCTCGACCTACGCCAGTTTGCCGCTTGGTGCGAGGAGCACCACGTCCGGCTGTTCGAGGCACGCCGAGCCGAGATCGAGTGCTTAGGTTGTGACCTCGAAGCGCGCGGTCGGGCTTGTGCGATCGTTGCCCATCGGCTCTGCACTGTGGCCGGCCTCTACCGCTATGCCGTCGAAGAAGAACTTCTCGATCACTCGCCGGCCGTGGGCGTTCGCCGTCTACGTCTGGATTACGAGTCGCACGCCGCAGGGCTCGATCGCGACGAGGTCGGTGCTCTCCTCGTGGCGGCAGGCCTCGGACCGGCTGTCGAGCACGCGCTCATCTCGTTGCTCGCGCTATACGGGTTGAGAGTCTCCGAAGCGACCGGTGCCAACATCGAGGCGCTCGGGCTCGAGCGGGGTCATCGGCCACTGACGGTCTTGCGCAAGGGCAGCAAGGTCGTGACCATCCCGCTCACGCACCGCACCGCGCGCGGTCGACCTCGCGATCGGGGAGCGATGCGAAGGACCGGTCTTCCTCGCTGCCGAGTCGATATGCCGAGACAGAGAACAGAGAACCGTTGAGACGTAGTGACTCGGTGCGGCATCCTGTTGGCCATTGGCCTCGATCGGTATCTCGCGATCCGGCGGAACCCTTTGACCCTTGCGCGTTTGTGGATGGTCATGGGTAGTGGTCACGTCATGAAAGTTGATGAGTCAGCCCGCGGTCGGGACAACGCGCGCCTGCGTTAAAGTCTCTCGTCCACCGGGCTGAAGAGGCAAGGATGCAGGAATAAACTCGATTCTTCTGGGAGGTGGTCTCGCTATGACCAGCGACATGCAGGCAAGACAGCCCGAGGACGTAACTCGGCTCGTCGCAGAGCGGCTCAACGCGGGTGACGCGACGGGCGCAGCCGCGCTGTACGAGCCGCAGGCCGTCTTGGCTTATCCAGCTGACCAGCCGACGACAGGCCGGGAGGCCATCCGGGCGATCTATCAACAAATGGTCGACGTCGGAGTGAAGTTCGGATTCGAAACTCCGCTTCCGACCGTAACGTTCGAGAACCTAGCGTTGACCTCGACCCGCTCGGCGGACAACACCGGGATTCGAGTGCAAGTGTTGCGACGCCAACCCGACGGTTCCTGGCTGCGGATCATCGACCGCCCCGAGGTGCCCCAGCCGTAGCAGTCCCAACGGTCCCTTAACAGCACTGTCGCAGCACCGTTCCTACGCGTAGGCGCCTGGTCGCGTCGGCCCTAGCCAGAAACCGGTAGCGGGGCGTACAGAATGTTCGGCTGGATGACATTCCCAGCACGCAGTGGCCGCGCCAGAGTCGGCGATCGGGGCGGACTGGCGGACCGGCCAGCTCAGCGTCGAAGCTCGGTGTTCAGCTCACCCGCGTCATTAGGACTGCGCGTCTGACCATTGGCGGCGCGTCCTTGGGCATCGGTGAGCATGTTGACGCGGTCTTCGATACAGGGATTCAGTTGCTCCAAGACGCGACGTCGAAAAACCCCGCAGGATCGGCTCGCAGCATGAGGAGGAGGTTCGTCCAGATGTCGGCGGCAGGAAGTGTCGTGTGGTCCTCGGGCACGACACAGAAGTGGCGCTCCTCGCCAAGCCGAGGGCGGTAACGGAGACTGTAGAGCTGCCCGAGCTCGACGACCCCACCGGGCACTTCGACCCAGAATCGCTGATGGCGTCGCCACGCGGCGAGCTGGGTGGCATCCAGCAGAGACTCCAGGAGTCCTTGTGCGCGAGTGCAGCTGTCTCCTTGACTCGTGTCCGGTGGGGGAGGGTCAGGTACCGAGATTGGCCCGTAAAGCGCCTCGAGAGTTGAGAGTTGTCTTGGACCACCGGCTACGACAACGACGATGGCGCCGTCATGGGCACCTCCAGTCACCTGTGCCAAGCAGCGATCTGGCGAAAGTCGTTCGAGCCATCGCAGCTCTGCCACGCTGTTAGCCGCCTTGGATGGGCCGGACCCAGATGATCTCCTCGGCATTTGGATCGAAGGTCTTCAGCAGGTCGGTTTTCGAGGCGGGCGCCCCGAAGGCACGGGCAAACGCCAGATTGTGGCGCGAGCTGAGATCCGCGAACAGCGCCTCGGCGCGGCGCAGGCTAGGCGGGTCGCAGACGTCCCAGGACACGGCGGTGTCTCCGTTTTGATCGAGTATGCGCATGACGCCCATCGGGTTCCTTTCGTCTCCGCGGTCCAGCAAGGGTCGCCCTGGTATCGAACACCTGTTCGTCGCGGAATGCAAGGGGGTCCTCCCGGCAGACCGGCGATCATCGGGAAGGCACGAAGGGCCCACTCAGATCCTGAGACAGAGGGCGCTCGGTGGTCGTGGCAAGCGCGAGATTGCAACCGCCCGCCGCGATCGCCGCGGCGGCGGAGCGTCGGCGTAACTGACCTTCTGGCTCGGCGCCACGCGAGAGGGATGGCTCTGTGCCTTCTCCGGCCCAGTTGGCGAGCCCAGCCTCCGGAGGTGCGCTCGTTTCCGGGGTGCGTCTGGGGCAGCAGCCGCCAGTACCAGTGCCAGGACAGCACCAGCGAGGGCGATGGGGAACGTCACAGGAAAGCCGCTTGTCGAGGCCAGAGCCTCCAGGATTTCCAGGGCGGTTCAGGGCGCTTCGGCACTAGCCGTGTATGGGGCGTCGCGGTCCTTGTATCAGGGCTACCACCGCCCAGCAAACGGCGACGAGCAGCCACGACCGGCGGGCTCGCCTGCCGCTGCTCGCGGCGGCCGCGTCGCTCATCGGTGACGGTGCGTGCTTGGGTACCCGGTCTAGGTGATGCAGGATCCCGTGCTCGTCCAGCGTTCGTCGAGGCGCGCCTCAGCGACCCGCTGCACGACGCCGGGGGCAGCGAGCGCAAAGCCGATCTCGGCGTCCGACGTCGACCGCGAGAAGACGACGCCGAACACCGTGCCGGAGGTCGTGAGCAGCGGGCTGCCGGAGTTCCCCGGGAGCACCGGCCCATAGAGCTCGTAGACGTTGCGCACCGTGAGCGCCTCGTCGTAGATGTCCCGGCCCTCGGCTGCGAACAGCGAGATCACGCCGGCGGGAACCGCGGCGAGCGGTCCGCCGCCCGGGTAGCCGAGGATGACCGCGCTCGTACCGCGGGAAAGCAGGTGGTTGTCGAGAACGAGCGAGCGGACCCGGAGCGGGCGGTCGACCCGCAGCACGGCGAGGTCGAAGCGCGAATCGAAAAAGACCGGCACGACCCTCGACGAACGACCGCTGGCCGCGGCGACCTCGATCACCCGCGTCCCGGCGATGACGTGGGCGTTCGTGACGATGAGCCCCCCGGCGACGGCGAAGCCCGAGCCCTCGCGTATCCCGCCGCATCCGTAGGCGATGACCTTCACCACCGAACTCGCCGCCAGGTGCGCTGCTTCGTCCACCTGCGACGTGGTCGCGACCCGGACAGGCCCGGAAGGCTGAGGGACGATGTTGGCGAGGACCTGGGGGAAGCCGGTCGTGGCGAGATACCGTTCGACGCCGGAGAAGGCGTCGGGGATCGGGGGCATCACCGTGTTGACGCCGCGCAGGATGACGGACCCCTCGATCTCGTTCGAGACGGTGGTGAGCGGGCTGTTCACGAGGACGGACGCGAACAGCCAGAGCACGACGAGCACGCTCGACATCGCGGTCAACGCGCCGACGACCTCGTCGAGAATGCCGACGTGGAACCGGCGTAGCGCCTGATGCACGCGGATTCCGAGTTGCCGCCCACCGACAGCGATGACCGCGACCGGGAGGACGAGAAGGACAACCGCGATCAACGGTTTGGTGATCGTCCCCACGACGTTCGGGCAGATGACGAGGACGAGCACGCCGCCGAGCGCCAGCCCTGCGACTGCGCCAAGAAACTCGGCGATCTGGGCGAGGCCGCCGACGCGCACGCCGTGAGCGGCCGCGGCGATGAGGATGACGATGATCGTGGCGTCGAGGACGTCCATCCGGGTCGGCCGGTTCGCCTAGGACCCGGCCCGGCGCACGACCACCGGCTCGATCCCGAGGTCGCGGTAGTCGAGGAGGCTCGAGTAGGGAACCGAGCGTGCCGCGAATTCGGCGCGGGCAGCATCACCGCGGTCGAGAAGCACGCAGGCGTGGACAACGAGCGCGCCGGCCGCGACAGCGACTTCGTAGGCCTCCATCATGGAACTGCCTGTTGAGGCGGTGTCCTCGAAGAGCACAACGCGGCTTCCTTCGAGGGCGATCCCCTCGACGCGCCTGCGGTTGCCGTGGTTCTTCTCTCCCTTGCGGATCGAGAACCACGCCTTGTCGGCGAGGAGGGCGACGGCGTGGGCGACGGGATCGGCGCCCATCGTCATCCCGCCGATCGCGTCGTATTCGACCCGCCGGACGGCGAGGTGGTCGATGACAGCCCGCGCCGCGACCTTGAGGTCCGTGCCCCGGGCGAGGGCACGCCGCATGTCGACGTAGTCGTAACTTGTAGCGCCCGAGGCGAGCACGAAGGGCTCATCCGATCGCGTATAAGCACGGATCCTCACGAGGGTGAGCAGTTCGTCGTCCTGCCTCGCGCGTTCGCGTCCGGGATCAACGCGGTCATCGGACGCCGGATGCTGGGCCATCAAGTCCAACTTAGGGCCAAAGCTCCAGCTTGCGGAGCATTTGCCTCAGGGTCGTTCGTTGAACCGGTAGCCGACTCCGCGGATCGTGACAATGTGCGCCGGGTTGTCCGGGTCGAGTTCGATCCGCGCTCGCAAACGGCCGACGAGGGTCGCGACGATGCGCGGATCACCCTCGTAGTCGCCACCCCAGACCCGTTCGAGCAGTTCGCCATGCGTGACGACGCGTCCCGCGTGTTCGAGGAGCTCGCGCAGAAGCTGGAATTCGCGCAACGGGAGCTCGACCTCGCGGCCCGAGACCGTGACCTCGTGCCGTTCAGGGTCGAGTGTGATGCCACGGACGCTGAGGATCGGAGCTCGCTCGGCGACGCTCCGCGGACGGATGGCTTCCGCGACGGGCACCACCTGGCTGCGGCGGAGCTGGGCACCGATCCGTGCGACGAGCTCGCGCATCCGATAGGGCTTGGCGACATAGTCGTCCGCTCCGACCTCGATGCCGAGCACGACGTCGAGCTCTTCGTTGCGCGAGCTCAGCATGATGATGGGCGTCGAGATCCCGCGGTCTCGTAAGGCGCGGCAGACGTCGATGCCGGAGGTTCCGGGGAGAATCACGTCGAGGAGGATGAGGTCGGGACGGACCGTCTCGAGGGCGGCGAACGCCTCGGCGCTGTCACGCGCTCCGGAGATGGCGAAACCTTCGCGACCGAGCCCGATCGTGAGCGCGAACAGCTGGTCCTCGTCGTCTTCGACGATGAGGACCCGCGGCCATTCGGCCGATTCGCGTTCGGTCACCGTCGTGTTCACCAGCGCACGCTCCTCGGCACCTTGAGCCGTCGGACGCGATGGTGACCCGGGCCGGTGACAGGACCGTGAGGGGGGGGTGAACGGATCATGACGACGTGACGAATTCTCCGGTTCGCCGATCCGGTCCCGGGCCGTGGGGCCGCAGACCGGCCTTGTGCGGAAAGCCGCGGGGCAGGCCTAACCTCGGGCCATGTTCTCGTGGTTATCGAGGCAGCTCGCGGCGGCCAAGGACGCCCTCAACCTGCGGTCGCGTCCGTCGGTTTCTGGGCCGCGCTTCGTCGAGCACACGCACCGGGACGTGCGTGGCGGCGGCCTGCGTGCTGCGGTCTTCGGCGTCAACGACGGGCTCGTGTCGAGCGTTTCCCTTGTGCTCGGCACGGCGGGGGCCCATCCGGGGCCGGGTGTCGTGCGGCTGGCCGGCCTCGCTGGCCTCTTCGGCGGATCGTTCTCGATGGCGGCGGGCGAGTACATCTCGATGCGGGTCCAGCGAGAGGCTTTCGAGCGCGAACTCCACGTAGAGCAGGCGGAGATCGAAGCGCAACCCGACAGCGAGCGCGCCGAGCTCGAATATCTCTACGAGAGCCGGGGGCTCGACGCCGAGACCGCGGCGAAGATCGCCGATGCGCTGATGGCCGATCCGAACCTCGCCCTTGAGACGCACGCCCGGGAGGAGCTCGGGCTCGACCCGGCCGCGCTCGGTTCTCCGATCCAGGCAGCGTTGTCCTCGTTCGTCGCCTTCGCGCTTGGCGCCCTGATCCCACTCGCCGCGTTCCTCGGCGGTTCGTCGAGTTCAGGCACGATCCTCGTCGCGATCGCGGCGACCGCGGTCACAGCCCTCGTCGTCGGCGGTCTGCTCTCTTTGCTCACGGATCGCTCGCTCGTCCTCTCGGCGCTGCGCTCGCTCTCCATCTGCGTGATCGCCGGGGCGATCACCTACGGCATCGGCGCCGCTGTCGGCGTGGCGACGGGTTAGGCGGGCCGAGTTGCGGCGTTATCGCGCGAAGCCGGCAACGGGCTCGGCTCCCGAAGTCCAAACGTGCCTCATCCTCCGGCACGCCGTCGCCCTGCCGCGTTCGAGTTGGCAGGGCGATGACCTGGTGCGGCCGCTGTCGCACCGTGGGGAGCGCCAGGCGGCGGCGCTGGCGCGGGAGCTCGCGACGGAACAAGTCCGGCGCGTGCTGGCGAGCCCAGCCCAGCGCTGCGTGGCGACGGTCGTCGCCATCGCGGAGAACGCGGAGCTTCTCGTCGAGATCGCGCCGTTCCTTGCTGAGGGGTCGGATGGGGCGATCGCGCTGAAACGCCTTCTCGCGGCGAGCGAATCCCTCGACGGCCCCGGTGTCCTTGCGGCCTGCACCCACGGCGACGTGCTCGTCGGTCTCCTCGACGAGCTGATCGGGTGGGGAGCCGTCGCCGATCCCCCTCGGGCGGTGCAAAAGGGTGGGGCGGTGCGCCTCCAGGTCGTGGCGGGCGCCGTCGCGGCCGCGTCGATCGTCCCGGCTCCGGACTAGCGCGCCACGTGCCGTGCCCCGAACGTCGCCGACAGCGGCACGCCCGGTCGCGTACGCGCCACGCCTGGCCGGTCTGTGCCTGGATGCTCCGCTGAAGGCGTATTCCGAACTACCCGGGTCGGAGGTCGCCGGGTCTGTCGTGCTGACCCGACCGAAACGGCATAGTCGGACGATGGGTGATGACCGTCCCAACGGGAAGGTCGCGAGCCGAACGCGCCGGACCGTGACGCTGTTGGCGTGAGCGTTCCCGGGAACCGTCGTGGCTGAGCCGGGCCGACCTTTTTTCGCGGGCGGATCCGTGGAACCGGTCCGCTTCGCCACGATCGCACGCGAGTGGGGCCGTATCGGCTGCATCGGGTTCGGCGGCCCGCCGACGCACATCGCGCTTCTGCGCAGGCTCTGCGTCACCGAACGCGGCTGGATGACGCCGACCGAGTTCGAGGACGGCATTGCCGCGACAAACCTCCTGCCCGGGCCGGCTTCGACGCAGCTTGCGATCTTCTGCGCTTGGCGGTTGCGCGGTCCCCTCGGCGCCGTCGTCGGGGGTGTCTGTTTCATCGTGCCGGGGCTCATCCTCGTCCTTGCGCTCTCGGCGCTGTTCTTGTCCAAGCACCCGCCGCACTGGGCCGTAGGCGCCGCTGGCGGGGCAGGAGCAGCGGTG
>JBEKLG010000015.1:0-19046 GCA_050010315.1 Acidimicrobiales bacterium
CACCGTCCTCGAGCACGTCGCACCGACCCTCGTGTCCCGGAGTGCCGACGAGAAGTCGGACCGGCCGCGCCGTGCGGCGTCCTGACCGTTCGTCCGACCACCGCTCGCCCGACGGCGACGCAACTGGATCTCAGACCGAATCCCTGGGTGAGGTGCTCGCCTGGCTCGACCGGCATATCAATCTCGAAGCGATCGAGCGCGGCAGCGCCGGCCGGGCCGCCCAGCCGACGCTCGAGCGGATCGCGGCGCTCGTGGGGGCGATGGGCGACCCCGAGCGCGCTTTCCCGATCGTCCACGTCACCGGGACGAACGGCAAGACCTCGACGGCGCGGCTGTGTACGGCGTTGCTCGCGGCGCAGGGATTGTCGGTCGGCACCTACACGAGTCCGCACCTCGTCGCGCTGAACGAGCGGATCGCTTGGAACGGCGAGCCGATCGCCGACGCCGACCTCCTCGAGGTGCTGAGCCCCCTCTCTGCCCTCGAAGATTTCGTGCGGGCGGCGAACCCAGGGATGCTGGCGCCGACGTGGTTCGAGCTCTTGACCGCCGCGGCGTACCGGTTCTTCGGCGATGTCGCGATCGACGCCGGGGTCGTCGAGGTCGGACTCGGCGGGCGCTATGACGCGACGAACGTCGCCGACGGTGACGTCGCCGTCGTCACGAACGTCGAGCTCGACCACGTCTCGATCCTCGGCGGGACCCGCTCCGAGATCGCCTGGGAGAAGGCCGGCATCGTGAAACCGGGTTGCGTGGCGGTCGTCGGGGACGAGGACGACGAGATCGTCGACGTGTTCTCCGACGAGGCCCGCCGTGTCGGCGCCGCGGAGTTCTGGCGTCGCGGGGTCGAGTTCGAGTGCGTCGGAAACTCGGTCGCCTTCGGCGGCCGGGTTGTTGCGCTGCGGACCCCGGGGGCGAACTACGAGGAGCTGTTCTTGCCCCTGTACGGCGCGCACCAGGGGGAGAACGCCGCTGTCGCGCTCGCCGCGGCCGAAGCGTTCTTCGGCTCGGCCCTCGACCCTGCGGTGGTCGCCGAGGCGTTCGCCAACGCCCGGGTTCCCGGACGGCTGGAGATCCTCGCCCGCCAGCCGCTCGTCGTCCTCGACGGCGCGCACAATCCGGCCGGGGCGGCGGCGCTCGGGGCGGCCCTGGCAGACGACTTCGCTGTGGTCGAGCGGGTCGTCGTCGTCTTCGGCTGCCTGAACGGCCGATCGCCCGTCGAGGTTCTCGCCGGCCTTGGCACCGAGCGGATCGCGCACGTCGTCGCCTGCACACCGCCGTCGCTGCGCGGGCTGCCCGCGTCCGAGGTCGCGGCGGCGGCGCGGTCGCTCGGGCTCGCCGCCAGCGTCGCCGACTCGGTTCCCGAAGCGCTCGACGCAGCCCGGGCGCTCGTTACGGAGCACGACCTCGTGCTTGTTACCGGCTCGCTCTACCTCGTGGGCGCGGCGCGCAGCCATCTCACCAGCTAGGGTCCGGGCCCGATGGGACGAACCCTCGTCATCTGCAAGCCCGATGCCGTCGCCCGGGGCCTTGTCGGTGAGCTGATCTCGCGCCTCGAGCACAAGGGGCTGCACCTCGTCGCCGCCCGGATGCTGCTCGTCGACGCCGAGCTTGCCGGGCGGCTCTATCAAGAGCACGTCGACAAGCCCTTCTACGGCGAGCTCATCGCCTTCATCACGAGTGCTCCGGCGCTCGCCATGGTCGTTGAGGGGCCGGCCGACGTCTGGCGGGTCGTGCGGAATCTCATGGGACCCACCGATCCCGCCGAGGCCCCGCCCGGATCGATCCGGGGCGACCTTGCCACGACGACGCCGGACAACGTCATCCACGGGTCGGACGGGCCGGAGTCGGCGGCCCGCGAGATCGCGCTCTTCTTCCCCGATTTCGCTTAGTCGGTCTCCGCCGGCCGGCGGCGCCGGGGCGCCTTGTCCGTCCGGAGACGCTGCCCTAACCTGGGCCGACAGTCGTGTAGCGGGGAGTAGGCCGGTCATGGATGCCAAGAGCTGGGGCGTCGTGGGTCGCGACATGGCGGTCGATCTCGGCACCGCGAACACGCTCGTCTATGTGCGCGGCAAGGGGATCGTCCTCAATGAGCCGTCGGTCGTCGCGATCAACGTCCTCGACGGCCGGCCACTCGCCGTCGGCCACGAGGCGAAGCGGATGATCGGTCGCACGCCGTCGAACATCCAGGCGATCCGCCCGCTGAAAGACGGCGTCATCGCGGATTTCGAGGTCTGCGAGATGATGCTCCGCTACTTCATCCGCAAGGTGCACCCCCGCCGTTTCTCCAAGCCTCAGATCGTGATCTGCGTGCCCTCGGGCATCACCGGCGTGGAGAAGCGCGCCGTCCAGGAGGCGGCCGAGTACGCCGGGGCGCGCCGGGCCTACATCCTCGAGGAGCCGATGGCGGCGGCGATCGGGGCCGGGTTGCCGGTCCACGAGCCGACGGGGAACATGGTCGTCGACATCGGCGGCGGCACGACCGAGGTCGCGGTGATCTCGCTCGGCGGCATCGTCACGAGCCAGTCGATCCGGATCGCCGGTGACGAACTCGACCAGGCGATCATCGCCTTCGCGAAGAAGGAGTACAGCATCGCTCTCGGCGAGCGCACCGCCGAGGAGATCAAGATCACCATCGGTTCCGCCTGCGAGCTCGAGGAGGAGCTGCACGCCGAGATCCGCGGCCGGGACCTCGTCACCGGACTGCCGAAGATGGTCATCACCTCGACGCCGGACATCCGGCGCGCCATCGAGGAGCCCGTCGCGGCGATCGTCGACACGATCAAGGCGACGCTCGACAAGACGCCGCCGGAGCTCGTCGCCGACGTCGCGAGCCAGGGGCTCGTTCTCACCGGGGGCGGCGCGTTGCTCCACGGCCTCGACGTGCGGCTGGCAGGCGAGACGAACTTGCCGATCATCGTCGCGCAGGACCCGTTGACCTGCGTCGCGGTCGGTGGCGGGATGTGCCTCGAGAACATCGACGCCCTTCGCTCGCTGCTCGCCTCCTCCAGCCGCTAGCGGAGAGCGTCGGCTCGTGGCCGCCAATCGACGTACAAGCCAGCGGTTGACGCTGGTGATGCTGGTTCTCGCCTCGGTCACGGTCTTGACGCTCGACTATCACGGACAGGCGAGCCACGCCATCACCGACGTGCGCAACGCCGTGCGCGACGCCATCAGCCCGATCCAGCGGGGCATCGCGGCGGTGCTGCACCCGGTCGGCGACGTGTTCTCCGGCACGATCAACTACGGATCGCTCGAGACCCAGAACCAGCAGTTGCGCGGGGAGGTGGGTGATATCCGGCTGAAGCTCGCCGCTGACGCCTACGCCTCGGCCGAGGCGGGGCGCGTCCTGTCGCTCGCCAATCTGCCCTTCGTTGCTGGCGTCCCGCTCATCACGAGCGAGGTGATCGGCAACTCGCCGTCGAACTTCCAGTCGACCGTCGAGCTCGACACCGGGACGTCATCCGGCGTCGGACCGGGGATGCCCGTCGTCGCGAACGCCGGTCTGGTCGGGTCGGTCGTGACGGCTTCGTCGTCGACCGCGACCGTGCTGCTCGTGAACGACCCGACCTCGTCGATCCCGGTAACCGTCGGCACGACGGGTCTGTACCGGGCCGTCGGCGCCGGATACGGGCGCCCGCTCACGCTCGACTACGTCGCCGGCTCGACCGCCGTGCACCGCGGCGAGCTCATCTATTCGAGTGGGCTCGGCGGGGGAGCGATCCTCGCCGGCATCCCGGTGGGGATCGTGAGCGCGGTGCGGGTCTCCGCCGAGGGACTAGTGACGACGGTCACCGCCACGCCAAAGGTCGACCTCAACGACCTGCAGTTCGTCGACGTCCTCGAGTGGCTCGAGCCGGGCTGAGGGTGCCGTGGTGAGGCGGGCAGGGACGTGACGGGCTCGAGCTGGGCGCGCCTTGCGCTTGTCGTCGCCATAGGGCTCGTTCTCCAGGTCGCCGTGCTCGACGACGTCACCGTCGCCGGCGCCCACCCGGACCTGATGGTCCTCATCGCGGCGTGCGCCGGGATGACCGCCGGTTCGCAGCGCGGTGCCATCGCCGGGTTCACGGCCGGGCTCGCCGCGGATCTCGTCGTCAACCTGCCTTACGGGCTGTCACCGCTCACCTTCGTCCTCGTCGGGTTCGGCACCGGACTGGTGCGGGCGAACCTCGCCGGTCGCGACGACGAGCGGACGCAGGCCGCGGCGTGTGCCGTTGCCGCCGGCGCCGGGACGCTTCTCTACGCCCTCCTCGGCGCGCTCACCGGGCACTCGGGCATGGTCGGTCTGGTGACGGTCTCCGCCGTCGTCGTCGTCACGGCCGGCGCCGCCGTCCTGTCCTGGCCGGTGCTGCGGAGCCTGCAGTGGGTGTTCGCCGGGTCGCGGGACCAGCTCGGCCTCGTCGTGCCCCGGGGCGGGAGCGCCGGGTAGTGCGCTGGCGGAGGTTCGCGAGCCGACCCCGCCGCCGGCGGCGGGCGGCGGCCTGGGACGGGACGATCCGCCCGAGCAGCACCTTCGGCCCGCCGCCGCGCGCCGCGGCGTCGCACCACCCGCCGGTGCGGGAGCCCGGACGCAGCGGAGGCCCGCGCAAGGCCCACGAAGGCGCCCGGGTCGGGCTACGTCTGTCGATTGCCGCGGTCGTCGTCGTCGGGATGTTCGCCACGCTGCTCGTCCGGCTCTGGTCGCTGCAGGTCCTCCAGGGACGCCGGCTGACCGTCGCCGCCGAGCAGACGACGACGCGGGAGGTCGTCACCCCGGCGCCGAGGGGCGAGATCCTCGCCCGGGGCGGCCAGGCGCTCGCCGACGACACCTCCGAGTGGGTCGTGACCTTGGAGACGACGCCGGGTGCGGCCGGAGCCCGGATCGCCGACCCGGCGGTGAAGCGCCGGCTCGTCGCTTTGATCCCGGACCTGTCGGTCCAAGGGATCAACGCTGACCTGGCGAGCGACCGGTACAGCCCGTACCAGCCGGTCCCGGTCGCCTTCGACGTGCCGCCCTCCGCCGTCTTGTACATCGAGCAGCACCCGTCCGAGTTCCCCGGGGTCGTCGCCCAGCAGGAGTCGGTGCGCAACTACCCGTATGTGGGGCTCGCGACCCAGACGCTCGGCTACGTGCGCCAGATCACGGCACCCGAGCTCGCCCAGTTGGCGCGCTACGGCTACTACGAAGGCGAGATCGTCGGGCAGTCCGGGCTGGAGCAGGAGTACGAGCGCTACCTACAGGGCAAGCCCGGCGTCCTCACCGAGGCGGTCGGTCCGACCGGCCAGGTCGTGCGCGAGGTGTCGACGAAGCCCACCAAGCCTGGCGACTCGATCGAACTCAACATCGACCTCGGGCTGGAACAGGACGTCGCCCGGTCGCTCGCCAACGAGATCAGCGTCCTGCACACTCTCGGCAAGGCGGCGCCGCTCGGCGCCGCCGTCGTGCTCGACCCCCGCAACGGCCAGGTCCTCGCGATGGCCTCGTACCCGAGCTACAACGACAACTGGTGGATCACGGGGATGACGACGACCCGTTACGCCCTGCTGAACTCGGAAACCGGCGACCCGCTCAACGACTGGGCCGTCCAGGGCTTCCAGCCGCCGGGGTCGACCTTCAAGCTCGTGACCGCGACTGCGGCCTTGAACACCGGGCTCATTTCCCCGTGGACGTTGATCGACGACACCGGCAGCTACCCCCTGCCGGGCAGCGCGCCGCTCCGGGACGCGGACAACGTCGCGGTCGGCAACGTCAACGTCACCACCGCCCTCACGAGGTCGAGCGACGTGTTCTTCTACACGCTGGGCGGGCGCTTCTGGGAGGCCCGCGGCCGGTACGGGATGACCCCGATCCAGGATGAGGCCCACCTCTACGGCCTGGGGGTCCCGAGCGGGATCGATCTGCCAGCCGACGAAGTGCAGAACGGCTGGGTCGACAGCCCGCAGACCCGCCGGCTGCTGCACGAACAGGCTCCGAAGGTCTACGCCGACACCTGGTACCTCGGCGACAACGTCGAGATGGCCTTCGGACAGGGCGAGACCGTCGTCACGCCGATCCAGCTCGCGACGGCCTACGCAACCTTGGCCAACGGCGGCACCCGCTACGCGCCGAAGCTTGCCGCCTCGGTCATCTCGCCGGCGGGCAAGGTCATCAAGCGCTTCGCGCCACATGTCGTCGACCACGTCACGATGTCGGCCGTGACCCGCCAGGCGATTCTCACCGGCCTCGAGGGCGTCGTGCAGAACCCGCTCGGCACCGCCTACGCGGATTTCGTCGGCTTCAACTTCGCGAAATGGAACCTCGCGGGCAAGACCGGGACGGCCACGGTGACCGTGAGCGACGTCGTCCAGCCGACCTCGTGGTTCGTCGCTTTCGGGGGACCGCGCGGCCAAGCACCGCGCTACGTCGTCTGCGTCGAGATCAACCGGGCCGGCTTTGGCGCTTCGGCGGCCGCGCCGGTCGTCCGCCGGATCTACGACTACCTCTATGCCCACGGGATCTCGGCACAACCGGCCAGGTGGTGAGCGAGTCCGCGGCAATTTCATCGGATTGCAACGGGACGAGGACGGAGAGCCCGGGGAGCAGGGGTTAGACTAAAAACAGGATGATGACGCGCCAACCAGGCAGAACGCGCCGGCAGGTTCGGCGTGCGCCGGGCGCGCTCGTGCCCGTCACACATTGCGCCCGAGGAGCCGGGGGGCTTTTCGTCGCGCAAGCAGTTGCTGACCCCCAGGTGGGAGCTGTATGGCCCGCCAGAGGATGCAGCACGTCAGATCGATGTGGCCCCACCGCAGCACGGTCCGGCGCACCCGCCGGTGCCCGCGCGGTGGTTCGGGCGCACTTCTCAGGTGCGCGCTACAGAAGGGATCTTTTTCATGTCCGACCTGACCACCGGCGCGGTTCGCGCCGGGGAGCCACGGAGCGCAGCCGGTTCCGCGGCGCCTGGTGCGGCGCTAGACGCCGCAATCATTCCTCGCAGACCTGAGGCATCGCCCAAGCCGAAGATCGGTGATTCCCGGCCAGCACCGTTGGCGCGGACGGTGAGCCCTGGCGGGAACGGGGCAGCGCCGGAGGTTTCTCCACGTCCCCGCCGCCGTCGCGGCGGTCGCGGACGTGGCGGGCGACGCCGGCCCGGGTCGCAGTCCGGGGCCGAGACGCCTGCCGAGGGGTTGCCGGCACCACCACCTAGCCGTCCGGCGATCCGCGCCGCCCGGGCGGCACCCCGCGGCGCGGCGGGCCCGTCTTTGGATGCCGAGGACGAAGGCCGAGTCCCCACCCAGGGCCGGCGCCGGGGCCGGGAACGCAAAGGGCGGCCCGTCGGGCGCTACCTGATGTGCGTCCACGTCGCCGAGGACGCCACCCAGATCGCCGTGCTCGAGGGCCGGTCGCTCATCGAGCACCACGTCGCCCGGGCGCTCGACGATGCCAACCAGATCGACGGCAACATGTACCGCGGACGGGTGAAGAACGTGCTGCCGGGGATGGAGGCGGCGTTCGTCGACATCGGGACACCGAAGAACGCCGTGTTGTACTGGGGCGACGTCCAGACGGATCGCGACGAAGGGATCGAACGCGACCCGGGCACGACCCGGATCGAGCACCTATTGAGACCGGGCCAGACGATCCTTTGCCAGGTGACGAAGAACCCCATCGGCGTGAAGGGCGCCCGTCTCACCCAGGAGGTCTCGATCCCGGGCCGATTCGTCGTCCTCGTGCCGGAGTCGAACGCCAGCGGCATCTCGAAGCGCCTCGACGATCGTGAGCGCAAGCGGCTCCGCAGGGTGCTCGACGGGATCCGGCCTGAGGGCCACGGGATCATCCTCCGGACGGCTGCCGAGGGTGCGAACGAGGAGGAGCTGCGCCGGGACGTCGCCCAGCTAGTAAAGACGTGGGACGAGATCGCGGACAAGGCGCGCCGGGTCTCGGCGCCAGCCCTTTTGTACTCCGAGCCGCACCTCGCCATGCGGGTGATCCGCGAGGAGTTCACCGAGGAGTACCGAGGCGTGATCGTCGACGATCCGGTGTTGTTCGAGCTCATCCGCTCCTACGTCGCCGAGATCGACCCGGCGCTCGCGGACCGCGTCGAGTTCTACGACCCGGTCGCCGAGGACCTGCCGCTCTTCGAGCGCCAGCACATCCACGAGCAGCTGCACAAGGCGCTCAACCATAAGGTCTGGCTCCCCTCGGGAGGGTCGATCATCATCGAGCGCACCGAGGCGCTGACGGTGATCGACGTCAACACCGGCAAGAACGTCGGCTCGTCGAACCTTGAGGAGACCGTGTTCCTCAACAACGTCGAGGCGGCCGAGGAGATCGCCCGTCAGCTCCGCCTGCGGGACATCGGCGGGATCATCGTGATCGACTTCATCGATATGGAGCTGAGGCCGAACCGGCAGGAGGTCGCCTCGACACTGCGCAACGCGCTGTCCCGGGACAAGACCCCGACGCAGGTGTTTGAGATCTCTGAGCTCGGCCTGGTCGAGATGACCCGCAAACGTGTCGGCGAGGGGCTCTTGGAGGCCCTCAGCGAAACGTGCCCGCTGTGCAAGGGGCGGGGGATCGTCTTCCCCGGTGACGCCGAGTAGCCGCGGGCGGCCACGACGAGGGAGGTCGAGGTCGTCCTGGGGATCTCCGCCCCCTTGGTAGGATGGCGCCCTCATGTACGCAGTGATCGCTTCGGGCGGCAAGCAAGAACGCGTCGAGGTCGGCTCCGTCGTCGAGGTGGAGCTTCTCGCTGACACCGAGAGCGGGGACGTCACGTTCTCGCCGGTCCTCGTCGTCGACGGTCCGACCGTCCTCGCCGGTCGCGGCGCGCTCGGCGCGGCGAAGGTCGTCGGCAAGGTCGTCGGTCAGGCGAGAGGACCGAAGGTCACCGGCTTCACCTACCATCCCAAGACCCGGGCCCGTCGCCGCTTCGGCCACCGCCAGCGCTACACGGCCGTCGAGATCACGGCGATCGATCCCGGCGCGACCCCACCGGCGCGCCGCCGCGCCAAGGCATCCGAGGAGGCCTGAGTGTCCAAGACGAAAGGTGGCGGGTCGACCCGCAATGGCCGGGATTCCAACGCCCAGCGTCTCGGCGTGAAGGCCTCCGACGGCAGCGTCGTCGGGGCCGGAGCGATCATCGTGCGCCAGAGGGGCACGCACTTCCACGCCGGCGTGAACGTTGGGCGCGGCGGGGACGACACCTTGTTCGCCCTGGCGGGTGGCACGGTGCGTTTCGCCGAGCGGCGCGGCCGGCATCTCGTCGACGTCGTGGCCGGCGAGGCGTGATCCCGCTCGCCTAGCTATCCGCCCCGACCCGTGGCGGCTCCGGCCACCGGCCACCGGCGACGCCCCGAGAAAGGCACCGACATGGCTGGCTTCGTCGACGAGGCCCAGGTCCACGTGAAAGCGGGCGACGGCGGAGCCGGAGCGGTGTCGTTCCGTCGCGAAGCGCACGTGGCCCGCGGCGGCCCCGACGGGGGTGACGGCGGGCGCGGCGGCGACGTTTACCTTGAAGCCTCGAGCTCGCCCGCCTCGCTTCTTGCCTTCCGGGATCACCCCCACCGCCGGGCGTCGAACGGCTCCCACGGCGCGGCGGGCAAGCGGCACGGGCGGGCCGGACGGGACCTCGTCGTGCCGGTTCCCGTCGGGACGATCGTGCGAGACCAAGGCGGCGGGGTACTCGCCGACCTCGCGGCCGCGGGCGACCGGCTGCGGGCCGCCGCGGGGGGTCGCGGGGGCGCCGGCAACGCCCGGTTCGGAACGAACCGGCTGCGCGCGCCGGCCTTCGCCGAGCAAGGCGAGGTGGGCGAGGAACGCTGGCTTGACCTCGAGCTGAAGCTCGTCGCCGACGTCGCCCTCGTCGGTTTCCCCAACTGCGGCAAGTCGACGCTCATCGCCCGGATCTCGGCTGCCCGGCCGAAGATCGCCGACTACCCGTTCACGACGCTCGAGCCGCACCTCGGCGTCGTCCGCCTCGGCGAGAACGCGGCCGCTGCGGGCGCGACGGAGATCGTCGTCGCCGACATCCCGGGCCTCGTCGAAGGGGCGAGCGAGGGCCGGGGTCTCGGACACCGTTTCCTGCGCCACGTCGAGCGGGCGCGTGTGCTCGTCGTCATGATCGACCTCGCGCCCACCGAGGGACGACCACCCGCCGAGCAGGAAAGGGTGCTTCTCGACGAGCTCGCCCGGTTCAGCCCAGGCCTTGTCGCCCGCCCCCGCGTGATCGTCGGCTCGCGTGCCGACACGATCCCGGCACGTCGCCGGCCGCCGCTCGCCGAGTACGGCGGCGAGCTGGAGATCTCCTCGCGCACCGGCGAAGGCGTCAACCAGCTCGTCGGCCGCCTCGCCACCATTGTCGGCGAGGCCCGCGCCTCGGCAGGCTCGCTCGGCGCAACGCCCGTCGTGCATCGGCCGGCGGGCGAGGGCGTTGTCGTCAAACGCGACCGCCGCGGATTCGTCGTCGTCGGACGCGCCGTCGAGCGGGCGGTCAGCGTGTCCGACCTTACGGACCCCGACGCCTTGGCTCTCGTCCAGCGTCGCCTGCGACGGCTGGGCGTCGACCGGGCTCTCGCCCGCGCCGGGGTCCGGCCGGGCGACGACGTCCGCATCGGCGGGCTCTCGTTCACCTACAGCGAGGACGGATGATGGGCGGGGCCGGCGGCGGGCGATCCTGTCCGTGCCGAACCGGAGGGAGCAGCCGATGACGATCGTCGTGAAGATCGGGACGACGTCGGTGACCGGTTCCGACGGGCTCGTCGACGTCGACGCGATCGGCAAGCTCGCCCGCGAGATCGGCGAGCTCTGGCGGTCCGGACGCCCGGCCGTCGTCGTCACCTCGGGAGCCGTGAGCGCGGGCATCGCCGCGACCCGGCCGCCAGGGGGCCGGCCGGCCGACACCGCGACCCTGCAGGCGCTGTCGACGATCGGCCAGCACCGGCTGATGCGCGTCTACGACGACGCCTTCGCGGCGGAGGGCCTGTTCGTCGCCCAGGTGCTGCTGTCGTTTTCGGACTTCGGGGCGCGTCGGCAGTACCTCCACGCCCGCGAGACGATCACCCGGCTCATCGCATTCGGCGCGGTCCCGGTGATCAACGAGAACGACGCCGTCGCCGACGACGAGATCCGCTTCGGTGACAACGACCGCCTCGCCGCGCTCATCGCCAACCTCGTCGGTGCCGAGTGCCTCGTCCTGCTCACCGACACCGAAGGTCTGTTCGACGCTGACCCGAGACGGTTCGCCGACGCGACGCTCGTTGAGCAGGTCGTCGCCGTCGACGCCGCCTTCGACGAGGTGGCCGGCGGACCCGGTTCCGCCGTCGGTAGCGGCGGGATGGCCTCCAAGCTGGCCGCGGCCCGGATGGCGGCGTGGTGCGGGGTGCGGGCGGTGATCGCCGGGGCGAGCCGTCCCGGAGTCGTCGTCGGCGCCGCCGACGGGGCCGCGGGGGTCGGCACGACTATCCTCCCGCGGGCCGAACGGCTCCCGGCGCGCAAGGCGTGGATCGCCTTCGCTCTCCCGGCTGCCGGGCGAGTCGTCGTCGACGACGGCTGCCGGCGTGCCCTGGTCGAGCAGGAGGCGAGCCTGTTGCCGGCGGGCGTCGTCGCCGTCATCGCGCCCTTCGGCTGCGACGACGCGATCGAGATCGCCTCGGCGGATGGCTCGGTCATCGCCAAGGGGATCAGCCGCTTGCCCTCCGACCGGGCCGGTGAGTGGCTGGGTCATCGTCTGGCGGACCTGCCGGCGGACCTGGCGGGGGAGCTCGTCCACCGCGACGACCTCGTGGTGCTGAGCGGGGCGGCGCCGGCGCGCAGGTCGCGTTCGCCGCGTCGGAGTGCACCCCGGTAGCGTTGGGCATGGCCTCGACCTCGCTCGACGAGCTCGGACGGCGCGCCAAGGCTGCCGCCCGCGTCCTTGCCAGCGCGGCGAGCGCGGCGAAGAACGATGCCCTTGAGTTCGCCGCCGAGGCGCTCGCTCGGGCGCGTGACGAGATCTTCGCGGCGAACGCCGCCGATATCGCCCGCGCCGAACGTTCCGGGGCCACGGCCCCGGCCGTCGACCGGCTCCGTCTCGGGAACGCGCGCCTTGAGCAGATGGCCGCCGGACTGCGCGCCGTCGCTGCCCTCGCCGACCCGGTCGGCGAGGTCGTCGAGGGCTGGGTACTGCCGAACGGCCTGGCGGTCCGGCGCGTCCGGGTGCCGCTCGGCGTTGTCGGCGTCGTCTACGAGAACCGCCCGAACGTCACCTCGGACGCCGCGGGGCTCTGCCTCAAGTCCGGGAACGCGGCGCTGCTGCGCGGCTCGGCGGGGGCGATCGGGTCGAACGTGGCGATCGCTGCCGCGCTGCGGTCCGGGATCGAAAAAGCCGGCCTGCCCGCCGACAGCGTCGTACTGGTCGAGGACACCCGGCACGAGACGGTCGCGGAGTTCGTCGGCTTGCGCGGGGTGATCGACTGCCTCGTGCCCCGTGGCGGGCCGGCCCTCGTCGCGCTCGTAGTCGAGCACGCGACCGTGCCATACGTCATCGACGGCGACGGGAACTGCCACGTCTACATCGACGCCGACGCCGATCTCGACGTCGCCGAGCGGATCGTCGTCAACGCCAAGACCCAGCGGCCGAGCGTGTGCAACGCGATGGAGACCCTCCTTGTCCACCGCGCCATCGCGGGGCGCGCCCTGCCGAGGATCGCCCTGGCCCTCGGTGGTGTCGAGCTTGTCGGTGACGACGCGACCCGCGCCATCCTCCCCGGGATCGCGGCGGCGAGCGAGGAGGACTTCGCGACGGAGTTCCTCCGGATGAAGCTCGCGATCGCGGTCGTCGACGATCTCGACGCCGCTCTCGACCACATCGCCCGCTATTCGACGGGCCACTCCGAGGCGATCGTCACCCGCAGCTACGAGGCCGCCCGGCGCTTTACCCGGGAGGTCGACGCCGCCGCTGTGCTCGTCAACGCCTCGACGCGCTTCGTGGACGGCGGCGAGCTCGGGCTCGGCGCCGAGATCGGGATCTCGACGCAGAAGCTCCACGCCCGCGGTCCGATGGGGCTGCGCGAGCTCACCTCGGTGAAGTTCGTGATCGAAGGCGACGGCCAGATCCGCACGTAGCGGTCCGAACCCGCGGAGCCCTCAATCGTCGCTGGCGGGGACCGTGCGTCCGGTAGGGTACGGAACGTGAGCGAAGTGGCGTCATTCGCCGCTGTCTTGGCGTCCGGCGAAGGCGCGATTGCCGTCGGGACGCGGCTCGCCATCATCCGGCACGGCGAGGCCTTCGCCAACGTCGATTCGGTGATCGGCGGCCACAAGGGATGCCGCGGCCTCACCCCCCGCGGCGTAACCCAGAGCGAGGTGCTCGCGGCGCGGCTCGTCCGCACGGGCGAGCTCGCCGGTGCGGCGGCGCTGTGGACGAGCGTGCTCCCGCGGGCGGTCGAGACAGCGGCAATCCTCGCCCCGGCTCTCGGACTGACCGGCTTCGAGCGGAGCTGCCCGTTTTGTGAGCGCCACCCCGGGGAGGCCGACGGGCTCACCTGGGCCGAGTACGAGACGCGTTACCAGCGCCGCAGCCTGCCGGGCGACGATCCGGAGTTCCCGACGTCACCGGGTGGCGAGAGCTGGATCGGCTTCCTCGACCGGGCTGCCGCGGCGCTGGTCGCGCTCGCCACGATCCATCCGGGCGAGCTCGTCGTCGTCGTCTCACACGGCGGCGTCATCGATGCTTCGCTGATCCGCTTCCTCGAACTCGCCGAGCACGGCAACGTCGTCCGCCTCCACCCCGACAACACCTCGATCACCGAGTGGCGCCACACGGGCTCGCGCTGGCGTCTCGTGCGTTACAACGACGCGGCACACCTCGCGGGACTGAGCCACATCCGGTCGGCGGAGCCGGAATGGGTCGGCGCCGAGCCGCCGGAGTGGGCGGCGACGAATCAGCAGGCGTAGTCGGGGTCGATCCCGTAGGGCGAGGCGAGCGTGCCGGGCGTCTCCTGGAGCATGAGGGGCACGCCCCGGGCGAACAGGTCGTTGCCGGACCCGCCGAGATTCCCGTAGCTCGCCGTGCCCTGGCACCACGGCCCGAGGACCGACGGGCTCGGCAGACCCCGCTCCGAGTACGGGGGGTTCGTCCGGGGGACGCCAGCGACCCACAGCGGCAGGTGCGGCCAGCCGGGGACGAAGTTGCCGGCGATGACGGGGAACTGGACGCTCGTCGAATACAGGCCGACCTCGACGCTCGCCCGGTGCAGGGCGTCGAGCGCCCCCTCGATCGTCGCGTCGTTGAGCGCCCTCGATCGCGACCAGTAGTACCCCGCCGCAAAGTCGGAGTGGTCGGTCGGCGAGAGCGAGTCGTTCTCGATGTCGAGCCACCACAACCGGGCGTGGACATGCTCATCCGTCGCGTAGGCGAGAGCCTGGTTGGCGCCGTTAAAACCGTAGTTGTAGGCCGCGCACAGCGCCCTGGCCTTGGCGGTGATCGTTGCGCAGGTTCCCCGGGGCCCGCTCGCCTCCATGGTGCCGGCACGTGCCGAGGTGTCCGGGGAGTTGACGAACAGGTACAGCGAGTACGACGCGCCGGAAGATCCCGCCGCTCTCTTGGCCCAGGCCGCCTCGGCAGCGAGGCATGAGTTGTCGGCGCCGTCGAGCCATCCCGCAACCTGGATGACCGAGACCGCCGAACGGGAGGGCAGGCCGACCATGGCTTGCCTCGATCCCGGTGAGCTGCACTGGAAGTTCGAGATGTCGTAGCCGAAGGCGCCGTGGGGCAACGTGACGAGAACCGGCCGGACAACGACGAAGGTGCGCATCAACGCGGTGATGGTGACGCCACGCGGGGGTGGTGTGCGAGCGAGCGAGCCGGCAAAACGGGCGTCGCCGTGGTTAAAGACTCTCCCCTTGGCGGTGGCGAGCCAGTATCCGCCACCGTCGGCGGTCGGGACGATCGAGACGACCGGTCTCGACTTCGCCGGCACCGTCCGGAAGCCGAAGCGCGGCGCGTCGCCGAAGCGGTAGACGACGCCTGACGACGTAGTGATCCAGTAGCCGCGCCCGTCGGCGGTCGAGGCGATGCCGGTCACCCGGCCGTTGAGTCTCGCCGCCAGCGGCGAGCCGAGATTCGGCGCGTTGCCGTAGTCGTAGACGGTGCCGTCGGCGGCGACGAGCCAGTAGCCCGCGTCGTCCGGAGTAGGGGCGAAGGCGACGATCGGCGAGGCGAGCCGGGTGTGGACGAGCGACCCGCAGAACGGCGCGGTGCCGTAGTTGTAGACCGCGCCGTTCGTCGCGGCGAGCCAGTAGCCCTCGCCGAACGGTGCCGAGGCGATCGCGACGATCGGCTTGCGACGGCGCAGGTGGACCGGTGAACCGAGGAAGTGGGCATCGCCGAACGGATAGACGTTTGCCCGCGTTGTCGCGAGCCAGTATCCGCCGCCGTCGGCGGTGACCGCGCCACCGACGAATCTCACGTGCAGATGTCTTGCCGCCTCTGAGCCGCGAAATCTGGCACCGCCGTAGGGTCGGACACCCCCGTTGGACTTGACGAGGTAGTAGGCGGACCGCTCGGCGGTCGGCGCAGCCGGCTGCGTCGTCGTCGTCTTCGGAATCGTCGTCGTGGTCGTCGTCGTCTTCGGAATCGTCGTTGTGGTCGTCGTCGTCGTGGTCGTTGTGGTCGTCGTTGTGGTCGTGGTCGTCGTTGTGGTCGTGGTCGTCGGCGTCGTCGTCGTGGTCGTCGTGGACGTCGTCTTCGGAATCGTCGTCGTGGTCGTCGTCTTCGGAATCGTCGTCGTTGTGGTCGTGGTCGTCGTTGTGGTCGTGGTCGTCGTCGTCGTGGTTGTTGTGGTCGTGGTCGTCGTCTTCGGAATCGTCGTCGTCGTGGTCGTCGTCTTCGGAATCGTCGTCGTGGTCGTGGTCGTCGTCGTCGGGGTCGTGGGAGTTACGGGATACGCGCACGTCGCCGCGCCTGGCGTTGAAGGCAGGGTCGTCGTGGTCGTCGGGCTCGATGAGTGCCGGGCCCCACCAGCCCCGCCATCCAACGTACCAAGGCCCGTCGCCGCGACAATGAACGATGCGGTGAGGACGGCCCGTCGCACCGCGGCGGAACGAGGCATCAGTCGGCCAGGAGCTCCGCGACGCGGAAGGCAAGGTCGACTGCTTGGCGGCCGTTGAGACGCGGATCACAGGTCGTCGTGTAGCGCAACGAGAGGTGCTCTTCGAGGATGTCCTCTGCCCCGCCGAGGCATTCGGTGACGGCATCGCCGGTGAGCTCCACGTGGACGCCGCCGGGCCAGCTCCCCTCTTGGCTGTGGACGGCGAAGAAGCCCTTGATCTCGCCGAGGACGTCGTCGAAATGTCGCGTTTTGCGGCCGTTGTCGGAAACGAACGTGTTGCCGTGCATCGGATCGCATTCCCAGACGACGACGTGTCCCGCGTCGGTTACGGCGCGCACGATCGGCGGCAGCAGTCGGGTCACCTCGCGCACGCCGAGGCGCGTGATGAGCGTGAGACGGCCGGGTATCCGCCCGGGGTTTAATGCCGCGCAGATCGCCACCGCTTCCTCGGGCGACACCGTTGGGCCGAGCTTCACGCCGATCGGGTTGTGGACGCCGCGCAGGAATTCCACGTGCGCGCCGTCGATCCGGCGGGTCCGCTCCCCGATCCACAGCATGTGCGCCGAGCCGTCGTAGTAGTCACCGGTCAGCTGGTCGCGGTGAGTGAGCGATGCCTCATAGTCGAGGAGCAAGGCCTCGTGACTTGTGTACAGGTCGACCTGCTGGGTCGGCGCGTCGAAGTCGAGGTTGACGCCGCAGGCAGTGAGGAAGCGGAGGGCGCGGTCGATCGCCTCAGCGGCTTCCTCATAGCGGCGACCCTCGCGGCTCGTGGCGACGAACTGCTGGTTCCAGGTGTGAACCTGGCCAAGCGCGGCGAATCCGCCCTTTGTGAAGGTGCGCACGAGGTTGAGGGTCGCGGCAGCGTACCGGTAGGCGTCGATCATCCGAGACGGGTCCGGCCGACGGGCCGCGAGGTTCGGCGCGTCATCGTGCACGATGTGTCCGCGGAACGACGGAATCTCGTCGCCGCCCCAGGACTCGGTCGGTGACGAACGGGGTTTGGCGAACTGACCGGCGATCCGGCCGATCTTCACGACCGGGACACCCGACCCGTAGGTGAGCACGACCGCCATCTGGAGGATCACCCGCAGCTTGTCGCGGATGGCGTCGGCGTTGATCTCGCTGAACGATTCGGCGCAGTCGCCCGCCTGCAGGACAAAGGCCCGGCCTTCGGCGACCCTGCCGAGCGCCTCGACGAGCAAGCGGGTCTCGCCGGCGAAGACGAGCGGGGGGAACGACTTGAGCTCACCGAGCGCCGCCCCGAGCGCCGCGGGGTCCGGCCACTCAGGTCCTTGTTCGACGGGGCGCGCCCGCCAGGAGTCGGGGGTCCAGGTGGCGTCGTCGACCGCGGTGGGAACGCGTGCCGCCCGCGGATCAGGGGCGAGCTGACGCATGACTCCAGAGTAGGCAATGCCGCCGGCTATCGGGCGTCCGGAGTGACGAGCCCTGGGTGCTTGACACCTCACCGCGCCTACGCTGGCCTTGCCACGCGCCGCGATCGCCCGGAGACGGATCCGCCGTGCCGGCGACGAACCCCCGTGGCTGAGGTGTCGATGCGCATCGGTGTCTTCGGCGGCACGTTCGACCCAATCCATGTCGGCCATCTCGTCGCGGCGGTCAACGCCCGCCACGCCCTCGGCCTCGACCAGGTGCTCTTCGTCGTGGCGAACGAGCCATGGCAGAAGGTGGGCGACCGGCCGGTGTCTCCGGCGGCGGACCGCCTGGCGCTTGTCGACGCCGCCCTCGGGGACGTAGACGGTCTCGAGGCGTCGCGTCTCGAGATCGACCGCGGCGGTCCGTCCTACACCGTCGACACGATCGAGGAGCTGCAGCGCTTGCAGCCCACGGCGGAGCTCTTCTTGATCGTTGGTGCCGATGTGGTCGCCGGGCTCGCGACCTGGGAGCGGCTCGACGAAGTGCGACGCGCCACGACGATCGTCGTCGTCAACCGTCCGGGTTCCACGCCTGTCCTGCCGGGGCCGACGGGTCCACTCGCCGGCTGGAACGCTGTTGCGATCGAGATCCCCGCCCTGGAGATCTCAAGCACGGACCTGCGCGAACGGGCCGCGACCGGACGCCCGCTCGACTACCTCATCCCAGAGGGCGCGGTCCGCATGATCAAAGAACGCGAGCTGTACGCTCGTGACAGATGACGGCTTGCGCGAGTTCCCGACCCGAAGTGTCGCGGGTAGCGGCGGGCCGTCGCCTCGTTTTTCTCGGTGGCTGCCCTCGTTGACGCTGTCGAACGCGCTCGTCGCCGCTGCCGCGGCCTCGGCGAAGACGCTCGAGACGACGGTCGTGCTCGATGTCGGCGATCTCATCGGCATCACTGATTACTTCATCATCACTGCCGGGAGGAACGAACGCCAGGTTCGTTCCATCGTCGACGAGGTCTCACGGCGCCTCCGTGAGCTTGCCGGCCTTTCCGTCCGGCAAGTGGAGGGACTGGAGAGCTCGCAATGGGTGCTCCTCGACTACGGCGATTTCGTCGTCCACGTCTTTGACACCGCGGCACGTTCGCTGTACTCCTTGGAGCGGTTGTGGGCCGACGCCCCCCGCGTCGACACCGACGATGTCTCCGCCGGGCTTGCCGGCACGTAACGTCGCTCAGAGCCTGGTCGGCGGGGCGATTGCCCGGTAGTCGAGGCGGTTGACCGAGCGGTTGGTGATCTGACCGCCGTCGGGCAGGTAGGCGAGCCTGGTTCCCCCGAGCACGAGGTTGACCCCGTTGACGTAGCGGAACTGGGTGAGTGTGTAGACGATCTGACCGTCGGCCTGGATCAGCTGGCTCGTGTCGAGTGTCTCGAAGGTCCAGTCGAGGTCGACGGAGGCGACGTGGTCCTTCACCTTGCCGATGAGCGTCACCGTCGCCGCCGGGGACACGCTCAGAGCAGTCGTCACGCCGAGCCCGAACTCGGCGCTCGTCGGTCCGGCGTCGAGGAGGTTGAGCGCGGCCTGGACCGTGCGGTCGGACGAGCGGTTGCCCCGGGGTAAGTGAC
>JBEKLG010000016.1:0-18844 GCA_050010315.1 Acidimicrobiales bacterium
TCCCCGCCAGCACATCATGTCGACGTGGGTGAGCGGCTCGAGACGCGCCCCGATGCGGCTCTTCACCTTGCGAACGCCCTTGGCGACGGCACGAACTTTGCCGTGTCTGGGCGTGAGGATCGTGACGATCCGATCCGCCTCGCCGAGGCGGATCGTCCGGAGGACGACTCCGGAGTCGCGGTAGTTCGCCACAGGCCCTAGATCCCGAGGGCGTGGCCGTCGACGGCGAGCGCCGCGGTACGCCACGGTGGCGAGGCGGCGCGAGGTCCGTGCCGCCGACCGACCCGGCTCGACGGCCAGCAGGCGACTGGCGACTTGCTCGCCGGGCGCGGCGCGCTCAAGGGTCGATCCCTCCGTAACGACGTTCCCGCCGCTGGTACTCGCGCACCGCGGCGAAGAGGTCCTCGCGGCGGAAGTCGGGCCACAGGACGTCGGTGAAGACGAGTTCCGAGTAGGCGAGCTCCCAGAGCAAGAAGTTGGAGATGCGGTACTCGCTCGACGTGCGGACGATGAGGTCTGGGTCGGGCATGTCGGGGAAATACAGGTGCGAGCGAAAGCGGCGCTCGTCGATCTTGTTCGCTGGGACCTGGTCGGTGATGAGCGAGCGGACGGCGTCGATGATTTCTGCTCGCCCGCCGTAGTTGAAGCAGATGGTGAAGGTCATCCGCGTGTTCTTGGCGGTGAGCTCTTCGGCGTCGTCCATGTGGCGCAGCAGTCGGCGGGGGACGCGCCAGTCTCGGCGGCCCGCGAAGCGGATCCGCACGCCCTTGGCGTTCAGATCGTCTCGGTTGCGGAGGAGGGTCCCCTCGTTGAAGTTCATGAGGAACCGCACTTCGTCGGGGGGGCGTCTCCAGTTCTCCGTCGAGAAGGCGTAGACGGTGAACCACTCGACTCCGAGCTCGAGCGCACCGTCGACGGTGTCGACGAGCGCCTCTTCGCTTGCGGCGTGGCCCTCGGTGCGCGCCAGGCCGCGCTGGGTCGCCCAGCGGCCGTTGCCGTCCATGACGACGGCGATGTGGCGCGGTACCTGTTCGGGGTCGATTCCCTTGACGAACGTGGCGCGTGGCACTACGGGGAAGCTAGTCCGGTCTGCGGTCCTTCCAGCGTCGGCACGGAATCGCCGGCAGCCGGTGTCGACCCCGTCTCGCCGTTGTTGTGCCCGGTCGCCAACGAAGCCTCGAGGTATCGCGAGGCCGATCCTTTCGACCTGGGCCGTGAGGAAGTGGGCCGCGTCGTAGCCAAGCGCCGCGTTCCACGTCCTCACCTGTGGGCCAGGTGCGTGTCGAGCGGTTGCGCCCCGACGGCCAGGCCGGCCGATCTGGGAGACGATCCGCTGGCCGACGCTCGCCGGACCGGGAGGCTGCGGCGCGCGAACTGCACCGCTATCGGGTGGGAGCCACCCGCAGCCGGTCGGGCGCCTCAACTTGAGGACGCCGAGGAGCGCTCACGGAACGACCGCCGTCGCGACCGGGCCGTATGCTCGCCGGGGTGCCGGGAAGCCTGCGCTTCGTCAGCTACGGGACATCCGCCTTCGAGGCGATTGCCAGCGCCCTCGAGGAATCGCGGCGCGAAGACCCGATGGAGCCGGTGACCGTCGTCGCCTCCTCGGCGCGCTCGGCTCGCGCCCTGAGACACCGCCTGGCGGCCCGACCGCGCCGCGATGGCAATAGCGGGCTCGTCAACGTCCGTTTTCTCCAGCTGGCCGACCTCGCCGAGGAGTTCGGCGGCCAGGTCTGCCGGCTCGACCGACGCCGTCCGCTCACCCGCGCCGCGCTCGGGGCCGCTGCCCGCGCCGCGCTGCGCGCCCGCCCGACGTTTCTCGCCGAGGTGGCCGAACACCCTTCGACGGAGCAGGAGCTCGTCGACCTCTACAAGGAGGTGCGCCAGCTCGACGCCGAAGGGCTTCGCCGCCTGTCCGCGGTCGGTCCCCACGGGCGAGACCTCTCGGAGCTGTGCACGGCGATGCGGGAGCGGCTACGCGGCGACTGGTTCGACGACGTCGACCTCGTCGGCGCCGCCGCCGACGAGGTCGGCCGCGGTCGGCGCGGTGGTGATTGGGGCCGGTTCATCGTCCATCTGCCGGAACAGGTGCGCCCCGCCGACCTCCGCCTCCTCGCCGCACTCGCCGGGGCGAGCGAGCTCGTCGTCCATCTCGGGCTCGTCGCCGACGCCGCTGCTGACGCGCCGATCCGGAGGTTGGGCGAAACGCTGCGCGCGGCGGGATTCGCCCTCGTCGGCGGGGTGGCGCGCCAGACGGCGGGACCTGACCCGGACGGGGCAGTTCCGGTGGGCGAGGGCCTCGAGGCCCCGGACGCCGAGTCCGAGACGCGCGCCGCTGTCCGCCTCGTCATCGCTCACCTCGCCCTCGGTGGCGCTCCTGACCGTGTGGCGTTGCTGTTTACGTCGCGTGACCCGTACCGCCGGCTGATTGCCAGTGTGCTCGGCGAGGCCGGGATCAGATGGAACGGCCCGTCACCCGAGCGGATGGCCGACGCCTCGACGGCGAAGGCGTTCACCGGGCTGCTCGATCTCGCGGCCACGGGACTGGAGCGTGCCGCGGTCATGGCCTGGCTCCGTTCGGCGCCAGTGCGCCAAGCCGGCGGGGAAGCGGTGCCGGTCGGGGATTGGGAGCGGGTCTCGCGCCTTGCCGGGATCGTCGGCGGTGACGCCGCCGAGTGGCGACGCCACCTCGACGCCCTTGCCGAGGAGAACCGCCGCGCCCTTGCCGAGGAGCGCCGCTTCGGCGGCGCCGAGCCGACGGGGGGCGTGAAGGCTGGTACCCGGCACCCAAGCGATGAGCTCGCGGCGTCGGCCACCTTGCGGGCGTTCATCGACGAGCTCGACGGGATCTGCCGCGAGGCCCGTGCCCTGCACAGCTGGTTGAGCTTCGCAAACTGGTCGCGTGCCGCGCTTACCCGCTATCTCGGGGCAGATGGCGGGTGGCTCGCAAGCGATGGACCCGACGGGGCCATCGGTCGGGTGCTTTCCGACGAGCTCGACGGGCTCGGGGCGCTCGACGGCGTCGACGGCCGTCCCGATCTCGCCCGCTTCTCCCGGGCGGTTGGGGGCGTGCTCGAACGCCCCGCCCCGCCGACGGGCCAGCTCTCTGCGGGGATCGTCGTCGGCCCGCTGGAGTCCGCGACCGGCGTCGAGCTCGATCTCGTGGTCGTGCTCGGGTGCGTGGAAGGCGACCTGCCACGCCGGGCCCCGGCGAGCGCAATGCTTGCCGCCGAGGACCGCGAGCACGTCGGACTGGACGTCGCGACCCCGGCGGGCGCGGTCGAACGCGACCGCCGTCGGCTACTCCTCGCGCTTTGCGAAGCGCAAAGGACAGTGCTGGCGCGACGAGCACGTGACTCCCGCGACGGCCGCGCCCGCATCCGGAGCCGCTTCGTTGCTCGGGACCTACCGACCCGGCGGGTCGCGAGCGCAGCCGGCACCCTGGAGTCGGTGGCGGCCGGTTCGCTCCCGGCGATCGGCGAGAGCGAGCTCGTGAGCGCGACCCTGCTCGTGCGAGCGGCTTTCCAGCGGGACGGTGACCCCCATTTCCTGGTTACGGCGTCGCCTCACCTCTTGGCCGGCAGTCGGGTCGTCGAAGCACGCGGGGCGCGCTCGTTCGGTCGGTTCGCGGGAAGGATCCCGGCCGGAGTGGGCGTCGGCGGTCTCGTCGGTGGGGTCCTGTCGCCGACCACCCTCGAGGAATTCGCTGTCTGCCCATTCCGCTACTTTCTCGGTCACGAGCTCGGTTGCGAGGTCGTCGACCCGCCGGAGCGCCGCGTCGAGATCGATTCGCGCGATCGTGGCCAGATCGCCCACGAGGTCCTCGAGCGGTACCTGCGGGAGGTCATCGAGCAGCCAGACGTCGCGGACCGTGACCCAGCCGGGGGCGCGGCGCGGCTCGCTCGTATCGCGGCCGAGGTCTGCGACCGTTTCGAGCGGCTCGGCCGTACCGGTAAGCGGGTCCTGTGGGCGGGAGTCCGGCGGAAGCTTCTCGAGCGACTCGAGGCCGAACGGGCACGCGACGCCGAAACGAGGCGTCGGCGCGGGGCGCGGCCAGTCGCCGTCGAATGGCTATTCGGCACGTCCAGTGTGCCCGCGGTCGAGTTCATCGTGGGGGACCGTTCACTCAGCTTCCGGGGGAAGATCGACCGCGTCGACCGGCTCGTCGACGGGGCGCTGGAAGTCATCGACTACAAGACGGGCAAGGCGTCGTCGTACGCAGGCATCGCCGACGATCCGGTCGATCGCGGCCGGCACCTCCAGCTCCCGATCTACGCGCTGGCGGCACGCGACGCGTTCGGCGTGACCGACCCGCCCGCCCCGGTTCGTGCGAGTTATCGGTTCATCGACGAACCGGGCGAGGTCGCGGTCGAGCTCGACGAGGAGACGATCAAGCGCACTCGCGAGGTCCTCACACTGCTCGCTAGCACGGTCGGATCAGGCTCCTTCCCCTGCCGGCCCGGCGAGCCCCGGCAGGAATCCTTCGAGCACTGCAGCTGGTGCGATTTCGACCGTATCTGTCCCGCCGAACGCGACGTCCTCTGGCGGGTGGCGCGGACGGCATCCCCGCTCGCCGGCTACGTCGGCCTGGTCGAGGAGCCCGAAGATGGGTGAGCCTTTGCCGGCGGTCGACGGCACGGCGCGTCGGGCCATCCGGGAGGAGCTCGACACCACGCTCTTCGTCGAAGCTGGGGCCGGCACCGGCAAGACGAGCGAACTCGTCCGCCGGGTGCTCGCGCTCGCGGCGACGAAGCACGCCTCGCTCGGCGAGGTCGCGGCGATCACGTTCACCGAAGCGGCCGCGGCAGACCTGCGCGAGCGGGTGCACGACGAGCTCGTCGAAGCGTCGGCAACCGCCGAGGGCAGCTGGGCAAGGGCCGCGCTCCACGAGCTCGACAACGCGTCGTTGTCGACGATCCACGGGTTCGCCCAGCGGATCCTCCTCGAGCACCCCCTCGCCGCAGGGCTGCCGCTGCGCATCCGGGTCCTCGACGAGATCCAGTCCGGCACCGACTTCGAGCGACGCTTCGGGATCCTCCTCGAGGCGCTGCTCGATGACGTGGAGAGCGAGGCGCTTGTCACGGCCTCCCTGGCGATCGGCGTCACCCTCGGCCACCTCCGGCGGCTCGCGTTCGAGATCGACGCGGCCTGGGACCGCTACAGGGGGGCGGAACCCGGCCCGGTGCTTCCGGCCGCGGATCTCGCCAGCGACGTCGACACCGCCACTTCTGCCCTCGTCGAGGCGATGCGCGCCGTATGCGCACGGCGCGGGGCCTGTCGCGATGACGCCGACACACTCGTCGCGCTGTTAGGCGAGATCGAGGCCGAGAGTGACCGGGCGAGCGGGCTCGCCGATTGGGCCGAGCGCCTCGAATGGCTCTGTTCGGTCCGTCCGTGGAAGGTGGGCAACAAAGGCCGCAAGACAGACTGGGTCGGCCTCGATGTTGGCCAAGTTCGGGACGAGGTCGCCGTCGTCGACGGGCTGCGATCGGCGCACGCCACCCGTTTGCGGGGGATCGTCCTCGACGCTTTGGTACGACGGCTCGGGGCGGCGGCGGTCTCGGCAGCCGCCCATCGCCGGCGAAGCGGGGAGCTGTACTTCCACGACCTCCTCGTGTTCTGCCTCGACCTGTTGCGGGGCCACCCGGACGTGCGACGGTTGGTTAGCGCCCGCTACCGCCACATCCTCGTCGACGAGTTCCAGGACACCGACCCGCTCCAGCTCGAGATCGTCCGGCTCCTCGCCGCCGACGGGCGGGGAGGATCCGTCCCCGGGAAGCTCTTTTTCGTCGGCGACCCCCGCCAGTCGATCTACCGCTTCCGTGGCGCCGAGCCCGAGCTCTACGAGGCCGCGATGGGCGATCTCGTCCCGACGGGCCCCGTCCATCTCACGACGAACTTCCGCTCGGTCCCCGGCGTCATCGCCTTCGTCAACGGGGTCTTCGCGCCGCTGCTCGCCCCCGGGGACGACCCCGGTTCCGCCGCTGCGGCTGGGTCGGGCTACACGCCGCTGTGCCCGCACCGCGGGCCGGGTTCCCGGGTGCCGGTCACGGTCCTCGGCGCCGAGGCGGGTTCGAAGCTCTCCGCGCACGAACGTCGCGTCCGCGAGTCCGCGGAGATCGCCGTAGTCATCGGCGCGGCGGTGCGAGACGAGTGGCCTGTCGAGACCCGAACCGAGACCCATGGCGTCCGCTACGGCGAAATCGCCATCCTCGTTTCCCGCCGCACGGGTCTCGCGGAGCTCGAATCGGCGCTCGACGCCGCGGACATCCCCTACAGGGTCGACTCGACCTCGCTCGTCTATGCCTCGCCGGAGGTGAGGGATTTCCTCGCCTGTTTGCGGGCGATCGACTCCCCGGGTGACGAGGCGGCGATCATTGCCGCGCTGCGCACGCCGATGCTTGCCTGCGGTGACGACGACCTGCTCCGCTATCGCCGGCAAGGCGGCGTGTGGAGCCTCGACGCCGGGTCGGGGGTCGACCCCGATGATCCCGTGGCGCGTGCTCTAAGCCGCCTGGCGGCGGTTGCCGCGGACCGCCACCGGCTCGGGGTCATCGGCACGACCGAAGCCGTCGTCCGCGACCTCGCGGTCTTCGAGCTCGCCGCGATGACGCGGCACGGGCGGGAGGCCGTGCGCCGGATCCGCTTCGTCGTCGACGAGGCGCGCACCTTCGCCACCTCGGGCGGTGGATCGATTGCCGAGATGCTCGAGTGGATGGATCGCCAGGCGGCAAGCCGGTTTCGTGCCCACGAGACGAGAATGAGCGAGGTCGACGACGCCGTGCGGATCCTCACGATCCACGCCGCGAAGGGCCTCGAGTTCCCCTTCGTCGTCGTCGCCGAGCTCGGCGGCAACCTCCAGGGCTCGGCGGGGCGCAGCACGGTGCTCTTCGACGCCGCCGGCAGGGCCGAAGTTCGCCTGCGCCGCGAGATCGAGACACCCGGCTTCGCCGCCTGCGCCCAGGTCGAGCTGGAAAAAAGCACCAACGAGGAGCTCCGCCTCGCCTACGTGGCGATGACCCGGGCACGGGACCACCTCGTCGTCTCGCTCCACCGCTCGCGCGCCACAGGGCAGGGTCGGCCGTCGCTCGCCGAACGTGTCGCGTCCCGTCTCGGGGACCTCGGCGGGCTCTGGGAGGACGGCTCCTCTCGTGGCGGGGCGGTGGGGGCCCGGGCGCGTACCGCCCGCCGGGCCCGGCCGCCCGCGGCGGCCGGTCCGGCCGCGACCCCGGAGGCCTTCGCCGCTTGGTGCGCCGAACGGGCCGAGATCACCGGCCGGGCGGCGCGGCCGACGAGCATGGCGGCGACCGAGCTTGCCGAGCTCGCCGGGCGCGACGAGCAGGCCGGAGGGACCCTGCGGACGGCGGACGAGGACGAGCCCGTCGATCGGACGCGGTGGAGATCGCGTCGGGCGGCGACGGCAATCGGCCGGGCGGTGCACGGCGTGCTGCAGCGGGTCGATCTCGCCAGTGCCAGCGGGCTCGACGAGCTCGTGGCCGTCGAGGCGTCCCGCGAGGGCTGTGCCGATCATGCCGGCGAAGTGGGGGCGCTCGCGAGGTCCGCCCTTGCGGCCCCGGTCGTAGCCGCGGCCGCTGCGGCGTCGCGGTGCTGGCGGGAGCTGCCAGTCACGGTCCCGGTCGGCTCGGGCGTGCTCGAAGGCATCGTCGACCTCTGCTTTGTCGAGGGAGACCACCTCGTTGTCGTCGACTACAAGACGGACGTTCTCCCGAGCCCGTCTGCCGCATCGCGTGCCGCCCTCCGCTACCGGAAGCAGGCCGGGGCCTACGCGCTCGCGCTCCGCCTGGCGCTGGGCCGGCGGGTGGACCGGATCGTCCTCGTCTTCCTTACGCCTTCTGGACGCGCCGTCGAGTACGTCCTCGACGACCCGGAGGCTGCAGCCGGAGAGGCGCGGACCGCCCTCGCCGCAGCGATGGCGTGAACGGCTGCGTTCGCAAACCCGGCGCGGCGGGCGGACCGAGCTGCCCACCTACCTCTATTGGGGAGAGGGCCGTCGTCGACGCCGACGCGGCTGTCCGCAACCACGAGGACTCGCAGTCAGCCGTCGCAGTTGGAGCAGGAGGCCGACGCCAGCGGGAGCGCCGTCGGAGGACGAGGAGGCCGCGTGTGCTGGTCCAGCTGGGCGGCCTCCTCGCCGGTGACGCGCCGCGCTGCCAGAGCGGGTTCGCCTCGTGTGGGCGGGTGCGGCGAGCAGGCACGAGTGCGTCTTTGGCGCGAACGTCGCGGGCGTCAACGGCATGGGCATCTTCTTCCGCCGAGTCCAGCGAAGCAGCGCCCTTCTGCCGGCTGGCCCTCCCTGCGCCCGTGGCGACGGTCCCGACCCCCGGCTGTGGGCGGGTTGCGCAAACGGAGGCGGGGCGGTCGCCTTTCCGATAAGGCCGTGACATGACCGCGGTCCACCTCGGTCTCGCACGGGCGACCGCGCGAGACGCACCACTCTCGACGACCTTGCGCGCCCAGTTATCTCTCCGACGTCAAGATCTTCCGCACCGGGGCTGGCGGCGGATCTCCACGAGTATCGCCGAACTTTCGCGTCGGCCAATTCCAGCCGGTCATCGACCACCCGCCGCGATTGCCGGCGAGGGGGCGGCCTTCTATCGATGGTTCGGGTCGCCGGGGACGACACCTCGGATCCGTGATCGTCTCCGTCGTTGCCGCGACCGAGTCGGCGATCTCGCTACGGCAGCGAATCCTTCTCGCAGAGCCAATCGCTGCTCTCCTGGGACGCGGATCATCTGCGACCGACCGCTCTGCCTGTTGCCGACCCCCCTGGCAGGTATTCCATCCCGGCCCGGGCCAGGCGGTGTCGCTTACGGGACCGATCCTCCTCCGAGATAGTGTTCCCGCGGTGACGGAGCCGGACCCCGACGGCGTCGCCGACCTGCTCCGCAAGGTCACCGCCGAACTTCCCGGTGGTGGCGAGGACCGGCCCGGTCAGGTGCAGATGGCGCAGGCCGTGGCGGTGGCGATCACCGAGCAGCGTCACCTGGTCGTGCAGGCCGGAACCGGCACCGGCAAGTCGCTGGCTTACCTGCTGCCTCTCGCCGTCTTCGGCGCCAAGAGCGTGGTCGCCACGGCGACAAGGGCCCTACAGGACCAACTCGCCAGCAAGGACATCCCGCTCCTGGTCACTGGCCTGCGGCCGTTCAGCTGGGCGGTGCTGAAGGGCCGCGCGAACTACCTCTGCGTGCAAAGGCTGAACGAGTCCCGGCTCGCCGGGAGCCAGGGACTGCTCGGAGAGCACGCCCCGTCCCACGCCGAGCGCGCTGCCGCGGCCCGCCGGATCTTTGAGTGGGCGGACGGGACCACGACCGGCGACCGGGCGGAGCTCGTCGAGGAGCCGGACGACAAGCTGTGGTCCTCGTTCAGCGTTTCTGCAGACGAGTGCCCTGGCACCTTCCGTTGCCCGTCGGGCGGCGAGTGCTTTGCCGAACGGGCGCGGGCCGCGGCGTCGGCCGCGGACGTCGTCGTTGTGAACCTCCACCTCTTGGGGGCTGACCTCGCGAGCGACGGCGCCGTGCTGCCGGCACATGACGTGCTAGTCATCGACGAGGCGCACGCACTCGAGGACGTCGTGACCGAGAGCCTCGGGGTGTCGATCGGGGCCGGGCGGCTACGGTCCGTCGCCGCCGCGGCAGGCGCTGCCCTCAAGTTCGGCATCCGGCGCCCCGGCGTGGTCGCCGATCTCGCCGACACCGCGGCGCGTCTCGAGGAGGCGCTGGCCGCCACGCCCGGCGAGCGACTCTCTGGCGCGCCGAGCGGGGAGCTCGGCCGAGTCGTCGGCCTCTTGCGGGGCCGACTGACGCGGCTGGAGTCGGTTCTCGGCCGGCGTGTCTCGGCTGGCGGAGGGGACGGCGCCGACGACAGCCAGCCGGCGATGCGTGCCATGCTCGCGACCGGGCGGCTGCGGGCCGACGTCGAGCGGCTTGTCGCCGGCGACGAGGACGACGTCGCCTGGGTAGATAGGGGAATGCGCCCGGCGTTGCGGGTCGCGCCCATCGACGTCGCGCCGACGCTCGCCACGAGGCTGTTCGGGAAACGGACGGTGATCCTGACGAGCGCGACGATCGCGCCGGGCCTGGGAGTCCATCTCGGTGCTGCGGCCGGCGAGATCGACGAGATTGACGTCGGCAGCCCGTTCGCCTTCGACGAACACGCCCTGTTGTACTGCGCGGCTCATCTGCAGGATCGGCGCCGGGACGACGCCGAGCAGGCGATTCACGGCGAGCTCGTCGCGCTCATCGAGGCGGCCGAGGGCCGGACGCTGGCGCTGTTCACGAGCTTCGGCGCGATGACCCGCGCCGTTGCGGCCTGCCGCGCCCGGCTGGCGTTCCCCCTGCTCGCCCAGGGCGATCTGTCCAAGGCGGCGCTGCTCGACCGGTTCAGCGGCGAGCGTGCCACCTGCCTTTTCGCGACGATGGGTTTCTGGCAGGGGGTCGACGTCCCGGGGTCGACCCTGTCGCTCGTCGTCATCGACCGCATCCCGTTCCCCCGACCCGACGATCCGCTGATCGCGGCGCGCCGCGAGCGCGCTGGCCGGGACGCCTTCGCGACGATCGACCTGCCGCGAGCGGCGACGCTCCTCGCCCAGGGCGTGGGTCGGCTGATCCGCTCGGCGAGCGACCGCGGCGTTGTCGCAGTCCTCGACTCGCGGTTGGCGACTGCCAGCTACCGCGGGCAGCTCATCCGGGCGTTGCCGCCGATGCGGCGGACGAAGGACCGTCGTGTGGCCGAGCAGTTCCTCCGGGCGCTCGCCGGCGAGCCCGCTCAGTAGCCGAGGCGCTCGATCTCGTCGAGGCGCCCCGGCCAGTCGCGCACGACCCGCACGTGGAGGTCAAGATAGGCGCCGGGTGCGAGCTCATGGCGCACCGCGGTGCCGACAGCCTTCAGCCGCTCGCCGCGCCGGCCGACGACGATCGGGCGCTGGCTCGGGCGCTCGACGAGAATCTCGCAGCGGATGTACGGCCATTCCCACTCGACGACCCGGCAGGCGATCGAGTGCGGCAGCTCGTCGCGCGCCACTTTCAGCAGTTGCTCACGTACGAGTTCGGCGACGAAGAAGGCCTCGGGGACGTCGCTCACCACTCCTTCGGGGTACCAGCGTGCCCCGGCGGGGAGCCGACCGACGAGGTGTGATGTCAGGGCTGGTACGCCGCTCCCGGTCCGGGCCGAGACGGGGAAGTATTCGGCTCCGGCGAGCCCGAGCTCGTTCGCGGCCCGCGTCAGCTGGCGGAGGTTCGTTGGTCGCGACGCCGCGTCGATCTTGTTGACGGCGACAACGGTGTCGCCTGGCAGGCGCGCCGCGATGAAGCAGTCACCTGGTCCGATCGGCGCCGTGGCGTCGACCACGAGAACGCAGACGTCGACATCGGCGATGGCATTGGTCGCGGTGGAGTTGAGGCGGGCCCCGAACGTCGAGCGTGGCTTGTGGATCCCGGGCGTGTCGACAAAGACGGCTTGGTAGTCCGGGCCATTCAGCACGCCGCGCACGCGACGGCGCGTCGTGTTCGGGGTTCTTGCGGTGATCGAGACCTTCGTTCCGAGGATGCGGTTGACGAGCGTCGACTTGCCGACGTTCGGCCTGCCGACGACGGTGACGAAGCCCGAACGGAACGCGGCGCCGCCGGTGTCGAGTGCTCGCGCCCCCGTCCTGGTGCCGTCCGGGCCGGGCGGGCGAGGCGGTTTTTCCGGGGAGTCCGGGCTCACGGCGCCGCCGCCGGAACGGGCGCGGAGCCGTCGTCACCGCGTCCGGCGGACGAGTTCGGGATGATCCGCACCTTGCCGATCCGACGGCGCTGCACCCGCCCGGCGACGAGGGTGTAGCCGTCGGCGGCGACCGACTCGTTCTCGGCTGGGACGCGACCGTGGAGGTGGAGGAACAGGCCGGCGACGGTGTCCCAGTCGCCGGCAGGCAGATCGGCGTCGAGGAGCTCGTTCACCTCGTCGAGCGCCATGCGCCCCGAGACGACAAACGCGCCGCCGCCGAGCGGCTCGATGAGCGGGTCGTCGGCGTCGAACTCGTCGGCGATTTCGCCGACGAGTTCTTCCAGGAGATCCTCGAGCGTGACGATGCCCGCCGTGCCGCCGTACTCGTCGACGACGACAGCGAGGTGGAACTTCTCGGACTGCATCTCCCGCAGCAGCGGTGCGACCCGTTTGGTCTCCGGCACGAAGTGCGCCGGCCGGCAGAGCTGACCGATCGGGAGATCCTCGTTGCCAGCGCGCACGGCGCGCACGACGTCGCGGGTGTAGGCGACGCCGACGACGTCGTCGAGGGATGTGGCATAGACGGGGATCCGGCTCAACCCGGAGGCCATCGCCCGCTCGAGGACGGCGCTCACGCTCGTCGCCGCGTCGACGGCGACGACGTCGGGCCGGGGCGCCATCACCTCGCGCACGATCGTGTCGCCGAAGTCGATGATCGACGAGATGAGCTCGCGTTCTTCGTTCTCGATCACCTCCTCGTCGACCGCGACGTCGGCGAGGGCGAGGAGCTCAGACTCGGTGACTTCGGGCTCGAAGTCGGACCCGTGTCCCGGCGTGACGAGGTGGGCGAGACCGATGAGGAGCGATGCCACGGCCCGCACCGGCGGAAAGTTGACGATCGTCGTGACGAACGGCGCCGCGAACAGCGCGGCGCGGTCAGTGTGGCGGACCGCCCACTGCTTGGGGATCGCCTCGGCGACGACGAAGATGATGACGACCTCGAAGACGATCGCCACGGTGAGGCCGAGCGCGCCGAACAGGTGTGACGCCTCGTCGCCGACAAGGCTTGCCGCGACGAGCTGGCAGATGAGGACGAGCAGTAGCAGCGGCGCGAGGAAATGCTCGGGGCGTTCGACGAGCCGCCGGAGCGACCTCGCGCCGCGGCGCTTTTGGTCGGCAAGGGAGCGGGCGCGAGCCTGACTTGTGCGTACGAGGCTCGTTTCCGCGAGGGCGAGCACGGCGGAGAGCCCGATGAGGACGAGGACCGCGACGAGCAGACCCGCGTCGGTCGCGCCGAACGACGTCGCCAGCATCAGGTGCTCTTGGAGCGGAAGAGATCGTCGAGGAGCTCTTGTTCGCGGGCCCCCATCGCTTCGGCCTCGGCGGGCCGCTCGTGGTCCATGCCGAGCAGATGGAGGATCCCGTGGACGAGGAGGAGCGCGATCTCGTCGTCGAAGCTGCCGGCGTGCTCGGGCGCGTTGCGCCAGGCGACCGCGGGGCAGATCACAACGTCACCGATCAAGACGGGCGCCGAGCCGTCCTCGGCGTTCTCCCAGCCGGGACCGCTGCCGCCGTTGTCCGGCGAGCGCCCGAGGACCACCTGGTCCTCGTCGATCGGGAAGGCGAGCACGTCCGTCGGCCCGCTCGTCGCGAGGAACCGCTCGTTCAACGCCGCGATCGTCTCCTCGTCGACGAAGAGAACGGAGAGTTCGGCGTCCCCGCGTACGCCCTCCGCGGCGAGCGCTGCCCTGGCGAGCTCGGCCCAGCGCGCGCAGTCGACCGCCTGTTCGGTTTGCTCATCGGCGACGAAGACCTCGACGGGCATCACGGCCTCAGTGCGCCGGTTCCTGGTCGCCGCGGCGCTCATAGGCGGAGACGATCGCCCGGACGATGCGGTTGCGCACGACGTCGGACTCGCCGAGCCGGACGAAGCCGACGCCGTCGATCGGTCCGAGGATCTCTTGTATCCCGACAAGGCCGGAGCGTCCGCCGGCGACGTCGATCTGGGTGATGTCGCCGGTGACGACGGCCTTCGTCCCGAAGCCGATCCGGGTGAGGAACATCTTCATCTGCTCGGGGGTGGTGTTCTGGGCCTCGTCGAGGATGACGAAGCTCGCGTTCAGCGTGCGGCCCCGCATGAATGCCAGCGGCGCGACCTCGATCGTGCCGCGGGCGATGAGGCGCTGTGTGCCCTCGGGCTCCAGCATGTCGTAGAGGGCGTCGTAGAGCGGCCGCAGGTAAGGATCGACCTTGGCCATGAGATCACCCGGCAGGAAGCCGAGCCGCTCCCCGGCTTCGACGGCGGGACGGGCGAGGATGATCCGGTGGACCTCTTTTTCCTGCAGCGCCCGCACGGCGGCCGCGACGGCGAGGTAGGACTTGCCGGTCCCGGCGGGACCGATCCCGAAGGTGATCGTGTTCGTCGCGATGGCGTCGACGTAGCGGCGCTGACCCGGGGTCATCGGCCGGACCGGGCGGCCGCCGGCGGGCCGCAGCACCTCCGCCGAGAGCACGTCGGAGGGCACGACGTCCGACTTCACCATCTCGATCGTCCGTCCGACGTGGGCGGCGTCGACCCACTGGCCGCGTTCGAGCTGCACGACGAGTTCGTGGAATATCTGCCCGACCCGGTGCGCGTCGGGTCCCTCGATCGTGATCTCGTTGCCGCGCACGTGGATCGACGTCTCGTCGAACTCCCGCTCGACGAGGCGGAGGAACTCATCCCGTTCGCCAAGCAACCCGACCATGAGGTCGTTGCCGGGCACCTGGATCTTGACCTGGGTCGCGGACACGTCTACCGCCCCGAGGGTACCAGTGGGTCCCGCAGCCGCGGCGTGAGGCCCCGGCCTGTCCGCCATCTCAGCCCCCTGGCGGGAGGGGCCACCCTCGGTCGGTGAGTGGTGGGGCCCGTCGCGGCCGGCGTCGCGGTGTGGCTCGATGCCGTGGCCGCTCGGCCGTGATCGTCACTCAGCGGCCGACCTGGCGGGTCGGCTCGGGGTAGAGGTGCTCGAGGCTGCCCGGCGCAATCCGCGCCGATTCGACGAACGCCTCGACGTCGTGTTGTCGCAGCCGGATGACACGGCCGAACTTGAAAGCGGGCAGCCCGCCTTCGTCGATGAAGCGGTAGAGCGTGCGCAGGTTGACCCCGAGGTAGGCCGCGGCCTGCTTCGTGCTCATCCAGACGCTCGTCTCCGCCATGAGCAGGGATTCTACCATCCGATCGTGCAGTTCGTACCCTCTCATGTCATCCGCCAGCAGCGCGTGCGGGGAGATCTCCCCCATCGGCCGGCCCGGAGTCGCCCGATGGGGGGATGCGCAGGCGGATCGCGACTTCGTTGGCGAGCAGGCGGCCCTTGCGGGTGAGCACGGCGCGCCCGGCGCGCCGGCGGACGAGGTCGGCGAGCGCGGGGTCATCGGGCAGGGCGGACGACGCGACGCCGTCGCGGGTGCGCAGGGCGAGCTGCAGCGATTCGAGCCCGCGCTCGACCGGGCTGAGGTGCTCTTCCCAGGCGATCGTTGACGCGCCGGCGCTGACCGCCGCGATGTAGCGTTCCGGCGACCCGACGTTGGCAAAGCGCCGTCCGTCGAGGTGGCTGTGGGCCGCACAACCGAAGCCGAGGTACTCGGCGCCTCGCCAGCAGGCGAGGTTGTGGCGGCACTCGTGGCCGGGCTTGCACCAGTTCGAGATCTCGTACCAGCTGAGCCCGGCGGCGGCGAGCGTTTCGTCGACGAGCTCGTAACGTGCCGCCTCGACATCGTCGTCGGGGTGACGGCCCGGGTCCCGGCCAAGCGGCGTCCCGGCCTCGACGGTGAGGGCGTAGGCGCTGAAGTGTGGTGGCGGGGGATCGAGCGCGAGCAGCCCCGCCAGCGTCGCGGCGAGGTCGTCGTCGGACTCGGCGACCGATCCGTAGAGGACGTCGACGTTGTAGGTCGCGAACCCTGTCTCTCCGACGAGGGCGACGGCCCGGGCGACGGAGCCCGGGCTGTGCCGGCGGCCGAGGTCGGCGAGGACGTGCGGTGCGAGCGACTGCACCCCGAGCGAGATCCGGGTCGCGCCGGCGCGCCGTGCGGCGAGAAGGAAGGGTCCGGTCGTGCTCTCGGGGTTCGCCTCGATCGTCACCTCGGCTCCCGGGACACGATCGATCGTCTCAAGGAGCCGGGTCACGAGTCCCGCATCTAGGAGCGACGGCGTCCCGCCTCCGAGATAGACGGTCGTCGCGGGGCGCAACCACCCCCGAGCCCGGGCGTGACGGATGTCGGCGACGCAGGCTTCGACGTAGGCCTCGGCGAGATCGAACTTGTCGGTCCAGGTCGCGAAGGCGCAGTAGTCACAACGGTGCGCGCAGAACGGGATGTGGACGTAGACGCCGAACTCCCTCACGCTTCTGGGGCGACGCGCGGCACTAAGCGGCGTAGATGAGGCCGAGCAACTGCAGCCTCTCGACCAGATCGACAACGCCGAGGCCGAAGGTGGCGCCGATGACGCGCAAGTCATCGGCGCGGATCGTGAGCACCTGTCCGTTGAAGTCCTGTCGGTCAAGCTGGACCTTGGAGAGGAAGCGCTGCAGCGCCTCCGCCTCAGGTCCCTTGGTCGCCTTGAGGCGCATGAGGTCGATACGGATCTTCGTCTCGTACGGTGCCCGGGTCAGGGCTTCGGCGTCGGGAGCCGGACCCCCCTCGCGGCTTCCGGGGAGGAGCTGGTCGAGCGGGACGTCGTAGATCTGGGCGAGACGGCGCAGCCGCGGGACCGAGATGGCGCGTTCACCGCGCTCGTAGGCGCCGAGAACCGAGGCCTTGAACTCCTGCCTGGACGCGGCTTCGACCGCCTGCAGCGACATGTGCTTCTGGCGGCGCACGGCCCGCAATCGCACGCCGACGGTCTCGGCGTAGCTGTCCTCCGCCTCGGCGGCGTGGTCTCGGAAATCGCTCATCCGGGTTCTAAGTGTCCATGTTGTCTGTGCCGAGCACTCCACCCACCTTGCTGAACCATCACGGTACTCCACCACGCAGCGTGGCGCGCGTTTGTTTGCAGTTGAGCGGACCCGCTCAGCACGGGCGCGCCCGACCGGCCCGGAACGACACGAGCAGCACGCCGGCGGCGACCGCGGCGGTTTCTGTGCGCAGCACGGTGTCGGCGAGGCCGACGAGTGCTGATGCCCGGGCGAGCTCGTCTTGCGTGAAGCCGCCTTCCGGGCCGACGAGGATGCAGGTCGTCGCGGCGGTGACGGGTGGTGCCCCGGGCTCGGCGACGGCGAGCCCGGTCGGCTCGCCAGCGAGTACCGACTCATAGGGGAGCGGGCCCACGATCGCAGGAAGCCTCAGGCGTCGGCACTGCGCCGCGGCTTCCCGTGCCACGCGGCGCAGGCGCTCGCCGCGGCGCGCGCTCCCCGCCTCGTCGAGGTGGACGACGGTGCGCGCCGTTGTGAACGTGACGATGCGGTCGACGCCGAGCTCGGTGAGCCTCTCGACCGCCCATTCGGGTCGACCACCCTTGTGCAGGGCGAATCCGACCGTGAGTGGCGGAGCCGGCGGTGGGCTCGTCGCCACCGTCCCGACCGGATCGAGGCGGACAAGGCGCACCCGGCCAGGGCGGCCGCGCCTTGCCACGCCGAGCGCAATGCGGCAGAGCCGGTGCGCCCCGGCGCCGTCGGAGGCGACCACGAGGTCGCCCTCGCCGAGGCGGAGCACGTTGGCGAGGTGGTGGGCGTCGTCAGGCTCGAGCCTCGGTGCGTCGAGGTCGTCGACGAATACGAGCGCGTCAGCCCGCCGGACGGATTCGAGGTCAGACTGCGGAATGGCTGCTCGTCCCGGGTTGCGGCCCGTCAGCCGAAACTTGAGCGGATGCGGGAGATGATGCCGGGCTCTTCCGAGGCGAGCTCCTCGCCGCGCGCCGCGGCGAACTCGCGCAGCAGGCGCTCCTGGTCCTTCGTGAGACCCGACGGGGTGTCGACGAAGATCTGGACGTGGAGGTCGCCGCGGTTGCGTCCCCGGACCTCGGGCACGCCTCTTCCTTTCAGACGGACAATTCTGCCGCTCTGGGTGCCCGCCGGGATCGCGATCGCCTCGGTCCCGTCGAGCGTCTCGACGTCGATCTCGGTGCCGAGTGCCGCCTGTGCCATCGATATGTGCTCGGAGGTGATGAGGTCCGTGCCCGACCGCTCGAACCTCGGGTGGGCGGCGACGCGGACGTGGACGTAGAGGTCGCCGGGGATGCCGCCGCGCACGGCGGGAGCGCCGGCGCCCGTGATGCGCAGCGTCGTGCCGTTGTCGACGCCGCAGGGCACGTCGACGGTGATCGTCCGCTCGTCAGCACGCCGACCGTCGCCCCGGCAGTCGACGCAGCGAGACTCGATGACCTCGCCGATCCCGTGGCAGCGCGTGCAGGGCGTCGTGCTCACAACCTGGCCGAGGAACGACTGTCGCACTCGGCGCTGCTGGCCGGATCCACCGCACTGGGCACAGGAGGTGGGACCCGTCCCCGGGCGGGCGCCGGAACCCCCGCAGGTGGCGCAGGGCACGTAGCCCCGGAAGGTGATCGGCCGCTCGGCCCCGAAGACCGCCTCTTCGAAGGGGAGGTCGACGGTCACCTCGACGTCTTCGCCGCGGCGCACGGTGTTCGCGGTCGACGCCCCGAAGCCGCGGCCGCCAGAGAAGAACGCGTTGAACAGGTCGCCGAAGCCCGCCGTGAAGACGTCGCCCGGGCCGGTCGGGCCGAAGCGCTCCCCCTCGGGGCCGAACATGTCGTAGCGCCGCCGGCGCTCGGGGTCCCGCAGGGTCTCGTAGGCGAGCGTGACCTCCTTAAAGCGCGCCTCGGACTCGGCGTCCCCGCTCGTATCTGGGTGGAGCTCGCGAGCGAGCCGCCGGTAGGCACGCTTGATCTCTTCCTCGGACGCGTTGCGCGGGACGCCGAGGATCTCGTAGAAGTCTCGTGCCACTAGCGGTCCATCATGCCGGGCGACTTGCTGCCCGACAGCTCGTTGCTGAGGTGCTGGCTGACGACCGCCACGGTCGCGAGCGCCTGCGGGTAATTCATGCGAGTCGGGCCGAGGACCCCGATCGTCCCGACGAGCTCGTTGTCGATCTCGTAGGGCGCGACAACGAGCGAGCACTCCGTGAGGGA
>JBEKLG010000017.1:0-18924 GCA_050010315.1 Acidimicrobiales bacterium
GCCTCTCTGGCCACCAGGTGAGGAGCTGCTCGCCACGATAGGCGGGGTGGCCGACGAAGCCGGGCAGCTCGCAGGTGACCTGGTAGCGCTCGACGAGCAGCGTGTCGTTCCCGCCGAGCGCGTCGGCGTACGCCGACAGCGGGTCGCTGATCGCCCCCATGTCGGCGAGGTAAGGGAGTCGCGCTTGGGGCGCCACGGTCAAGATGAGGGAGGCGCCGGCGAGAACGAGGAGCGCGGCGAGCGGGATGGCGGCTCGCCAAAGCCCCGGTGCCGCCGAGCGGCGGGCGAAGGCGAGTCCGGCCCGGCCGATCGGGCGACGGCCCAGCCCCAGGAAGGAAGGGTCATCTGCGGGACGTGGGGGTCGGCCTCGTAGGCGAGAGCCACGGCGACGACGGCGGCGGCGGGGAGGATCTTCCGGCACCCGGCGAGGGCCCGGGCCTCGCCGGGGGCCCCGCCATTGGCGAGCGGCGCGGCGAGGGCGGCGAAGGTGAGGGCGACGACGACGGCGACGAAGGACCACATCAGCGAGGAGAAGTAGTGGATCTCGAGCATCTGCACCTTGCCGACGAATTGCAGCAGGGCGGCGGCGGCGAAGGCGGCCGTGGCGGCGAGGCCGGCGAAGAGCTGCGGCGTGCCGAGCCGGCGCCGGCCGGTGACGACGAAGAAGGCGGCGAGGACGGCGGGGGGGACGAGGAGGTAGGGGTCGTCAAGGACCCAGCGCCAGTTGTTCGAGTGCCAGAGCACCTCCTGGGCGGGGGTGGCGAGATAGCGCGCCGCCTCCCAGGTCGGGGTGAGGTAGTTCCACCGGCCGATCAGCGCCCAGGAACCGAGGGCGAGGAGCGCGGTTGTGGCGACGGCCGTGGCGAGGGCGACGCCGGCGTCACGGGCGAGGTGGTCGCGGCAGCGGAGGAGCCGGACCACGAGGTAGGCGACCGCAGCCGCCGCCCCGAGCGGCACGGCCGCCCCGTGGGACCAGACCGCCAGGGTGAAAAGGCCCGCCGCCAGGCCGAGCCAGGCCGGCCGGCGCCGGGCCGAAGCCGGCATGGCGAGGGCGCACAACCCCCCGGTGAGATAGGAGATCGCCGCCGAGTCCGGGTAGTCCGTCCCCCAGGCGGTGACGAAGACCGGGCTCGACATCACGACGGCGATCGCGGCGAAGCCCGCCCAGCGCCCGGCGACCCGGCGCAAAAGGAGGTAGAGCGGCACGACGGCGGCGAGGGCGAGGAGGTAGCGGAAGGTGAAGAACCCCCCGACCGCGCCGAAGAGGAGGTAGGCGATCCGGGCCGGGACGAGGAAGCCGACCCGGGCCGCCTCCCGCAGCCGGGCCGTCGGGGCGAAGATCGCGGCGTAGCGGGTGAAGATGTCGCGGGGGTCGACGATGTAGGTCGTGTGCATGCTCGGGTCGGGGAGCTGCACCGGCGCCATCCCGCGCAGGCGGAGCACGAGGTAGGAAAGGCCCGGCGAGGCGGCGACGGCGCACGCCTCGAGGGCGAGGGCCCACCTGGGGGCCCGGGGGCGGGCCGGCGTGGTGGCGGTTACCATCGCCCGGTGCTGAACGGCCAGCGCATCGCGATCGTGCTACCGGCCCACAACGCCGGGTCGACCCTCGCCCGGACCGTCGGCGAGATCGACCGGGGAATCGTCGACGAGCTCGTCCTCGTCGACGACGCCAGCTCGGACGACACCGTCGCCCTCGCCGAGTCGCTGGGCCTGGCCGTCCTGCGCCACGAGGCGGTGCGCGGCTACGGCGGCAACCAGAAGTCCTGTTACCGGGCGGCCCTCGCCCTCGGCGCCGACATCGTCGTCATGGTCCACCCCGATTACCAGTACTCCCCGCTCCTCGTCCCGGCGATGGCGGCGATGATCGCCTTCGGCCAGTACGACTTCGTCCTCGGCTCGCGGATTCTCGCACAGAACCCCGTCGCCGAGGGCATGCCCCGCTACAAGTACGTCGCCAACCGCGCCCTCACCTTCATCCAGAACGCCGTGATGCGCGAGAAGCTCTCCGAGTACCACACCGGGCTGCGGGCCTTCAGCCGGGAGCTCCTCGCCGTTCTGCCCCTCGAGCGCAACTCCGAGGACTTCGTCTTCGACAACCAGATCATCGCCCAGGCGCTCGTCGCCGGCGCCCGGATCGGCGAGCTGTCCTGCCCGACGCGCTACGAGAAGGACTCCTCCTCGATCAATCTGCGGCGCAGCGTCACCTACGGGCTCGGCGTGCTGCGCACGACCGCCCAGTACCGCCTGCAGCGTCTCGGCGTCCGCTCCTATCCCTACCTCGAGGTCGCGCCGCTCAGGGGGGTCGCCGGGCGCTAGCGAACCGCGGCGCGCTCCGGGCCGACGACCCGGAGTGCCCGCAGGGTGACGGGTCGGGAAGGCGACGTCGCGATGTCGGGTCTCGGGTCGCGGCGGTTCCTGTTGCCTTGCGATCCGCTCGGGCCGCGCGGCGGGCGAGAGGACGCGGCGGGTTTCGCGAACGAGCCGACGCGGGATGAGAATCGGACGGTACGGTCCTTGGGCCGGGCGGCGCTGGGTGTGGCGCGTCGCCGACACACCCTCGGGTCAAAGCGTGCAGGCATGAACGCTCCGGCGAGCGTCGGCGAGGTCGGTCCGGAGAGGGCGGATCGGGCGAAGAGCGTCGCCAACGGCGGCGAATCCGTGGTCAACGCTGGTCGGGGATCCGCCCGCGATCGCCTTCGGCCCTACCATGGGAGATCCCATGACCGAGCCGAAGGCGATCGTGTGGGTCACGAGGATGGTCCGTGCCTCGGTCCGTGACCTGCTCGACCAGTCCCAGCCCTTCGGTCGCCTCGCCCTCGTCCACATGGTCCAGGCGGCCGGTTCGACCTGCGTCGCCGTCTCACTGGCGGGATCGCTCTTCTTCTCGATCTCGCCGAAGGCCGCCGAGGGCAAGGTCCTGCTCTACCTGCTGATCACGATCGCGCCTTTTGCCCTTGTCGGACCGGCCCTCAGCCCGCTGCTCGATCGGGGTCGTGAGGCGCGCCGGACGAGCGTCGCGATCGCCAACCTCGGGTCGGCCGCGCTCTGCGTGCTGATGGCGCGCGACGTCCATGGGCTGCTTTTGTTCCCCGAGGCATTCGGCGTCCTCGTCCTCGGCAAGCTCTACCTCGTTGCTCGGGCCGCCCTCGTCCCGGAGATGGCCGCCGCGGGCGACGACCTCGCGAGCGCCAACGCCAAGCTCGCCGTGCTCGCCTCGCTCGCCGGGTTCGCGACGGCGCCGCTCGCCGTCGGGTTTCTGAAGATCGGTCCGAGCTGGGCGCTCTGTCTCGGCGCGCTCGTGTTTCTAGCTGGGACGGCGGTGTCGCTCCGGCTGCCGCGGCCGTCGCACCGCGTCGCCGTCACGCTCCATCCCTCTGTTTGCGCCGAATCGCCTTCCGGCGAGACGGAACGCGTCACGCCGGCGCGTTTCGCCGAGGTCCGCCGGCACCGGGGCATCCTCGGGCTGCCGCTGTACCCACCGGAGGTCATCGCCGCGATCGGCGCGATGTCGATCGCGCGGGCGACGGTCGGCTTCGTCGAGTTCTTCCTCGCCTTCGGGCTGCGCCGCGTCCACGCCGCGACCTGGTGGTTCGGCGTTCTCCTCGTCGTGAGCGGGGTCGGGTCGCTTCTCGGCTCGGTCGGCGTTCCGCGGCTCCGGCGCTATCTCAGCGAGCGCCAGATCATCGTCGGCGCGCTCGCGTCGATTGTCGTCGGGTCGTTGGCGGCGGCGATCGTCGGCGACCTGTGGGCCCAGGTGATGCTGGCGTTCGTCGTTGGCATCGGGCCGACGAGCGCCAAGCCGGCACTCGACTCGATCGTGCAGCGCAACGTCCCGGCGGCACTGCTCGGCCGGGCGTTCGGCCGGCTGGAGACCCGCCTGCAGCTCACCTGGGTCGTCGCCGCCGTCATCGCCGTCGTCGTCCCGTTCCCCTTCAAGCTCGGCGACGTCGTCATCGCCCTCGTTTGCGCCGTTGCCTGTCTGTCCTACGGGACCTTCGGCGGCGTGGCGCGCCGGCAGGCGGCCCAGCGCCGGCTGGCGGGACCGGCGCAGACGAGCTGAGCGGAAGGCCGTCTCTTTTGGGGATCCGCCTCGTGCCGCTGGCGGTGCCACGGATAGGGTGCGTCCGTGACCGAGACGACACGAAGACCCCGCGAGCTCGAAGCGATCGAGTTGCTCACCCGTCTCGTCGGCCCGCCCGTCGGCGACGAGGTCTGGATTGGTGACGACGCCGCCGTCCTCGACCCGTTGACCGGCCGCGTACTTTTCGCCACCGACCTCGCGGCAGAAGGGGTGCACTTCGACCGGCGCCAGGGAACGCTCGCCGACGTCGGCTGGCGGGTTCTCGTGCAGAACCTGAGCGACATCGCGGCGATGGGCGGCCGGCCCCGTGCCGCCGTCGTCGCCGTTGCCGGCGCCGAGCTCGACGAACTCGAGCGGATCTACGAGGGCCTCCTCGAGGCGTCACGGCGGTTCGAGTGCCCGGTCGTCGGAGGTGACCTCTCCGACGCCGCGGTCTTGAACCTCTCGGTGGCGATCCTCGGCGAGACCGCCGGAGTCGCGCCGGTTCTCCGCAGCGGGGCGAAACCGGGCGAGACGATCTACGTCACCAACCCCCTCGGTGCGGCGGCGGCGGGGTTGCGCGAGCTGCGCGCCGATCCGTCCGCCTCGTCACCGTGCGTCCAGGTGTTTCTCCGCCCCGAGCCCCGCCTCGCCGAGGGCGCCGCGGCGGCCGTGGCCGGGGCGACGGCGATGATCGACGTCTCCGACGGCTTCGGGATCGACCTGCGCCGACTCGCCGACGCCTCGGACGTCGGCGTGGCCCTCGACGAGCTGCCGGTCGCGCCCGGCGCGTCGCGCGGAGAGGCCCTCGGCGGTGGCGAGGACTACGAGCTCATCTTCACCGTGCCCGATCCCGGGCGGGTCGCGGCCGTCTTCGCCGCTCACGGCCTGAACCCGCCTTTGCGCGTCGGTTCGACGACGGCGGACCCGTCGGCGTTCCATCTTGGCGGCGTCAAGCTCGATCCGGCTGGCTACGAGCACCGGCTCGGCTGAGCGGCGCGCCGGGGCGAGTTCGCCCGGACGGCGCCTAGCTGGGAAGAGCGCTGCGCCGGCGGCGGGTCGGCTTCACGACGCGTCCGGCGCGGATGCACGAGGTGCAGACGTGGAGCCGACGGGGCGTGCCGTCGACGAGGACGCGCACGCGCTGGATGTTCGGATCCCACCGGCGCTTCGTCCGGCGGTGGGAGTGCGAGACGTTCATTCCGAAGCTCGGCGACTTCCCGCACACGTCACACACCCCAGCCACGACGTCCACCTCGTACTCGGACACGCTGCCCATTCCGGGTGCCGAAGCGCGCCGAAGGCGCGAACAAACCCGGGGACCAGCGGGTGAGGTTACCATCCTCGCCCATGAGGTCGCACGCGCGGCTGACGACCCGCCTCGGTGCCCGATGACCCGACGTGCCGCTTCGGGCGGTCGCGCCGACGCCGAAGCGACTCCAGCGGTCACGAAGGCCTTCAGAGCGCCGGAGATCGTCGCCGCGATGCTCGTCTACCGCGACGCGCTCCACCGGCACCAGGCGACGCTCAACCGCTTGAACGTCTTCCCCGTCCCCGACGGCGACACCGGGACGAACATGCTGCTCACCTTGGAAGCCGTCTGCCGTGAGTTGGCGGAACACCCGGGAGGCAACGGCGCGGGCGGCGCGCCCGGATCCATCGCTGATGTTTGTGGCGCGATCGCCCACGGCTCGCTGATGGGGGCGCGGGGCAACTCCGGGGTGATTCTCTGCCAGGTGCTGCGCGGGATCTCGACGACGTTCACCCCGCTCGCCGCGGCCGGTGGGCCGGACTTCGCCTTGGCGCTCGAATCTGGGAGCCGCGCGGCGCGCCAGGCGGTGCTTCGGCCGACGGAGGGGACGATCCTCACCGTCGCGGCTCTCGCCGCCGGGGCCGCCGCGGCGGCCGTCGACACCCACGCCGATCTCGTCGGGGTGCTCGACGCGGCGCGCGACGCCGGCGTCGAGGCGCTCTGGTCCACGCCGAGTCTGCTTCCGGTGCTCGCCGAGGCGGGGGTGGTCGACGCCGGCGGCGCCGGGCTCGTCCTTTTCTACGACGCCCTGTGCAACGTCGCCGACGGGCGTCCGATGCCAGACGAGCTCGAGCTGCCCGACGAGGTCGCCAGGCTGGTCGCGGTCGGGCCGCCGCCGACCGTTGCCGCGGCGCCGATCGCCCATTCGCGCGCCGAAGGGCCGTCGCCGCGTTACGAGGTGATGTACTTCCTGTCGGCTAAGGACGAGCTCGTTCCGGCGTTCAAGGACGTCTGGGCCGGTCTCGGGGACTCGATCGTCGTCGTCGGCGGGGACGGCCTGTGGAACTGCCACATCCACACCGACGATGTCGGGGCGGCGATTGAGGCGGCTCTCGATGCCGGGCGTCCCCGCGAGATCCGGGTTACCGACTTGGCCGAACAGGTCGAGGAGGAACGCTGGGTGCGCCAGGCTGTAGCCAGCCGGCCGGTCGTGCCACCGCCCTCGCCGGACGAGGTGCCGCTCACCGCTGTCGTCGCCGTCGGGAACGGTGAAGGGATCCGCCGGATCTTCTACTCGCTCGGCGCGAAGCACCTCGTCGCCGGCGGCCAGTCGATGAACCCCTCGACCCGTGACATCCTCGAGGTGATCGAGTCGACGCCTGCGCAACAGGTCGTCGTGTTGCCGAACAACTCGAACATCATCCCGGTCGCCCGGCAGGCGGCGGAGATCGCCACGAAGGCGGTCTTCGTCGTGCCGACCCGCGGCGTCCAGGAGGGTTTCGCGGCGCTTCTCGAGTACGACCCGTCATCGTCGGGCGAGGACAACGCCCGACTGATGGAGGAGGCGGCCCACCGGGTCGTCGCCGGCGAGGTCACCCGCGCCGTGCGGGCGACGAGTTGTGCCGTCGGCCAAGTCGCCGTCGGCGATTTCATCGGGCTGTCCCGCGCCGGCATCGAGTCGGTCGGCAAGGGCCTCGCCGGCGCGACGATCGGCCTGCTCGCGGTGCTGCTCGGACTGGGTCACGAGATCGTCACCCTCGTCCAGGGCGAGGGGTCGACCGCCGCCGATACCCGCCGGGTCACCGAGTGGATCCGCGCCGTGCACCCGGAGATCACGGTCGAGCTGCACCACGGCGGGCAGCCGCTCTACCCATATCTCGTGTCGATCGAGTGAACCCGACCGCGGCCGGTCGCCGGCTCGGACAACTCGCGCAGCTCGACGTCGCAGTGCTGCGGGGGGTCGGGAACCGCAAGCGGGCCGCTCTCGGCCAGATGGGGATCTCCTCGGTCCTCGACCTTGTCGCCCACTACCCGCGGCGCTACGCCGACCGGACGAACGCCGTCGCGGTCGGCGAGCTCGTCCCCGGCGACGTCGGCGTCGTCTCGGCGACGGTGCGGCTGGTGTCGCTGCGGCGCCTCAGAGGCCGCCGCAGCATCGTCGAGGTCGTCGTCGACGACGGCACCGGGGAGCTCGGCGTGACGTTTTTCAACCAGCCCTGGCGGACGCGGCAGCTTTCCGAGGGCCGCGAGGTCGCGCTCTTCGGCAAGGTCGACCTCTACCGGGGTTGTCTGCAGATGGCGAACCCCGTGGTCGAGGTCGTCGGCTCGGCACAGACGCGTCAGACCCGCCGCATCGTGCCGATCTATCCCCAGTCCGGGCGGGCGGGCATCTCGTCGGCTGAGCTCGCCTCGTACATTGCCGAGTCCCTGCAACGGGCCGGGGAGTTCGCCGACCCCCTCGCGCCGGCGGTGCGCGCCGAGTTCGGGCTGATGAGCCGGACCGAGGCGTTTCGCGCGATCCACGAGCCCGAGACGCTCGCCGCGACGGTGGCCGCCAGACGGCGCCTCGCGTTCGACGAGCTGTTCCGGATCCAGGTCGCTCTCGTCATGCGCAAGCGGGCGGCCGCCGTCAACGCCCGCGGCGTCGCCCACGACGTCGACGGCAGCCGCTCCGGCGGCCGTCTCGTCGCCGACTTCCTCGAGGCGCTGCCTTTCGAGCTCACCGCGGCACAGACCCGGGTGATCGGTGAGATCCGGCGCGACCTCGCCTCCACCGAACCGATGCACCGGCTGCTCCAGGGTGACGTCGGCGCCGGCAAGACGATCGTCGCCTTCGCGACGCTCCTCTACGCTGTCCAGGGCGGTTTCCAAGGGGCCTTTATGGTCCCGACCGAGGTCCTCGCCGAACAGCATCACCTCGCGGCCCGTGAGCTGCTCGCCGGGCTCGAGCTGCCCGACGGCCGGCGTCTCGGCGGTTGCCGGCCGGTGGCGATCGAGCTCCTCACGAGTCGCACACCGCCCGCGGCGCGGGTGCGGCTCTTCGCCGGGCTGCGCCGGGGGTCCGTCGACCTGCTCATCGGCACGCACGCCCTCATCACCGAGGAGGTCCGGTTCTCCTCGCTTGGGGCGGTCGTTATCGACGAGCAGCACCGCTTCGGCGTTGACCAGCGCGCCGCGCTGCGCGAGAAGGGTTCGGCCGCGGGCTTGCTGGGCCACGACCCCGACCTGCTGGTCATGACGGCGACGCCGATCCCGCGCACCGCGGCGATGACCGTCTACGGCGACCTCGACTACAGCGTGCTCGAGGAGCTCCCACCGGGGCGGCGGCCGGTGACGACGCGCTGGGTCGCCGACGATGGGGCCGAATCGGAGGTCTGGGGGCGGGTGCGGGCCGAAGTCGCGGCCGGCCATCAGGCTTTCGTCGTCTGCCCCCTGATCGCCGCCGGAAGCGGCGCAGTCGACGACGACGGATTGACCCTCGTCGAGACCGACGAGGCCTACTACGCCGACTTCGACGGGGGGCGGCTGTTCGGAGCGGTGGGCCTCGGAGCCGAGCGGCGCCCGCCCTGCGCCGCCGTCGAGGAGTTCAGCCGCTTGCAAGCAGGCGAGCTCCGGGGATTGCGCCTCGGCCTGCTCCACGGCCAGCTCCGTCCGCGGGACAAGGAGGGCGTGATGGCGGCGTTCCGCCGTGGCGCGCTCGACGTGCTCGTGGCGACGACGGTCGTTGAGGTCGGCGTCGACGTGCCGGCGGCGACGGTGATGGTTGTCGAGGATGCCGACCGCTTCGGCATCGCCCAGCTGCACCAACTGCGGGGCCGGGTCGGGCGCGGCACCGCCGCCGGCAGCTGCTACCTCATGGCGCGGGACGTGAGCGACGAGGCCCGCCGGCGCCTCGAAGCGCTCGAGGGCTCGCACGACGGCTTCGTGCTCGCCGAGATCGACCTCGAGCTGCGCGGCGAGGGTACGGTGCTCGGTTCCCGCCAGAAAGGGCGCAGCGACCTAAAGCTCGCCTCGCTCCGGCGCGACCGGGACCTCGTCGACCTCGCCCGAGACGTCGCCGGCGAGGTCACGCGGGCAGACCCGACACTCGAGGGGAATCCGCTGCTCGCCGACGAGCTGCGCATCTTCGTCGGCGAGGAGGAGGCGGAGTACCTGCTGCGCAGCTGACGCGGCGCGAGGTGACCGGCGGCCCGGGGTTACCGTGCAGGCGTGCGCGTCGTTGGTGGATCCGCCCGCGGCAGGCGGCTGCGCGCCCCGCAACGCGCCTCGGTGCGCCCGACCGCCGACCGGGTGCGCGAGGCGGTATTCGACGTGCTCTCCCACCTCGACGCGATCGAGGACGCCACGGTCGTCGATTTGTTCGCCGGGTCCGGGGCGTTCGGCATCGAGGCGCTCTCGCGGGGGGCGGCTGCGGCGACCTTCGTCGACTCGGATCGCGCCGCCGTTGCGGCGGTAAGGGCCAATCTCGAGACGACCGGCTTGTCCTCGGCGGCGACGCGGGTCGTGCGCGCCGACGCGCTGGCGTGGTGCGCCCAGGTGCGCGAGCCGTTCGATCTCGCCTTCGTCGACCCGCCGTACCGCTTCGCGCGCTGGCGCGAGCTCCTGGCGCGGCTCCCGGCCCGCATGGCCGTGCTGGAGTCCTCGCACGAGATCGAACTCGCCGCTGGGTTCACCCTCCACCGGGTCTACCGCTACGGCGGTACGCTCGTCACCGTGGTCGTGAGCTTCCGTCCGGCGTCGCCGGCTGCCGGGACCGAGGAGCCCCGATGACCAAGGCGCTCTTCCCGGGCTCGTTCGACCCGTTCCACAACGGCCATTTCGAGGTCGTAGAGCGGGCGCGCCGGCTCTTTGATGAAGTCGTCGTGGCGGTGCTGTGCAACCCGCAGAAGGGCGAACCGCTGTTCAGCGCCGCCGAACGCGAGGAAATGGTCGCGGAGTGCCTTGCGGAATTCGACAACGTCGAGATCGTCTCGATGACGACGCTCGTCGTCGCGGTCGCGCGCCAGGTCGGCGCCGACGTCATCGTGAAGGGCCTGCGGGCCGTGACGGACTTCGAGAACGAGCTGCAGATGGCGCAGATGAACCAGCAGCTCTCGGGGATCGAGACACTGATGCTGCCGACCGGCTCGGCGTACTCGTTCATCTCCTCGCGGCTCGTGCGCGAGATCGCCCGCTACGGCGGCGACGTCAGCGCCTTCGTCCCCGACTCGATCGCCGTGCGGATGAAGGAGCGTTTCGGTGCCTGACGACGAGCCGGAAGGACGTGCCATCGCACCGGGCGGGGCGGAGCGCCTCGAGCTCGCCGAGATCCTCGACGAGCTGGTAGCGACGGTCGAGCACGCGAAGTCGATGCCGCTGTCGTCGTCGGCGATCATCGGCCGCGAAGAGGTCCTCGCCCTGCTCGCCGAGGCACGCGAAGCGCTGCCGGCCGAGTTCCAGCGCGCCCGTCGGGTGCTGCAGGACCGCGAAGAGGTGCGGGCGAGGGCGGTGCGCGACGCCGACGAACTCCTCGACGAGGCCCGCGCCCAGGCGGCGCACATGGTGCAGCGCACCGAGATCGTCCGCCAGGCCCGCAACAACGCCGAGCGGATCCTCGCCGATGCCGAGGCCGAGAGCCGCCGGATCCACCACGAGGCCGATGACTACGTCGACCGCAAGCTCGCCGCCTTCGAGATCGTGCTCGACCGGACGATCCGCACCGTCCAGGCCGGCCGCGATCGACTGAGCGTCAACGAGGAGGACGAGGCCGACGAGCTCGGGGAGACCGACGCCGCCGAGGACGCGTTCTTCGACCAAGATCTCCAGTGACGGGGTAGGCGGCCTGATGCGGGCGGCCGACCGTTCGCTGGTCGCGCCGGTTGCCGCGCTGCGACGCAATCCCGGCAGCCGGTTGCGCGTCGAAGCCGTGCGGGACGCGCACGACCTCGCCGTCAGCGGCTCACGCGTCCCCGAGGGCTCGCCGGTCGCGGTCGACCTCGTGCTCGAGTCGGTCCACGAGGGCATCCTCGTCTCCGGCACGGTCCGGGCGAGCTGGGAGGGCGCCTGCCGGCGATGCCTCGAGACGGCGACCGGCGATCTCGTCGTCGAGGTGCGGGAGCTCTGCGTCGAGAACGCCGACGAGACCACCTACCCGCTCGGCGGTGACGAGGTCGACCTGGAGATGATCGTCCACGACGCGTGTATCCTCGACCTGCCGCTCGCACCCCTGTGCGGTGAGGGTTGCCGGGGGTTATGCCCCGAGTGCGGCGTCAACCGCAACGTCGAGACGTGCTCGTGCGCCTCCTGAGGGGCTTGTCCCGGCGCCGCCGGAGGCGGCAGCCTCAAGACCGACCCCGCCGGCGCGACGAGTAGGAAGGCCGATGGCTGTCCCGAAGAAGAAGACCTCGAAATCGAAGAGCCGGAGTCGTCGCGCCGCGAACTGGACGCTCGACGAACCGGCGCAGAGTCGCTGTCCCAACTGCCAGCACGCCAAGCGTCCGCACGTCGTCTGCCCGAACTGCGGCTGGTACAAGGGACGCCGGGCGATCGAGGTCGACTGATCCTCCCGATCGCCGTCGACGCCCTTGGGGGCGACAAGGCCCCTGGCGAGATTGTCGCCGGGGCGCGCCGCGCCCACGACGAGCTCGGCATCCCGGTGTTGCTCGTCGGCCCTGAGGACGGTCGCCTCGGCGACGTCGGCGACCTCGAGGTCCTCGTGGCGACGGAGTCGATCGCGATGGACGAGGACCCCGCCCGCGCCGTGCGCGCGAAGCGCGACTCGACGCTCGTGCGCGCCGCCGAGGCGGTGGCCGAGGGGCGGGCCGCGGCGATGGTGTCGGCCGGCAACACCGGCGCGGCGATGGCTGCCGCACTTTTCCGGATGGGTCGGCTTTCCGGCGTGGCGCGCCCGGCGATCGCCGCGCCGCTGCCGATCCCGTCGGGCGGGAACCCGACGGTGCTCATCGACGCCGGCGCCAACGCCGACTGTCGTCCCGAATGGCTCGTCCAGTTCGCCCAGATGGCCTCGGCGTACGTGACCAGCCGCTACAGGGTCGCCGTGCCCTCGGTCGCGCTGCTGTCGAATGGCGAGGAAGCCTCGAAGGGCAGCTCGCTCGCGAAGGAGAGCCACGGCCTTCTCGCCGCCGCGGCCGGGGTGCGATTCGTCGGCAACGTCGAGGGCCGCGACCTGCTTGCCGGGGGGGTCGACGTCGTCGTGACCGACGGCTTCACCGGCAACGTCGCCCTGAAGTCGCTCGAGGGCGCGCTCGACGCCTTCATGGGCATCCTCGGTGCCGTCTTCGCCTCCTCGCCGGAGAACAAGGCGGCCGGGGACGTGCTCGTGCCGTCGCTCCTCAAGTACTCGAGCTACGTCGACCCCGAAGAGACCGGAGGGGCGTTGCTTCTGGGCGTCGATGGCGTTTGCATCATCAGCCACGGAAGCAGCTCGGCGCGGGCGATCGTGAACTCGGTCCGAGTCGCGGCCGATCTCGTCGCGGCCGATCTCGTCGGACAGGTTCGTGCGGCGGTGAGCCGGTAGCATCGAACCGGCCGGTACCGGCGCGCCAAAGGCGCCTGCTCAGTGCTGCAATCCAGGCGGCGAAGAGAAGGCAGCGGACCCCAAGGAGGTGGCGTGGAAGCGGAAGTTTCGAAGGGACGGATGAACCGGGAGCAGGTTCTCGAACTCATTCGGCTCCAGCTCGCCGACATCTTGGAGATCTCACCGGAGGGCATCAGCGAGTCGTCGTCGTTCAGCGGGGACCTCAACGCCGACTCGCTTGCTTTGATCGAGCTCGTCGAGTCGCTGGAAGAGGAGCTGCGCAACCAGGTCGCCGACTTCCGCATCGACGATGAGGATCTCGAGGATCTCCGCACCGTGCGCGATGCGGTCGACTACGTCACCGCCAAGCTCGAGGCAACCTGAGCGGGCGAACGAAGCCTGGCGCGGCTGCGGCGGAGGATTCCGCCCACGAGTCTGGCGATTCCGTCCGAGCACGCCAGCGTCTTGCCGGCCGCCTCGGACCGGGTGAGGTCGACCCGGCCCTCCTTCGCCTCGCGCTCTGCCACCGTTCGTACTGCGCTGAGGTGCCCGGACAGCAGTCGAACGAGCGACTCGAGTTCCTCGGTGACGCCGTGCTCGGGGTCGTCGTCACGGAGGCCCTCTATCGCCGCCGACCTGAGCTGCCCGAGGGCGACCTGGCGCGGATCCGCGCCGCCGTCGTGAGCAGCGAGGCGCTGGCGCCGTTCGGCGCCGCGCTCGGCATCGGGCCGGCCCTTTTCCTCGGCCGGGGAGAGGACGCTTCGGGCGGGCGCGAGAAGGCGTCGATCCTCGCCGACGCCCTCGAGGCGGTGATCGGCGCGGTGTTCTTGTCCGGAGGCATGACGCAGGCGAGCACGTTCGTCCTCGGGCTGATCGGCGACGAGCTCGACGAGGTGTCGAGGAGGGCCGAGCTCGGCGACGCCAAGAACCGCTTGCAGGAGATGTGCGCTCGTCTCGACGTCGAGCCACCCCGCTACTCAGTCGGCGTGCAGGGCCCCGAGCACGCCAAACGCTTTGACGCCGAGGTGATCGTCGGAGACGAAGTCGTCGGGCGCGGCCGGGGGAACTCGAAGAAGCAGGCCGAACGGGCCGCGGCGCAGGACGCGGTCAACCGCCTCGATGCTCGCTGGCGCGACCGGCCGCGTGCCTGAGCTACCGGAGGTGGAGACCGTCCGGCGCGGTCTTGCCGGTACCCTCGTCGGACGGACGGTGACCGAGGTCAAGATAAGCGGTCCCCGCACGGTGCGTCGCCAGGATCCGGCGGAGTTCGCGCGCCGTGTCGAAGGTCGCCGGGTCGTCAGCGTCGACAGGCGCGGCAAGTACCTGCTCGTTGAGTGCTGTGGGGGCACGCTCGTCATCCATCTGCGGATGACCGGCAGCCTTCGGGTCAGCGATCCCGGCGCCGATCGCAGCCGCCACACCCACGCCGTCTTCACGCTCGACGACGGGCGGGAGCTCCGTTTCGTCGACCCGCGCACCTTCGGCGAGCTCTTCTTCGTCTTCCCCGAAGAGACGCTGCTCGACGACGTGATCGGGCGCCTCGGGCCCGACGCCGCGAGTGATTCGGTCGATGCCGGACTGCTCGGCGATCTCGTCACCCGGCGCCACACGACGCTAAAGGCGTTGCTGCTCGACCAGAGGATGATCGCCGGCGTCGGCAACATCTACGCCGATGAGATCTGCTTCGCGGCGGCGTTGCGACCCGATCGGCGCACCGAGTCACTCGGTCCGGACGATCTCGCCCGGCTCGCTGCCGCGCTGCAGTCGGTGATCCAGCGGGCGGTCGAGGCCCGGGGGACGTCGCTCGGCGACGGCAGCTACCGGGACCTTGACGGAGCACCTGGGGCCTTCCAGTCCGAGCACGCCGTCTACGGCCGTGGCGGCGAGCCCTGCTCGGTCTGCGGCACCGCCATCGCCGGCGGACGCCTCGCCGGCCGCTCGACCCATTTTTGCCCGAGCTGTCAGCGCTAGCCGGCTCGGCGCGGCGGTTCTCCGTCCCCGCCGTTGTCATCCGGCTGCTCGCGCCACCCGGGTAACGTGGCGACGCCGTGTTTTTGAAATCGCTTTGTCTCAAGGGATTTAAGTCGTTCGCCGACCCGACGACGTTCGAGTTCGAGCCCGGGATCACCGTCGTCGTCGGTCCGAACGGCTCCGGCAAGTCCAACGTCGTCGACGCGATCGCCTGGGTGCTCGGCGCCCAGGGGCCGAGCGTTGTGCGCTCGGCGAAGATGGATGACGTCATCTTCGCCGGCACAGCCAAGCGGGCGGCGCTCGGGCGGGCGGAGGTGACCCTCACGATCGACAACTCGGCGCGTCGGCTGCCGATCGAGCTCGCCGAGGTGACGGTGACGCGGACGCTGTTCCGCTCCGGCGAGAGCGAGTACGCGATCAACGGATCCCCGTGCCGTCTGCTCGACGTGCAGGAGCTGCTCTCGGACACCGGGGTCGGCCGCCAGCAGCACATCGTCGTCGGCCAGGGTCAGCTCGACGCGGTGCTCGCCGCCCACCCGGAGGACCGCGGGGCGATCATCGAGGAGGCGGCGGGGATCCTCAAGTACCGCCGCCGCCGCGAGCGCGCCCAGCGTCGGCTCGAGGCGAGTGAAGCGGGGCTCTCCCGCGTCCAGGACCTGCTGCGGGAGGTGAAGCGCCAGCTCCGGCCGCTCGAGCGCCAGGCGACCTCGGCGCGCCAGCACGGCGAGCTGGAGGTCGAGCTTCTGGCATTGCGGCTCCATCTCGCCGGACGCGAGCTCGCCGAACTGAGCGGACGGCGTGCCGGCCTTGACGAGCAGGCCGCAGGGCTCGACTCGGACCTCGCCCGGCGGCAGCGCGAGCTCGAGGCCCTCGGCAGCCGCCTGGCGGCGATCGAGCGAGAGCTCGGCACGGCGCGCCCCGACGAGCTTGCCGCGATTGTCGGGCGTCTCGAACAGCTAAGGGAGCGGGCGTGGGGGCAGCTCGCGCTCGTCAACGAGCGCCGGCGTGGGGCCGCGGCGCTCGCGGCCGTGCTTGAAGGGGCTGCGACCTCGGCTGATCTCGAGGGCGAACTCCAACGGGTCTCGGCGGCGCTCGCCGATGCTGAGGCGGCAGGAGAGACGCTCGCGTCCGAGCTCGCGGCGCTCACGGCGGATGAGACCGAACTTGCGGCGGAACAGGCCGTCGACGAGGGGCGTTTCGGCAGCGGCGAGCTCGCGCCCGGACCCGCGGCGACACGCCTCGACCGTGATCGGGCGGCGGAGGTTCTCCGGACAAGCCGCGAGGCTGAGGTCCGCGCCAGCGAGCACGTGGCGGAGCTCACCCGCCGGCGCGGGGAACTCGCCCGCCGGCTGGGGGCGGCGACGGCCGAGCTCGACCGGCTTGGCACGGCACTCGCCGAGGCGAGCGCGGCGTCCAGGGCGGCCGACAGCGCCGAGGCAGCCGCCGAGCGCGCGCTTAGTGAGGCCGAGGAGGCGTTGCTGGGGTGCACGGCGCGGCGCGCAACGGCGCGAGCCCGGGTCGAGGCGCTCGAGCTCGCCCTCGACGAAGCACGGGCCCGGGCGGGGATCGAGCGGCTCTCCGGTGTCCCGGGCGTGGTTGGGACGCTGCTTGACGTCGTCGAGATCGACGACGATCTCGTGGCCGCCTTCCAAGCGGCGGTCGAGGGCGTTCTCGACGCGGTCCTCGTTCAAGGTGGCCCGCCGGCCCGCGCCGCCGTCGAGCGATTGTGGGCCGAAGGCTCCGGTGGGGCCATCCTCCCGTTGCTGCCCGGCGGGTCGGCCGGAAAGGCAGGATCTCTTCCTCCGGGGGCGGAGGCGTTGCGCAAAGCGGTGCGCGCCGCCGACCCGGCGGTCGCGCTCCTCCTCGACCGGCTGCTCGATGGCGTCGAGGTGGTCCGCGCCGGCCCGGAGGCGGTGATCGAGCGGGCTTTGGCCGACCCTTCGCGCACGATCGTCACACCAGAGGGCGACCGTTTCTCGCCGCTCGGCTGGCGCCTCGGGGCGGGAGGTGCCCGGGCGACGCGTGCCGCGCTCGGGGCGGCGGGCGCGCTCGATGACGACGCCGCGGCTGCCGCCAGGCAGGCCGCGGCGGTGGCCGACGAAGCCCGAGGCGAACTCGCGGCGGCGCGAGCCGCGGCGAGTTCGGCGCGTCGAAGCGTCGACCGGCTATCCGGTGCGAAGGCGAGCGACGAATCGGCCCGCGCCGACCTGTTGCGCCAGGTCGAGCTTGTCGTCGCCGAGGAATCAACAGCCACGGCCGACGAGATCGCCGCCACCAAGACGCGGGAGCAGGCCGAGCGGGCGTTTTCCGCGGCAACAGATGAGGTCGACCGAGCCGGGCGGGCTGAGGAAGCTCGCCACGCCGAGATTCGCGAGGCCGCCAGTGCCCGTCGCGAGTTGACCGAGCTCGCAAGGGCGCTCGGCGAGCGTCGCCGCGAGCTCGAGGTGCGCTCGGCCGCGCTCGAAGAGCGCCGCTCGCTGCTCGCTGCCCGCGGCGAGGCCCTGGCGCGCCAAGCCGCTGAGCTGCATCGACTTGCTAGGCCGCAAGGCAGCAGCGCCGCCGATGACGCCTCGCTCGAACGCCTGGCGACGACGCTCGCGGCGCTTTCCGAGCATCTCGAGCGGGGGCTCGCCGCCGCAGCAGCTGAGCGTGACCGGCGGCTCGCCGCCGCCGGGGAGCGCCTGGCGCGTTTCGACCTGGCCCGCCGGCAGCGCGACGAGCTCGAGCGGGCATTGGCGGCGCTCGGCGAGCGTCGGCAGCGCCTGGAGATCGAGCGCACTGAGGCGCGGATCCGCGAGGAGACGGCGGTCGAGCGCGTGCGGCGGGAGTTCGACTCAACCGCCGACGAGGCGGTCGCCGCCGAGGCGCCAGAGCTCCCCCCGGGCTGCGACACCGCCGGGCGGGCACGCCAACTCGAGCGGGAGCTCGCGGCGCTCGGTCCCGTCAACCCGCTCGCCGCCGAGGAGCTCGCCGCGCTAGTCGAACGCCGCACCTTCCTCGAAGGCCAGCTCAGCGATGTCCGTGCCGCCCGGCGGGAGCTGGGCCGCCTGATCTCCGCCGTCGACGGCCAGATTGTCGATACCTTCACGGCCGCCTTCGCCGACGTCGAGCGGCACTTCTCGTCGCTCGTCGCGACGCTATTCCCCGGTGGCTCGGGCCGTCTGCGCCTCACCGAGCCCGAGGACCCCCTGTCGACCGGCGTCGAGATCGAGGCCCGCCCGGCCGAGCGGAACATCCGACGCCTGACGTTGCTCTCCGGAGGGGAGCGGGCCCTCGTCGCCCTCGGATTCCTCTTCGCCGTCTTCCGCAGCCGGCCGTCGCCGTTCTACGTGCTCGACGAGGTCGAGGCGGCGCTCGACGACGTCAACCTCGGGCGTTTCCTCGACCTCGTCGACGAGTTCCGCGGCGACGCCCAGCTCCTCATCGTCAGCCATCAGAAGCGGACGATGGAGGTGGCCGACGCCCTCTACGGGATCTCCCTCCAGCCCGGCGGAGCCTCGAAGGTCGTGAGCGAGAAGGTCGAGCGGCGCGCGACCGAGATCGCCCGCCCGTCGACGGCGTCGCTTCGGGTCGCTGCCGGTGATCCGTCGTGAGGGGCAGGCGAAGGTGAAATGAGCATCCGCCGGCACCGGCCCGGGGAGGCGACCCCGTCGGGCGAGCGGGTGTCTGCCGCGGCGCCGCGGCCGAAAGAGGCTTCTTCCCGGCCCCGCCTCGCCGAGCGCCTTTCCCGGACGCGTCAGGCGGTGGCGGCACCGTTCGGGCGGATCGGTGTCGGGCGGATCGACGAGGCGACCTTCGATGAGCTCGCCGAGACGCTGCTCTCAGCCGACGTCGGCCTGAAATCGACGGGACGGATCCTCGACGCGCTGCGGGAGAAGGTGCGTGCCGGCGCGGTCGGGGCTTTCCCCGGGGCGCTCATCACGGCGTTGCGGGCCGAGATCGTCGCCGGCTTCGCGGGCGAGGATCGCGCCCTCAAAAGAAACGAGGAACCACCGAGCGTCTGGCTCTTCGTCGGCGTGAACGGCGTCGGCAAGACGACGACGATCGGCAAGCTCGCGGCGCAGGAGGTTGCCGAAGGCCGCAGCGTCGTCGTCGCCGCCGGTGACACCTTCCGGGCGGCGGCGT
>JBEKLG010000018.1:0-17915 GCA_050010315.1 Acidimicrobiales bacterium
GGGTCCGGTTCCTGCGTGAGGGCACGGTCATCTGGAAGGGCACGATCAGCTCGCTCCGCCGCTTCAAGGATGACGCCCGCGAGGTGCAGTCCGGTTTTGAGTGTGGCGTCGGCCTCAGCGACTTCCAGGACCTGCGCCCGGGCGACATCATCGAGACCTACGAGGAACGCGAGATCCCGAGAACCTGATCGATGATTGCCGCCCCGCCCGAGGGCGGGGCGCGAGACAGGAGGTCGACGAGGATGCGCCGCCGCGGTGCTGTGCGACCCTACCCACGGCTCGCCCGGGTGAACTCGCTCGTCCGCGAGGTCCTCGCCGAGGAGATCGAGCGGCTGGCCGACTCCGACGAGCGCCTCGCCCTCGTGACGGTCACCGACGTCGTCTGCGAGGCGGACCTGCGTCACGCCATCGTCTATCTCGCCTCGCTGAGCCTGGGCGCGGCCGAGGCGCTCAAGGAGCGGCGGAACGCCCTGCAGCGGGCCATCGCCTCCCAGGTCCGACTGAAGCGCACGCCGGCGCTGAGTTTCGCCGTCGACCCGGCGATCGTCGCCGGGGACCGGATCGAGGAGGCGCTGCGGCGTCGGCGCGCCGGCGAAGTCGGCGGGGCCCAGTCCACGGAGGAGTCGTGACAGCCGGGGAGGCCGTGGGCGCGCCCTTGCGGGCAGAGGAGAGGCTCGACGGGGTCGTCGTCGTCGACAAGCCCGTCGGCTGGACGTCGCACGACGTCGTCGCCAGGATCCGCCGGGTCCTCGGCGAGCGACGCTGCGGGCACGCCGGCACGCTCGACCCCGACGCGACCGGCGTCCTCGTCGTCGGGCTCGGGCGGGCGACGCGGCTGCTGCGGTTCGCGGCCGAGCTCCCGAAGTCCTACGTCGGCGAGGTCGTGCTCGGAACGTCGACATCGACCCTGGACGCGTCCGGGAAAGTGACGGCGACTTTCGACATGTCGGCGGTCACCCCCGACGAGGTCCGGGTCGCCGCCAGCCGGCTGACCGGGAAGATCCTCCAGACCCCGCCGATGGTCTCGGCTGTGAAGGTCGGCGGGCGGCGGCTGTACGAGCTCGCCCGCGCCGGTCTCGAGGTCGAACGGCTACCGCGCCCAGTCGAGGTCTTCCGATTCCAGCTCGATCCGACCGTCGACCCGGCGGTCTACTCGGTCGCCGTCGAGTGCTCTTCGGGCACCTACGTGCGCGTCCTCGCGGCCGACCTTGGCGCCGCGCTCGGCGGTGGCGCGCACCTCCGCTTGTTGCGTCGCACGGCGGTCGGAGGCTTTTCTTCTAGCGGGGCGGTGGTGCTCGAGGCGCTAGGAGCCGGCGACGTGCGACCGATGGGGGAGCTCGTGGCGCATCTGCCCCGTCTCGTTGCCGAGGCGACGATGGCGACGGCGGTCGCCCACGGACGGGTGCTGCCGCGCGCAGCGGCGGGTGCGACCGGTGAGGGCCCCTGGGCGCTGTTCGACGAGGATGGCCGCCTTCTCGCCGTCTACGGGGCCTATCCGGGCGGACGCATGAGGCCCTTTGCCGTTGTCCACCCGTCAGAACGAGAAGGGAGGGCGCAGCCCGGCGAGTAGCGTCGGATCCGATGGCCGCTTTCGACCGACCCAGAAAGGGGGAGCGGCATTCGGCGGCGACGATCGGCACCTTCGACGGCGTCCACCTCGGGCACCGGCGGTTGATCGAGGAGACCCGACGCCAGGCCGAGACATCGGGTCTGTCCTGCCTTGCGGTCACCTTCGATCGTCACCCGATGGCGACCGTGCGTCCGGCGGCGACGCCGCGACTGCTCACCGGGCTCGAGCACAAGTTGGAGTTGCTGCGTGCCCTCGGCGTCGACGTCGTCGTCCTCGAGTTCAACGCGGCCCGCGCCGCCCAGAGCGCCGAGGACTTCGTCGAGCAGGTGCTCGTCGGCGAGCTCGGCGTGCGCGCCCTCATCGTCGGGTCGACCTTCCACTTCGGCCACCGCCACCGCGGCAACGTCGCCTTGCTCCGGTCGATGGGCGCGAACCTCGGTTTCTCCGTGACCTCGATCGATCTCGTCACCGACGACGGCGAGCACACCGTCATCTCGTCGTCGTTCATCCGCTCGCTCGTCGGAGAGCGGCGCCTCGACGAGGCGCGTCGGCTATTGGGACGGGACTACGAGGTGCGCGGCGAGGTCGTCGACGCCGCTCGGCACCTGATCGCGATCCGCGCCGAGCTCCTCGTCCCGCCAGGCGGCGACTACCGCGCCACCTGGTCGGTCGGGGGATTCGCCGCCTCGGGGACGGCGCGTGTCGGTGGGACAGGCAAGGGGGGGGAGACGGTCGTCGAACTGTCCGGCGAACCGTCGGGCACGGGCGACGGGAGCCCCCACGGCCTCGTCCAGGGTTCGTCCGTGGCGGTGCGCTTCGTCGCCCCAGTCGGATCGTCACGGCAGCGGGGCAGATCCCAGCCGCCGAGCCGGTCAGCAGGGCGTCGGTAGGATCGGCGCCGTGGCGACCCACCCGATCCGGATCTTTGGCGATCCGGTACTCCGCCAGCCGGCCCTCGAGGTCGACGAGATCGACGCAGCGCTCGTCCGCCTTAGTAAGGACATGCTCGAGACGATGTACGCCGCGCCCGGCGTCGGCCTCGCTGCGCCGCAGATCGGCGTGCAGCGGCGCTTTTTCGTCTACGACGTCGGCGACGGGCCGGGCGCGATCGTCAACCCGCGGATCGTGGAGACCTCGGGAACCTGGGCGTACTTCGAGGGGTGCCTGTCCGTGCCGGACCTGCACTGGGAGATCGTCCGTCCCGCCGTGGTTCGCCTCGTCGGCGTCGGGCTAGATGGCGAGGAGGTCGAGATCGAAGCCGACGAGCTGCTCGGCCGGTGCTTCCAGCACGAGGTCGACCATCTCGACGGGAAGCTGCTCCTTGAGCGGCTCGAGCCCGCCGACCGCAAGGAGGCGATGCGGATCCTGCGCGAGCGGGCGCTCGCCGACGGCCGCCAGGGGGCGCGCTGAGCCGCCTCGTCTTCCTCGGCGCCCCGGAGGTGGCGGCGAGGACGCTGCGGGCGCTCGTCGACGGCGGCCACGACGTCGTTCTGGTCGTGACCGGGCCGGATCGCCGGCGCGCCAGGCGAGGCGAGTCGACACCGACGCCAGTGAAGCGGGTCGCCGCCGGGCTCGGGATCGCGGTCACAGAACGCGTCGAGGACGTCGTCGACGTCGGTGCGACGCTCGGGGTCGTCGTCGCTTTCGGGAGGATCATCGGCGCCGACGTGCTGGCGCGAGTCCCGATGCTGAACCTCCATTTCTCCCTGTTGCCGCGTTGGCGCGGTGCGGCGCCGGTCGAACGGGCGATCCTCGCCGGGGACCGGACCACCGGGGTCTGCGTGATGGCGGTCGGCGAGGGCCTCGACACCGGACCGGTCTACGGGTGCCGAGAGGTGACGATCGGCGAGGAGGAGACCGCCGACGAGCTGCGTCGTCGTCTTGGGGATCTCGGCAGTTCGCTCGTGCTCGAATTGCTCGCTCGGCCGACCGGGTTGCCCGAGCCGACGCCGCAGTCCGGTGAGCCGACCTACGCCGCCAAGCTCAGGCCTGCGGACCTGCAGCTCGATTTCCACCGCTCGGCCGTCGAGTGCGGACGCGTCGTGCGCGCCGGGCGGGCCTGGACGACCTTTCACGGTCGGCGCCTCCTCGTCCGAAGAGCGCGCCCGATGGCCGGGGTCCCAGCACACTTCGCCGGTCCGCCGGGGCTTCTCGAGGGATCGGTCGTCCACACGGGGTCCGGCGTGCTCGAGCTCCTGGAGGTCCAGGGCGAAGGGCGCCGGCCAATGCCCTTCGCCGTCTGGCGGGCCGGGACCCGGCCAGAGCCCGGGGAGGTCCTCGGCGACTAAGGCGTTCCGGCCGCGGGAAAACGCACAGCGATCCGCGCCGGTGGCGGTAGTGTCCGCGCGGTGCTCCCACGCGGCGAATTCCGGATCAATCCGTCGATCCTCGCAGCGGACTTTGCCGATCTCGCCGCGCAGGTGAGCGAGGTCGCGGCTGTGACCGACTGGCTGCACATTGACGTGATGGACGGGCACTTCGTCCCGAACCTCACGATCGGGCCGCCGGTTGTCGCCTCGCTCCGCCGCCACAGTTCGGCGTTCTTCGACTGCCATCTCATGGTGACGAACCCGGAGGACTTTCTCGAGGAGTTCGCGGCAGCCGGCGCGAATCTCGTGACCGTCCACGCCGAGGTCGGCCATACGGCCGAGCTCACCAGGGCGATCCGCGACCGAGGCCTGCGCGTCGGGCTCGCCCTCAACCCCGACACGCCGTTCCCGGAGGCGGAGCCGCATCTCGAGGCGATCGACGTGCTGCTCTTGATGACCGTGTTCCCGGGTTTCGGGGCGCAGCAGTTCATCAGCGACGTCGTGCCGAAGATCGAACAGGCGCGCGCCGTGATCGCGGCCCGGGGGCTCCCGGTCTCAATTGAGGTCGACGGCGGCATCGATCCCGTCACGGCCGCGACGACCGCAGCCGCGGGGGCGCGGGTCTTCGTAGCTGGATCGGCGGTATTCGGCAGCCCGCGGCCCGCGGCGGTCGTCGAGGCGTTGCGGGACGCGGTCGCGCCGGTCGTCGCCGCTGCCGAGGCGCGGCGAGCGAGTGCGGGAGGCCGGTGATGCTCCGACTGGTTGTGCCGAAAGGGAGCCTCGAGCGCCAGACCTTCGATCTGTTCGCCGCGGCGGACCTGAGGATCCAGCGCAGCTCGGAGGTCGACTACCGCGCGGCGATCGACGACGCGCGCATCGGCGACGTGCGGATCATGCGCCCACAGGAGATCCCCGTCTACGTGGCCGACGGCATGTTCGATCTTGGCCTCACGGGGCGGGACTGGATCGAAGAGACCGGAGCGGCGGTCGTCACCCTCAGCGAGCTCGCCTACTCGAAGACGACCGAGCGACCCGTCCAGATCGTCCTCGCCGTCCACGGGTCGTCGCCGGTTCGCCGAGTCGAGGACCTGCCGGCGGGCGTCAGGGTCTCGACCGAGTACCCGCGTCTCACCGAACGGTTCTTCGCGGCCCGCGGCGTACCGGCCGACATCCGTCTCTCCTACGGCGCGACCGAGGCGAAGGTCCCCGAGATCGCCGACGCGGTCGTCGAGATCACAGAAACGGGCCGGACCCTCGAGGCGGCGGGCCTCAGGGTCCTCGATGTCGTGCTCGAGAGCTACCCGGCGCTCATCGCCAACCCTGCCGCCGCGGCGGACCCGGAAAAGGCCCACGCCATGGGCCAGATCCTCACGTTGCTGCAGGGGGCGCTCGACGCGCGCAGCCAGGTCCTCGTAAAGCTCAACGTCTCGCGGGCCGACCTCGAGTCGGTAATCGCGCTGCTGCCCGCGATGAAGTCGCCGACGGTCTCGCAGCTATTCGGCGAGAGTGGCTTCGCGATCGAGACCGTCGTGCCGAAGTCGACGGTCAACGTGCTCATCCCGGAACTGAAGGAGCGGGGCGCGACCGACATCTTGGAGCTGCCGCTCGCGAAGATCGTCCACTGAGCCCCGAGGTGACGGTGCCGCGACCAGCCCTCGATCCCTGGGGGTCGCTCGCCGATTCCCGCCGTGGTTGCGTCGTCGAGTTCGACGACGCAGCGGGGCTCGGGGTCGTCGTCGACTCCGACGGGCGTCGCTACCCCTTCCACTGCACCGCGATCGCCGACGGCACGCGCGCGATCGCCGTCGGGACCGCGGTGCGCTTCGTCGTCGCTCCCGGGCACCGCGGTCGACTCGAGGCTCGCGACCTCGCCGGCTAGGGGCCCGGGGTTTCGCCGGCCTCGCCGTCGGAGCCTGGCGGCCGCGGCGCGGTCGCGCTCGGGGAAGGACTCGACAACTCGACGAAGGCGAGGCGGACCTGGGCGAGCGCGGCCTGCAGGGTCGACGCCGACTCGCCGAGGCGGCTGCCGAGGGCGTCGACCATCGCACCGAGGGCGTCGACCGCGAGCTTGGCCTTCACCAGGTCGGGCGGGCTCTGCGTGAGGTAGAGCGCGGCGAGCTGGAAGATCCCGAAGCAGTGGTTGGCGATGACGTCCTCGGCCGGGGCGGCGGCGAGCTCCCGTTCGAGCGCGGCGCGCTCTGCGGCGAACTGTTCTTGCGACATCTCCTCGTACGGTGCCGCCTTGGTCTCGGGCTCAGGCGGGGGCGCCAAGTCGGGCGGTGCGGTGGGGACGCTGTGCTCTCCCTCCGGTGTCCACAGAGTGGGCATGCTGCTAGCCTACGGGCAAACAACGGGAAAGCGGGGCTCGCGGCGTGCGACTCCCACCCGATCACCGTTGCGGGTCACGGAGCCCGGCGAGTGCATCGGGTCGTGGTGATCGCGTCCTGCGGCGTCGCTTTTTCGTCCGGGTCCTCAGCCGGAGGCCCCGAGCGAGCGGAAGGAGTGGTGCCCGATCTCGACAGTCCCCACCGTCAATGAGCCGCGAATGAACGAGCGCATTCGAGCTCGGGAAGTTCGCCTCGTCGATCCGGAAGGACAGCAACTCGGCATCAAGCTCTTGCCCGAGGCGCTGTCGATCGCACGACAGATGGATCTCGATCTCGTTGAGGTGGCGCCGCTCGCCGATCCGCCCGTCTGCCGGATCATGGATTACGGCAAGTTCAAGTTCGACGAGGCGCAGCGCGCCAAGGAATCGCGGCGCAGAGCGACGAACGTCGGGATCAAGGAGATGAAGTACCGCCCGAAGATCGGCGACGGCGACTTCGACACGAAGACCCGCCAGGTGGCGAAGTTCCTGACCGAGGGGCACAAGGTGAAGATCACGATCATGTTCCGCGGCCGCGAGGTCTACCACCCGGAGCTCGGCAAGCGGATCCTTGACCGGATCGCCGAGGTGACGGAGGGAAGCGCCAAGGTCGAGTCCGAGCCCCGCCTCGACGGGCGGAACATGGTGATGGTGCTGGCGCCGGACAAGAGGGCCCGCCAGAGCCAGGCGGCGCGTTCGGCGGCCGCGCCGGCTGCGCCGGCACCGGGCGGGGAGGCGGCCGCGGCCGAGGGATAGGTCCGGGCGACGGCGACAGGTCCAGCAGAATCGCAGACGATCGAGGTTGAAATGCCGAAGATGAAGACGGACAGAGGTGCCGCCGCTCGGTTCAAGATCACCGGGACCGGCAAGGTGATGCGGCGCCGGCCGTTCCGTTCTCACCTGCTCGAGAAGAAGTCGTCGCGCCAGACGCGCCGGCTCGGGCGACCGGCCGAGGTCGCGGCGAGCGACCGCCGCAGCGTCAGGCGGATCCTCGGCATCTGACTTGCGGGCCGCCTCGTCCCGGGCGACCGGGCGGCGCGGCGGAGATCTGAGGGAGGGGCACCATGGCGAGGGTCAAGCGCGCCGTCCATGCGAAAAAGCACCACCGCGCCGTCCTGGAACGGGCCAGCGGCTACTACGGCAACAAGTCGCGGTCGTTCCGCGCCGCGAACGAACAGGTGATGCACTCGCTGCAGTACGCCTACCGCGACCGTCGGGCGCGTAAGGGCGAGTTCCGCCGGCTGTGGATCCAGCGGATCAACGCCGCCTCACGGGCCGAGGGGATGAGCTACAGCCGCCTCATCGCCGGGCTCCACCGCGCCGACGTCGAGATCGACCGCAAGATCCTCGCCGACATCGCCGTGCGCGACGCCGCCGCCTTCGCCGCTCTCGTCGACCTCGCCCGGCGTTCGCCCGGCACGTCGGACACGGCCCGGTCCGAACCCGCCGCGGCGCCCCCCGGCGTGAACGGGGCGGCTTCCTGAGCGACCAGGTCCTCGGTCCGCGCCATGCGCGGGTGCAGCGGCTGCGCCGGCTCACCCGTCAGCGCAGCGTGCGGCGCCGGGAGGGCACCTTCGTCGCCGAGGGGGCGAAGCTCGTCGCCGCGGCGCTCGACGCCGGCGCCGCGGTGGAGGCCGTCTACTACGCGCCGCAGGCGCCGGGCGCCCCTGGCGCCGCCGAGGTCCTCGCCCGGGCGCGTGCCGCCGGCGTCCGGGTCTTCGCCTTGGCAAAGGGCGTGGTCGAACGTGTCGCCGACACGACGACGCCTCAGCCGCTCCTCGCCGTCGTCGGGGCGGTCGACGTCGGCCTCGCCGAGGTGCTCGCCGCCCCGTTGCTCTTCGTCCTCGTCGACGTGCGCGACCCGGGGAACGTCGGCGCGATCCTCCGGGTCGCCGGCGGGTGCGGCGCCGGGGGCGTCGTCTGCTGCGAAGGGTGCGCCGACGTCTACAACCCGAAGACCGTGCGGGCGTCGGCCGGGTCGCTGTTCATCGTGCCGGTCGTCGTCGGGATCCCTCCCGAAGTCGCCCTCGCCGAGCTCGCCGCGGCCGGCTACCAGCGTGCCGGCACGGCGGCGCGCGGCGGTACCGCCCTGGCGACGGCGGCGGTTGGGCCGAAGGTCGCGCTCGTCTTCGGCAACGAGGCCCAGGGGCTCGAAGGCGAGCTGCGACGCTCGCTCGACGCCGTCGTGACGATCCCGATGGCCCCGGCGGCCGAGTCGCTCAACGTCGCGACGGCGGCCGCGGTGCTCGGCTTCTCGCTCGCCCGTCGTCTTCGGGGCGAGCCGAGCGGGCCCTACGATGAGCCGACATGAACCGCAGGAGAGCCCTTGGAGGAGAGGACCCGACCGACGCGCCAAGCGCCGCCGGTCTCGCCGAATTCGAGGCGGAGGCCGAGGGGCGTCTTGCGGCTGCCGATGATCTCGCCGCGCTCTCAGCCGTCGAGACCGAGCTACTCGGCCGGCGCTCTGCGCTCAACGCCTGGAAGCGGGCGCTCGGCGGGCTCGCCGAGGCCGAGCGGCGCCAGCTCGGCGAGGCGCTGAACGACGTTCGCAGTCGCCTTTCCCGGCGTTGCGCGGCGCTGCGCGAGGCCTTCGAGGCCAGCGCCCGCGCCGGCGCGCTCGAAGCGGACCGGCTCGATCTCACCGAGGTCCTGCTGGCGCCGGGCCCGGGTCATCGCCACCTCGTCACCCAGGTCCGCGAGGAGCTCGAGGACATCTTCCTCGGCATGGGCTACGAGATCGCCGAAGGACCGGAGGTCGAGACCGACTGGTACAACTTCACGGCGCTCAACATGCCGGCGGACCACCCGGCCCGCAGCTCGCAGGACAGCTTCTACCTCGAGTGGGAAAACGGCGAAAGCGTGCTGCTCCGCACGCACACCTCGCCGGTGCAGATCCACCTCCTCGAGAGGGGCGAGCTGCCGATCTACGCCGTAATGCCCGGCCTCGTCTATCGCCGCGACACCCCCGACGCTTCGCACCTGCCGGTCTTCCACCAGATCGAAGGGCTCGTCGTCGACGCCGGCGTCACCTTCGGCGACCTCGCCGGGACGGTCGAGACCTTCACGAAGGCGATCTTCGGGGCAAAGGTCGCGGCGCGGCTACGCCCGGGGTACTTCCCGTTCACCGAGCCGTCGGCGGAGTTCGACATCTCCTGCACGATTTGCGGCGGCGCCGGCTGCCGGACCTGTTCCGGAGTCGGTTGGATCGAGCTCGGAGGCTGCGGGATGGTCCACCCGGCGGTTCTCGAGTCGACCGGCGTCGACCCCGAGGTCTGGTCGGGCTTCGCCTTCGGTTTCGGCATCGACCGCCTCGCGATCATGCGCCACGGCATCGAGGACATGCGGAGCTTCGTCGAGAACGACGTCCGCTTCCTCACCCGGTTCTAGCGGGTCCGGTGCCGATGGGAGCCTGTTCGTCGAGATCGGCCAGAGGAGGGCAGTGCGGGTCCCGCTTTCCTGGCTGAGCGAGTTCACCCCGCTCGGGGTCGACGCCCGCGACGCGGGCGCCGTCAGCGCGCTCGGCGCCGAGCTCGACTCGCTCGGGCTGGTGGTCGAGGCAATGGATCGTGTCGGGGGCGAACTCGCCGGCGTCGTGGTGGCGCGCGTCGGCGAGATCCGGCCGATCCCCGGGGCCGACCACATCCGGGCGGTCACCGTTGACGCCGGCGGACCGCCGATCGACGTCGTCTGCGGCGCCTGGAACTTCGGCGTCGGCGACGTCGTGGCGCTGGCGACCGTCGGGGCGACGCTCGCCGGGGGAGTTGAGATCACGCGCCGCACGATGCGCGGGGTCAGCTCGAACGGGATGCTCTGCTCGGCCCGCGAGCTCGGACTCGGCGCTGACACGTCGGGGCTCTTCATCCTCGCTGCGACCGGGGCGGCCGAGGCGCCGCTCCCGGCGGGCCTCGAGCTCGGCACGCCGCTTGGCGAGTACCTCGGGCTCGTCGCCGATGTCGTCTTCGAGCTCGAGATCGAGCCGAACCGGCCCGACTGCCTCTGCGTGGCCGGTGTCGCCCGCGACCTGGCGGCGCGGAGGCGCCTGCCCTTTTCGATTCCCCAACCGATGCTCAGCGAGGAAGGGCCGCCGATAGAAGAGCTGGCGAGCGTGCGGATCGAGGCGCCCGAGGCCTGCCGGCGTTTCGCGGCCCGCGTCGTCACCGGCGTCGGCGCCGTGGTGTCGCCACCCGAGGTCCAGCGCCGCCTGATCCTTTCGGGCATGCGGCCGATCCACTCGGTCGTCGACTCCTCGAACTACGCGATGCTCGAGCTCGGCCAGCCGACCCACCCCTACGATCTCGACCGGCTCAGCGGACGGGGGCTGCGCGTCCGCTACGCCCGGCCCGGCGAGACGCTGACAACGCTTGACGGCGTATCACGGGTGGTTGGCGTCGAGCGCCTCCGCTCCGGGGAGGAGCGGAGAGTAGAGGACCTGCTGATCTGCGATGGCGGGGACGGCCCGGTTGGCATCGCCGGGGTCATGGGTGGCGAGTCGAGCGAGATCGGCGCCGCAACGAGGGCGGTCCTCATCGAATCGGCCGCCTTCGCGGCGATGGCCGTCGGGCGGACCGCCCGCCGCCAGGAGCTGCGCACCGAGGCGTCGACACGGTTCTGGCGCGGTGTCGACCCCGAGGGGGCGCGACGCGGGGCGGACCGCGTCGCCGAGCTCATCGCCGCCGCGGCCAGGGCCGCCGGGGCGGCCCCGCCGCTCGTCGCCCGCGGGGTGATCGACGTCCACCCGGACCCGGCGCCGCGGCGCAGGGTCGGCGTCCGGCCCGCCAGGCTGAACGCGCTTTTGGGCACGGCGCTCGGGGTGGACACGATCGTCGCGTACCTCGCGCCGCTCGGCTTTGTGGCGAGCGGTTCGGCCGACGAGCTCGCGGTCGAGGTCCCGTCGTTCCGCCCCGACGCCGAGCGCGAAGTCGACGTGATCGAGGAGGTCGCCCGGCTCCACGGCTACGGGAAGATCGCGCCGACTCAGCGTCGTTCACCCGGTGTCGGGCGCTTGTCGGCCTACCAGGCCGACCGCCGCCGCCTTGCCGGCCTCCTCTCCGGTGCCGGCGCCAACGAGGCCTGGACGAGCTCGATCGTCAACCCCGAGGCCGAGCGGCGCGTCGGGAAGGCGTCGACGCCGGTTGTGGTCGCCAATCCCGTCGTGCGCGAGGAAGCGGCCCTGCGGACCCACCTTCTGCCGGGGCTGCTCGCCGCCTTGCGCCACAACACCTCGAGCCGCAATGCCTCGGTGCGGTTCTACGAGATCGGACGGGTGTTCTCCCACCCCGCCCCCGGCGACGAGCTGCCGGCCGAACGTGAGCACCTCGGCGCGCTCCTGGCCCGCGACGGCGACGACGCGGCCGCGGCGGTCCGGCTGTGGCACCGGATCGCCGAGGGCCTCGGGATCGAGCCTTCGGCGATCGAGCTGGCACAGGACGAGATGGCCTCGCGCCTCATGGCCGAGGATCCGGTCGCGCTCGGTTGCCACCCGACCCGCACGGCGGCGGTGCGCGGCGCCGAGCCCGACGGCACGGCGGCGACCGTCGGCTTTGTCGGCGAGGTCGATCCCGCGGCACTCGGCGCTTTCGAGATCGCGGGTCGCCGGGTCGGTTGGCTCGTCGTCGACCTGGCCCGGCTCTTTTGCTTGCCTCGCCGGGTTGGACGCGCCCCCGAGCTGAGCCGGTTCCCCTCGAGCGACATCGACCTGGCCTTCGCCCTTGACGCCTCGGTCCCGGCGGCGCGGCTCGAGTCCGTGCTGCGCGCCGCGGCGGGCGAGTACTGCGAGAGCGTCCGCCTCGTCGACGTCTTCCGGGGCCCGGGACTTCCCCCCGGGTCGCGCAGCCTCGCCTTCCGCCTCCGGTTCGTGGCGCCCGACCGCACCCTCACCGACGCCGACGTCGGCGCGGTGCGCGCCCGGTGCATCGGCGCCGCCATGGCCGAGCTCGGGGCGGAGCTGCGCGGCTGACCGCCGTGGCGGCGCCGGCGCGGAACACCCTGCGGGACAAGGCGGGCGAGCCCTCGCTTCGGCCACCGTGGCGCGGCGCGCCGGGGTCGCACAACGATGGTGCCGCCGGCCGCGGGGCCCGGCTCGCCCGCTGGGGCGTTATCGGCGTGCCGGCGCTTCTCGCCGGCGTGCTCGCGGCGATCGACCTCGACGCCCGCAGTCTCTGGCTCGATGAGGCGGCGACGGTGTCGATTGCCTCCCAGCACGGGGCGGCGCTGGCCGCCGCGATGGCCCATGACGGCGGGAACATGCTCGGCTACTACGCCCTGATCCACGTGCTCATCGGGTGGTTCGGCGACAGCGTCGACGTTCTGCGCCTGCCCTCGGTCATCGGCGGCGCGGCGACGACCGCATTCGTCGCCGCGATCGCGATGCGGCTCTTTGACCGCCGGGTGGCCATCGCCGCCGGCCTGCTCTCGGCGATCAGCCTTCCGGCCATCTACTGGGCGCAGAACGTCCGCAGCTACGCCCTGATGCTCGCCTTCGTCGCCGCCTCGTACCTCGCCCTCCTCGCCCTCGTCGAGGCGGAGTCCGGGCGCGCTGTCCGGCGCGCCGGGCTTGCCTACGTCGTCGCGATGACGCTCGCCATCTACATGAGCTTTGTTGCGGTCTTCGTCATCCCCGCTCAGCTTGTCGCGCTCGTCGGGCACCGCCGGCGCACCCGGGCGGTCATCGCTGTCCTCCTCGTCGTCGCCGGGCTGTGTTCGCCGCTCGCCGTCCTCGCCGCGGCGCGCGGCTCGGGTCAGCTCTTCTGGGTGCCGAGACCCGACCTCCGGGACGTCGGCCAGGTCGCCGTCGCTTTGGCCTCGGCCGGGTTGCAGCCGAACTTCCACCTCACCGTGACGAGCCTCGGGCTCGCTTGCGCGAGTGTCGTCGCCTTCGCCGCGGCCGCCGGGCTCGTCGTCGCGCCGGTTGTCCGTCGGGTGAACCCCACCCGGGTCCGGGCGGAGCTCGTCGTCCTCGCCTGGCTCGTCGTGCCGGCCGTCGTTTCCTTCGTCGAGTCGCGCCTTGCCCAGCCGACTTTCACGGCGCGCAACCTCGTCGTCTCGCTTCCGGCGGCGGCGGTCCTGCTCGCCAGGGTGGTGTGCGATCAGCGCCTGCCGCGACTTGTAACGGCCGGCCTGCTCGCCAGCTTCGTCGGCCTGCGGGCCGCCCAGCTCGTGCCGACCTACGGCGTTTCCCCGGAGAACTGGCGCTTCGCCACGACCTCCGTGCTCGAGAAGGCCGAGCCGGGCGACTGCATCGCCTTCTACCCACTCGACGGGCGGATGGCCTTCACCTACTACCTCGACCATCCCGTCGCCATCCCGGCGATCATCCCCCGACCCGTCTGGCCGACGACCCCGTTGCGCCGGGTCCTGCCCTACGTCGAGCGCTACACGACGCCCGACGCCGCCGCTCTCGGGAAGATCGTGGCGAGCTGCCCGCGCCTGTGGTTTGTAACGAGCCACGAGGGTTCCCCGAGGGGAACGGCGACATCGCGGGCGAACTACGCGAACTATGTGTTCTTCCTTGCCGAGCTGCAAACCCGTTACCTGCGATCCTCGCTCGCCACCGTCGGCTGGGCGAGCCCGATCCACATCTGGCAATTCGGGCGCTGACGATGTCGTCGTGGCCCGGCGCGGCACCTGCGCCGTCGGGTGGTCGCGGCGGACCCTTTCGTCCTACCCTGGGGTGATGCGTCCTCCACCTTCCGTGCAGAGCTTTTCAGCCATGTCGCGCCGCGCCGCGCACTGGGACACGGTGACGACGGCGGGCCCGGCGGCTCCCGGAGGGTCGCGGTGAGCGCGCCGAGTGCCTCGTTCTCGGTCACGATGCGGGTCGAACTCGCCGATTCTCGCGGGGTCGGCGCGATCACGACTGCCGTCGGCGACGCCGGCGGTCTGGTGACGGCGCTTGACGTCGTCGAGTCCCGCGGCGAGACGCTTATCGTCGATCTGACGTGCAACGCCTTCAACGAGGCCCACGCTGACCGCTTGAACACTGCCGTTGACGCCGTCGCCGGGGCACGCGTCCGGGCGATGAGCGACCGGACGCTCCTGCTCCACCTGCGCGGCAAGCTCGAAGTCGCCTCCCGCGTGCCCCTGCGCACCCGGGATGACCTCTCGATGGCCTACACGCCGGGCGTCGCCCGGGTCTCACTCGCCATCGCCAAGGACCCCTCGGCGGTGCGGAACCTGACGATCAAGGGCAACACCGTCGCGGTCGTGACCGACGGCTCTGCGGTACTCGGTCTCGGCAACATCGGTCCCGAGGCGGCGCTCCCGGTGATGGAGGGTAAGGCGCTGCTATTCAAGCGGTTCGCCGACGTCGACGCCTGGCCGGTTTGCCTCGCGACCCAGGACAGCGACGAGATCGTCCGCATAGTCGAGTGCATCGCCCCCGTCTACGGGGGCATCAACCTCGAGGACATCGCCGCGCCGCGCTGTTTCGAGATCGAGGAACGGCTGCGGAGCTCGCTCGAGATCCCGGTCTTTCACGACGACCAGCACGGCACCGCCATCGTCGTCTTCGCGGCGTTGACGAATGCCCTGCGCGTCGTCGGCAAGTACATGAAAGACGTCCGGGTCGTCGTTCTCGGCATCGGCGCGGCGGGGGTCGCGATCACGAAGCTGTTGCTCGCCGAGGGCGTCGGTGACGTCGTCACGCTGAATCGCCGGGGCATCCTCGGCGCAAAGACCCCGGCCCTCGACGACCCGCGGCACTGGATCGCCACCCACACGAACAGCGAAGGCCGCGAGGGCGGAATCGCCGAGGCAGTGACCGGCGCCGACGTGCTGATCGGTGTCTCGGGCCCGAACCTCGTCACGGAGGCGCACCTCGCGACGCTCGCCAAGGACGCGATCGTCTTCGCCCTCGCCAACCCGACGCCCGAGGTCGACTCCGAGATCGCCCGGCGCTACGCGGCGATTGTCGCCACCGGGCGCAGCGACGAGTCGAACCAGATCAACAACGTGCTCGTCTTCCCGGGGTTCTTCCGGGGCCTGTTGAACGCCGGCGCAAAGCGGATCACCGACGAGATGGAGCTCGAGGCGGGTCGCGCCCTCGCCGGGGTCGTCGGCGAGGACGAGCTCTCGCCCGCCTACATCATCCCGACGGTGTTCAACCCGGCCGTCGTCCCGGCCGTGTCCTCAGCGGTCGAACGCGTCGCCCGCGCCGCGGTCTAGCGCGGGACCCAGCCTTTGGCGGCTCCTCGGAATTGGGCGGTGTGCGCCGCTCGCGACAGCTGGCACTTGACGCTCCGGGGGCCAGAAGGTGCCCGCCTACCCGGCGGTTGGGAGCACTCCGAAATCGAGATTCTCGCGAGTGTCTAGGGTTACCCGCCGAAGACGTCGATGCTCGATCCCGTGGGCATAGGGGTTCGCGTCGGTGGTGGGTCGCGCTCGTTCTGCTGCCAAACATCGGCAGCTTGAGGGTTCGGCCAAGAACTGGTCCAGATCTACCGGAACCAATCGTACTTGGGCAGAAGGAAATGAATCCGTTTGAGTCCTAACGCGGCGCGATTACTTGGGTTTGCAGAGCGGTTGACCCCACCCCGTGAAATCGGTCTACCCGTGATGAGAGCTGACTGATCACGATGATGCACAGGAGGGAGGACTTCAGCGACGATGCGCGCGGGCCGAGTTCATGGCTCTTCCCGAAGCCGCTCGAGCCAGAATTGGGACTGCCGATCCAGTCGGGCGAGATCTGTCAGCTGGGGCTTGGAAAAACGTGGTCTTGCCCACGAACTCAATCTTCAACGAGGTCCTACCCACCGTCAGAGACCCGGTCAGATCGTTATTGGAAAAGATTTCGAGATCGATCGATTGCTGGGACTTGCCTGTTCCGACCGTGCCAGAAACAACGGACCAATTTCGCCGTCGTGATGGCGTTTGCCGCGTCCTGACGGGGTTTCTTGCTGACGGTTTGCCCGCCAAACCAACGTGCAGTCCGGCAAGCAGGGCCAACGCGGACACGGGTGGAACGAGTCGGCTCGCTTGAGATCGCACGCCCCAATGTCTCAAGAAGGTAAGTGAGACATATCGGTGAACGCCTCTCGAAGGCATGCTTGTCGGTCAGCGCTCCGGCCTCCCGAGCGGTTCGAAGGAGAGGACACCGAGGATGCAATACCACTTGCGCAGAGGTGTGCACCTGCGTAGCATACTCAGTATGCTCCTAGCGGGACGGGTCCGATGAGCATCCGGTACGCCCTTCTCGGGTTCTTGAGTGAGCAGCCGAAGTACGGCCACCAGCTGCGGCAGGAGTTCGAGGAGCGAACCTCCGACGTGTGGCCGCTGAACGTCGGCCAGGTGTACACGACGTTGCAGCGCCTCGAGCGCGACGGTCTGATCGAGTCCGACGAGGCCGATTCCGAGGGGCCACAGAAGCGTTTCAGGATCACAGCCACCGGCGCGGAAGAGCTCGCGCGATGGCTGAACAAACCCATCGACCTCACCGTGCCGCCGCGCGACGAACTGGTGATCAAAGTGCTCGTCGCCCTTGAGCTGCCAAACGTCGACGTTCGGGACGTGCTGCAAGTGCACCGGCGATACATCGTCGAGTTGATGCAGCAATGGACGCGGCTGAAGGAGGACGAAGGGCAGTACGACCTGTCCCTTGCTCTTGTCGTCGACGCGGAACTGTTCCGGCTCGACGCAGTGATCCGATGGCTCGACGCAGTCGACGGCCGGCTGAAGCGGATGTCACTGGCGCCTCGTGCCACAGGCGTCGAGCACCCAGTTCTGAGACGGAGATTGGCGGTGCGCAGATGAGCCTGCTCGAACTGCACGAGATTTCGAAGACCTACGGCGCGGGCCCGACCGAGGTACACGCGGTTGCGGACATCAACCTCGAGGTCGATCGCGGTTCTCTTGTCGCGATCATGGGCCCGAGCGGTTCGGGAAAGTCGACGCTGCTCACGATCGCCGGGAGTCTGGAAGAACCGACGAGCGGAGAAGTATTCATCGATGGCGTGTCGTTGCAGAAGATGTCACACAACGACAAGGCGAAGTTGCGGCGACGCACCGTGGGCTACGTCTTTCAGGAGTTCAACCTCCTTGCCGGACTCACCGCGGCAGAGAACGTCTCCCTGCCCCTCGAACTCGACGGCATCAGGGCAAGGAAGGCGCGAGCTGCGGGCATCGCTGTGCTCGAGGAGCTCGGTCTCGCCGACCGGGCGAGCCGTTACCCCGACGAGCTCTCAGGAGGCGAGCGCCAGCGCGTCGCGATCGCGAGGGCGGTGATCGGCGGGCGTCACCTTCTGCTCGCGGACGAACCGTCGGGGGCGCTTGACCAGGCGAACAGCGAAGCGGTGATGCGGATGCTTCTTACCGCTTGCAAGAAGGACGTCGCGGCAGTAGTCGTTACCCACGACGCGCAGCTCGCGTCGTGGGCCGACCGCGTGGTGTTCTTGCGCGACGGCCGCGTCGTCGACCACACGATTCCGCCGCCCAGTCCCGAGTCCCTCCTCCAATCCCCGCCGCAGCGATGACGACAGCCGAGACCGTCGCGCCCGACCTTCACGGCGCTCGCGACGGAGGGGTCGCGGCACGGCGCGCCGTCATGCGCTGGGCGTGGCGGTTGTTCCGACGCGAGTGGCGGCAACAACTCCTCGTCCTCGCGCTGATCATCGTCGCGGTCGGGGCGCTGTTTGTCGCCGCGGCGGTGGCGACGAACAACCCGACGCCGGCGAACGTG
>JBEKLG010000019.1:0-18087 GCA_050010315.1 Acidimicrobiales bacterium
TCTACGCCCTGACGCCGGCCGGCAAGCTCCTTCCCGGCTTCCCGATCAACAACGCCGACACGGTCTGGTCCTCGCCCGCCCTCTACAAGGTCCCCGGGACCGTCGGCGACAGCATCTTCATCGGGGCCGACGCCCACGGCTGGCACGGCTGCTTCGGCGGCTGGGTCAGCGACTACCGCTATCTCGCCGGTGTGCCGCGCCTCATCTGGCTGCACTGTGAGCCCCAGACGATCTGGTCGAGCCCGGCGGTCGGCGTGATCAACTCCTCCGGCCGGGCCGCCGTCGTCGTCGGCACCGGCTTTTACTGGCAGCCGTTCCCGGCGGGGACCGACCGGATCTACGCCTACTACGCCGACGACGGGGCGGCGGTGCCCGGCTGGCCGGTCACAACCTCGGGGCCGGCCCTCGGCTCCCCGGCGATCGGCGTGGTCAACTCAACGGGCGAGGAGGCGGTCGTCGACACCTCCTGGGTCTGCGCCGGCCTTTCCAACTCGAGCTGCCAGACCCCCGGGGTCTCCCGGGTGACCGCCTGGGACGGCGCCGGCCAGGAGCTGTGGTCCGACGTCCTCCACGGCCCGACCGACTTCTCCTCGCCGGTCCTCGTGCCGCTGCGAGGCCAAGCCTTCAACGACGTTCTCGTCGGCGCCGGGGCCGGCCTCTACGCAATCGGCGGGGCGAGCGGCGCCTACCTTTTCGGGACCTCGCCTCGCGGCGAGCCGATCGACCCGGGCTGCCGCGTCTTCAACACCGTCGCCGTGGCCCAGGTTCTCGGATCGGGCCCGGGGGCGGGCTGGAGCGTCCTCGAGGCCTGCGGCGGACCGGCCGCCTTCTCCTATCCGGGGCGGATCGTCTCCTACCCCCTCCCCACAACCCCGACCGTCCAGCCGGCCTGGCCGATGTTCCGCGAGAACCCGGCGCACGACGGCGTGGCGCCCCAACCGGCCTCGACTCGACGGGGCCGTCGGCGCGCCGTGTGAACCTCAAGTGGTCGTGACGAAGAGCTGACAGGCGAGGGCGGGCCCGATCGCGACGGTGCGCGGTCTTGAGGCGTCGGTCTCGTCGAGTTCCAAGGTGAGTGTGCCGTCGGGGGCGCAGCTGCGGATCGTGGCGTGCCGTCCGGGGACGAGGCCATGGTCGCTGAGGTACACGAGGGCCTCCCGGTCGAATTCCACGAATTCCGTGATGCGGGCAAGGGTGATTGGCGCGCCCTCAGCGACCTGGGTGAGCGGCTTCTCGGGCACCGGCTCGCGCCGCGCACCAGGGATCGGGTTGCCGTGCGGACATGTCCCCGGATCGTGGAGGATCGCGACGAAGCGGGCCTCGACCTCGTCGGAGATGACGTGCTCCCAGCGGCCGGCCTCGAAGTGCGCCTCATGCCAGGGCAGTCCGACGACATCGACGAGGAAGCGCTCGGCGAGGCGGTGCTTACGCACGACGCGTTCGGCACGGGCGTGGCCCTTTTCCGTGAGCCCGAGGCCGCGACCCGAGCGGGAGACGTAGCCCTCGTCGGAGAGCCGGTGGATCATCTCCGAGACCGCTTGGGGTGAGTGGCCGAGGCGCTCGACGAGGCGAGCCTGGATGATCGGGACGTGCTCTTCAGCTAGGGAGTACATCGTCTCGAGGTACTCCTCGAGCGGGGGGTGGAAGCCTTCAGGCACGCCGCCTCATCGTACCGGCCGCCGACCTGGGCTGTTGTTGGCGCAGCTGAGGCGATGCGCGGGCCCGACGCCTACCATCGACGAGGTGGCGACGTATCTCCTTCTCGACGGGCACAGCCTCGCTTACCGGGCGTGGTTCGCGTTGCAGGACGCAGGCATGAGGACATCGTCAGGCCAGGAGACCCAGGCGGTGTACGGCTTCGTCGCGATGACGACGAAGATGCTTGCCGACTTCCGTCCCCAGGGCATGGCGGTCGCCTTCGACCGCCACGAGCCGACCTTTCGCGACGCCCTCGCGGCCGACTACAAGGCGGGCCGCCCACCGACGCCGGAGCCCTTGATCCAGCAGGTCGAGCTCATCCGCCAGTTCGTCACCGCTCTCGGCGCTCCCGCCGTCGACGCCGTCGGCTACGAGGCGGACGACGTCCTCGCGACGCTGGCGACGCGGCTGCGGGACGCCGGGCACGACGTCGTCGTCGTGACGGGGGACCGCGACTCGTTCCAGCTTGTCGAAGACCCGCACGTGCGCGTCCTTTACAACCGGCGCGGCATGTCCGACTACGTCCTTTACGACGAGGCGGGAATCGTCGCGCGCACGGGTGTCGCCCCGGCTGACTACCCACTGCTCGCCTCGTTGCGGGGCGACCCGTCGGACAACCTCCCGGGCGTCCCCGGTGTCGGCGAGAAGACGGCCGCGAAGCTCGTCACGACGTACCACGACCTCGACGGGCTCTACGCCCATCTCGACGAGTGCACGCCGAGACTGCGTGAGTCCCTCGCCGCCCACGAAGGACAGGTGCGCTCCAACCTGCGTCTGATACCACTCGTGCGCGACGTGCCGATTGGGGTCGACCTCGCTGCGCTCGAGCTGCGGGCCCCGGATCACGAGGCACTCGAGCGGCTCTTCAACTTCCTCGAGATGCGCACGCCGCGCGACCGCCTCTTTTCCGTCCTCGACGCCGCCGGGCTCGCCGCCCCGCCGGTGGCGCCGGACCTCGGTCCCGTCCCGGCCCGGGCGGCGACGTCGCCCGACACCGTTCCCGCCGCCAGCGAGGCGCTGGCGGCGGCCGACGAGGCGGCCCGGACGGACGGCTGGATCGGCCTCGAAGCGGCCTGGGCGGCGATACCCGGTCGCTCGGCGATCGAGGCGCTGGCGTTTGCCCCACCCGGCGACGGCGACGTTGTCGTCGTCGCCGGAGGCCTCCTCGGCGCGGGGGTCCTCGACGAGCCGCTGGCGTCGATCCTCGGCGGCCAACGGGGCGTGCCGGCGCGCCGCCGGCTCGCCGGTCACCGGGTCAAGGAGCTGATGCGGGCCCTCTTGCCCCGCGGTATCGACACCACGGCGCTCGAGATCGACACCGCCGTCATCGCCTACGTCCTCGACCCCGCCGACGGCCAGGTGACGCTCGACGAGCTCGTCGAGCGGCGGGGGATGTCCGGCACACCGGCGCCGCAGGCCGGGCAGCTCGGCTTCGACCTCAGCGCCGCCGGGGAGGCCGCCGGCCTGGTCGAGGCGACCGCCCGGCGAGCCGAGCTCGTGGCGGTGCTCGGCGCGCGGCTCCTTTCCGAGCTTGAAGCGGTGGGCGGTCGCGCCCTTTACGAGGAGATCGAGCTTCCGCTCATCCGCGTGCTCGCGAAGATGGAGGTCGCCGGGATCGCCGTCGACGTCGTGCGGCTGCGGGGGATCAACGTCGAGCTGACGAGCGAGGCAGCGGCCCTCGAGGCGGAGCTCCACGCCCTCGCCGGCGAGGAGTTCAACGTGAACTCGTCGACCCAGCTGCGCACGATCCTCTACGACAAGCTGCAGCTCACGCCGCAGCGCCGGACGAAGACCGGCTTTTCGACCGACGCCGCGACGCTCGAGAAGCTGCGCGGCGCCCACCCGATCGTCGAGACCCTGCTCCGCTACCGCGAGGTCGAGAAGCTCCGCTCGACCTACGGCGAGGGCCTGCTCGCCGAGGTCGCCCCCGACGGGCGGATCCACGCCTCTTTCAACCAGACCGTGGCGCGCACCGGACGGCTCTCTTCGGACCGGCCGAACCTCCACAACATCCCGGTCCGCAGCGACGACGGCCGGCGTATCCGCGAGGCCTTCGTGCCGGCCGCCGGGACCGAGTTCTTGGTCGCCGACTACAACCAGATCGAGCTGCGGGTGATCGCCCATCTGTCTCGCGACCCGGGGCTCGTCGAGGAGTTCGCCGCCGGCCACGACATCCACGCCGCGACGGCGTCGCGCATCTACGGCGTGGCGCCCGAGGCGGTGAGCGTCGCCCAGCGCTCGAAGGCGAAGATGGTCTCCTACGGCCTCGCCTACGGCATGGAGGCCTACGGCCTCGCCCAGCGCCTCGCCGTCGGGCTCGACGAGGCCTCGGAGATCCTCGAGCACTACTTCGCCGCCTTCCCGGCGGTGAAGGCCTACATGGAGCGGTCAGTCGCCGAGGCCCGCGCCCGCGGGTACACCGTGACCGAGCTCGGCCGCCGCCGCTACCTCCCCGAGCTCAACTCGGACAACCACCGCATCCGCCAGGCGGCGGAGCGCCAGGCGATGAACGCCGGGATCCAAGGGCTCGCCGCCGACATCTTCAAGCTCGCCCTCGTCCGGCTCGATGCCGCGCTCGAGTCCGGCGGGCACGGGGCGCGCATCGTCCTGCAGGTGCACGACGAGGTGCTCGTCGAGGTGCCGGACGGTGAGCACGACGAGGTCGAGGCGATCGTGCGCGAATCGATGGGCAACGCCTATCCGCTCTCGGTCCCCCTCGAGGTCCACCTCTCGTGGGGAAAGAGCTGGGCCGCGGCGAAATCGTCCTGACACCGATGTGTAGCATTGCGGACGCGCATCGCCCGGCCGCGTGTTGCCGGCGATGCCACCGGTGCCGCGCCGCTGCGGCGGGGTGACCGACCAATCCATTGACCGACTTCGCCGTTGCCGCACGCGTTCTGCGCGGCGGGTGCGGCCCGACAACCTAAAGGCCACCTCCGATGTCCGAGACCCCGCCTCCCGAACCCTCGTCGCCCCCGGCTGTCGACGAGGCCGCCGCGCCGAGCCCGGCGGAACCCGCCGAAGCGGCCCCGGCTGTCGACGCGGCCGCCGCGCCGAGCCCGGCGGAACCCGCCGAAGCGGCCCCGGCTGTCGACGAGGCCGCCGCGCCGAGCCCGGCGGAACCCGCCGAAGCGGCCCCGGCCGGCGAGTCCGACGGCTACCGCTACCACACGATCACCGAAGACGACCTCGGCTCGCTCTCTTTTGACGACGCCGTCGATCAGACGATGGTCGCGTTCGACGAGGGCGACATCGTGAAGGGCACGATCGTGAAGGTCGACAACGACGAGGTGCTCCTCGACATCGGCTATAAGTCCGAGGGCGTCATCCCGGTGCGTGAGCTGTCGATCCGCCATGACGTCGACGCCCACGAGATCGTCGCCGTCGGCGACGAGGTCGAGGCGCTCGTGCTGCAGAAAGAGGACAAGGAAGGCCGGCTCGTCCTCTCGAAAAAGCGCGCCCAGTATGAGCGTGCCTGGGGCGACATCGAGCGGGTCAAGGACTCGGGCGGCGTCGTCGAGGGACCGGTGATCGAGGTCGTGAAGGGTGGCCTCATCCTCGACATCGGGCTGCGGGGGTTCCTCCCCGCCTCGCTCGTCGAGCTGCGCCGGGTGCGCGACCTCCAGCCGTACATCGGCAAGGTCCTCGAGGCGAAGATCATCGAGCTCGACAAGAACCGGAACAACGTCGTGCTGTCGCGTCGCGCCTGGCTAGAAGAGACCCAGAAAGAACAGCGCGGCGAGTTCCTCGTGAACTTGAGGCCGGGCGAGATCCGCAAGGGCACCGTCTCGTCGGTTGTGAACTTCGGCGCCTTCGTCGACCTCGGCGGGATGGACGGCCTGATCCACGTCTCCGAGCTGTCCTGGATGCACGTCGACCATCCCTCGTCCGTCGTCCAGGTCGGCGACGAGGTGACCGTCCAGGTGCTCGACGTCGACCTCGACAAAGAGCGGATCTCGCTATCGCTGAAAGCGACCCAGTCCGACCCCTGGCAGGAGTTCGCGAGCGCCCACCACGTCGGCGAGCTCGTCTACGGTCGCATCACCAAGCTCGTGCCCTTCGGCGCTTTCGTCCAGGTCGGCGACGGCATCGAGGGTCTCGTCCACATCTCGGAGATGGCGGCCCACCACGTCGACCTGCCCGAGCAGGTCGTCACCTCCGGCGAGGAGCTGTGGGTGAAGATCATCGACATCGACCTCCAGCGGCGCCGGATCAGCCTGTCGATCAAGCAGGCAGCCGAAGGCGGAGAGGTCGCCGAAGAGTATCGGGAGGCGTTCGGCGAACAGGCTTACGACGCCGAGGGCAATTACATCGGTGCTTTCGACTACACGCCGGCGCCCTTCACTCCGGAGACCGAGGCCCAGGCCGCCTGGGCCGAGGAATTCGCCGGCGAGCTCGCGACCGCGGTCGCTGGCGCGCAGGACGAAGCCGGCGACGCCGCCGCGGCCGAAGAGGACGCGAATTTGGCGTCGGAAGCCGGCGAGGTCTCAGAGCCCGAAGCCCCCGTCACCGACGACGGGGCCGCCAGCGAGACCGACGAGGCCGCGCCCGACGAGTCCTGAGTTCGCCGTCAGCGCGATGCGGCTGCGACTTCGGGCCGACAGTGGCCGGGCGCCGTCGTGAGGCGGGATGGATCCGTGGTCGCGATCGGCCTCACCGGGGGGATCGGTTCGGGCAAGTCGACCGTTGCCGCGCTCTTGGCGCGCCGCGGGGCGCGGCTTGTCGACGCCGACGCCATCGCCCATGCCGTGATCGCGCCGGGGACGCCCGGGCATGCCGCCGTCGTCGGCCGTTTCGGGGAGACGGTCCTCGCGGCGGATGGCTCGATCGACCGCCGGGCGTTGGCGGAGATCATCTTCGCAGACCCCGCGGCGCGCTGCGACCTCGAGGCGATCGTTCACCCGCTCGTCGCCGCCGTCGTCCGCCGGGAGATCGCCTCGGGCGATGCTGGCCAGGTCGTCGTTTGCGAGCTGCCCCTCCTCGCCGAGACCGGCGCTAGAAGCCGCTGGGGCCTTGATGCGGTGCTCGTCGTCGACGCGCCCGAGGAGCTCGTCATCGAACGGCTGTGCCGTGATCGCCAGATGGACGAGGCCGACAGCCGCGCGCGGATCGCCGCCCAGGCCGACCGGTCGGCGCGTCTTGCGCTCGCCGACTACGTGATCGACAACGCCGGCACGCTCGGCGAGCTCAACGAGATGGTGGGGGGCGCCTGGCGCTGGATCGAGCAGTTGCCGCAGAGTCCGAGAATGGCGAAGTGACGCGGGTCGATCGTGAAGCCGTGCTGGCGCCAAGCCTGATCCGCGAGGACGTCAAAGAAACCCGCTGGCGCTTCAATCACCGCGCCACACGACTCACATACGAGGTGACCGTGCATCTCTGAGGCAAGGTGGTAGACGGCAGGACCGTGCCCGAGATGCGCGTGGACCACGACACCAAGGCGCTGGAGCTCCTCGAGGTTCCTATAAATCGTCGACAGAGTCACATCGGGAGCGAGGGTGTGGACCGCGGCGGCCAAGTCCTCGGCGGTGCGATGAGCGGTGCTCGCGAACAGGCAACGGAGCAGGAGCCGTCGTGAGGTCGTGATCCGGTCGCCGTGAGCGCGGAGCAGTTCGAGAACCTCTTCGACCGGATCGGACACCATTGTTGTCTCAACAGAACGCGCCACCGACGAGATGATAACGCCTTTCTGATGCGTCCAACAAGCTCTTGCATCCTCGTGGCAACTGTGTGAATCTATCTCGGACACTCACAGCCGAGGGGACGCGATGGGGACAGCTGCTGGGCGTCTGCGGAGAATCCAAGACGCGCTGACTGCACAAGAGTGGGCCCGGGTGGCGGGGATGGTGGCGACGATCGTCAGCCTCTACGTGCTCGGTTTCGTCATGCTCGGCGCCGCAATCCCGCACCACTACCGCATGTCGGCCAACGAGATCTTCGGGCTCGGTACCGGAATCCTCGCTCTGACCCTTGGTATGCGCCACGCGTTCGACGCCGACCACATCGCGGCGATCGACAACACGACCCGCAAGCTCCTCATGGAAGACAAGCGGCCACTCAGCGTCGGCTTCTTCTTCTCCCTCGGGCACTCGACGATCGTGTTCATCGTGGCGGTGCTCTTGAACTTTGGCATTCGCGCCCTGGATGAACAGGTGAAGAACAGTGCGTCTGGGCTCCACAACATCACGAACATCGCCGGAACGGGAGTATCGGGGTTCTTCCTCTACCTCATCGCGGCGCTGAACGTCGTCATCCTCGTCTCAATCCTGCGCGTCTTCATGGACCTTCGTCGGGGCAAGTACGACGATGTCCAGCTCGAAGAGCAACTGCAAAAGCGCGGGCTGATGAACCGTTTCTTCGGGCCCCTCGCCCGTCGGATCGACACGCCCTGGAAGATGTACCCGATCGGGGTGCTCTTCGGGCTCGGCTTCGACACCGCGACCGAGGTGGCACTCCTCGTCTTGTCGGGAACGGCGGTGGCGAGCGGGCTGCCGTTCTATGCGATCTTGTCGCTCCCGATCCTGTTCGCTGCCGGGATGAGCACGTTCGACACTATGGATGGCTGTTTCATGAACTTCGCCTACGGCTGGGCCTTCGCCCGACCGATCCGCAAGGTGTACTACAACATCACGATCACCGGGCTCTCGGTGGTCGTCGCCTTCCTGATCGGGACGATCGAGCTCTTGGGCCTGCTCCCGTCGGAGATCAACCTTCACGGCAGCTTCTGGAGCTTCATGACGAACTTCAACATCAACACCGCGGGTTTCATCATCGTCGGGATCTTCGTCGCCACCTGGGTCGTGGCTCTGTCGATTTGGCGCTTCGGCCATGTGGAGGCGAAGTGGGATGCTGCCGCGTTGCGTGCACGCGCCGCCGGCGGGGCGACACTGGACGAACCAATTGCCGATGCTGTCTGGTCGAGCGCCGATTAGGCGAGGTCTTACCCGGGATTGGATTGGCTCTAGTCCATGCGCCCACCGCCATGGTCGAACCTTGCCGCGCACGACTGCCAGCTGAGAAAAGAGCCGGCGGGCCCTCCGACTGAACCGCTCTGGGTTTCCTGGGCCAGATCAGCGGAGAGATAACCACCTCGAGAGATCCAGACACCCTCTCGCAGTCGGCCGCGGCCGGCTCGTGTTGGCTCGTCGCCGAGAAACCGGCGGGCCAGCGTCTCGTACCGGCATTCCAAGGCGAGCCGCTCGGTATCCCCGTTGCGCCTAGGGCGGTCGCGCGGCTCGCGATGAGCACGATGTCCTCGATCGGAAGCGAGGACCCCGGGCCGATCCCGGGCAGGTCGAGGGTGGTCCGCAGGTTACGGGGAAGGCACGGTCGGTCGTGACCCGCCCGGGGCGAGCGGGAGCGATCGGAGGCGGCGGCCAGTCGCGGCGAAGATCGCGTTGGCGATTGCGGGGGCGACCGTGACGAGGGGGGTCTCACCCGCGCCGGCGGAGGCGATGTCGGGACGGTCGAGGAGGACGACCTCGAGCCGGGGGAGGTCGGAGAAGCGCGGCACCCGGTAGGAAGCGAGGCAGGGCTCGGCGATCCGGCCGTGATCGAGGCGCACCTCCTCGAAGAGCGCGCCGCCGAGGGCCATGACCGTGCCCCCTTCGATCTGGTTCACGACGGTGTCGAGGTTCACCACGGCGCCGCACTCGTAGGCGGTGACGATCTCCGTCACCCGCGGCGAGCCGTCGGCCTCGACACGCACCCGGGTGAAAGTCGCGACCCGACCGCCCTTCTCCAGCCCGACCGCCACGCCCGATCCGCCTTCGCCTGGCACCGTCTCGGGGCGACGCCTCGGCGATGCGAAGCGCTCGGCGGCGGCTTCGAGCACGGTGGCGAGCCGACCGTCGGCGAGGTTGCGGAGGCGGAAGGCGACCGGGTCGGCGCCGATCGCCGCCGCCAGCTCGTCGACGAGGGACTCCCGGGCGAAGTGGTTGGCGGTGGCGGCGAGCGCCCGGTAGGAGCTCTGGGCCACCGGGGAAGCCGCGGGCTGGTAGCGCAAGCGGCGGTTGGCGATCGCGTACGGGGCCCCGATGCCGGCGGTCCCGGCGTTGATGTCGAGGAAGTCCCACGCCGTGATCACGCCGGCCGGGTCGACCCCGGCCCGGACGTCGATCACCGCCATCGGGCGGAGACGGCCCCACTGGAACTCCTCGACCCGGTTCCAGCGGACCTTGACCGGCCGGCCGGCGCCCCGGGCGAGACGGGCCGCCTCGAGCGCGACCTCCTCGCCGTGCTTGCCACCGAAGCCGCCGCCGGTCGGCGGCACGATGACCCGTACGTCGGCCTCGTCGAGGCCGAGCTCGTCGGCGAGGTGGGCGCGGACGCCGAAGGGGACCTGGGTACCGACCCAGACCGTCAACCGGCCGCCCTCCCACTCCGCGACGGCGGCTCGTGTCTCGAGGGGCACATGGGCGAGGTAGGCGGTCGTGTAGGTCGCCTCGAGGCGCGTCGCCGCCGCATCGAGGGCGCCATCGACATCGCCAACTGCCTCGTCGAGGGCGCCCTCCCAGCCCTCGCCGGCGATTGGGTGCGCCCGGAGGTGGGCGACCACATCGACCGGTCCAGGCGGCGGGACGTCCCACTCGGCGTCGATCGCCGCCACCGCCCGGCGCGCCGTCGCCGCGCTCCCCGCTGCCACGGCGACGAAGTCACCGTCCCGGACGACGGTCGTCCCCGTCAGGCGCTCGGCCGGGGCGGGATCGACGGCGCGCATTGACGAGCCCACGACCGGCGGGCGGAGCACGGCACCGTGGAGCATCCCCGGCCGGACGAGATCGGAGACGAACCGCCGGGCGCCGGTGACGACGTCGAGACGCGCCGGGGTGTGCCCCGGGCGCCCGGCGATCTGCCAGGTCTCCGGGGTGTGGAGCGCCGGCTCTTCGCTCAACACCTCGAGACGCCGCATCCCGGCCAACAGGTGGCCGTAGTCCGGGCGTTCCCTCGCCGGCGGGCCGGGTACGGCCTCGGGCACGAAGCGCCCGGTGCCGTCGGAAGGTCGCGTGGCGGCAAGGCCCGCGAGGACTTCTCTCGCCCCGGCGGCCGCCCTGCGGAGTGCCTCCCCGGCGTCAGGCATCGACCGGCTGCCGAAGGTCCCCATGTCGAAAGGACACACGTCGGTGTCCCCGAGGACGACGCGGACCTGGGCCGGGTCGATCTCCAGCTCCTCGGCGACGAGCAGGGCGAAGGCGGTCCGGTTGTCCTGCCCGACGTCGACCTTGCCGCTGAAGGCGGTCACGGTGCCCCCCGGCGCCAAGTGCAGCCAGGCGCCGCCTCCTGTCGACCACATCCCGGGCGCCGAAACCGGCGGCGGCCAGACGACGACGAGGCCGTCCCCGAGAGCGTCGAACCACTCCCGGTCCCGGGGCTTGGTGAGGTCCCAGGGACGCCGCGGCCGGGGGAGCTCGATTTCGTCGAGGGCCGGCTGGTCGGGACGGGTCCTGACCGAAGATCCCCGGGATGTCGCTGCGGCGCGGCGCACGGCGCGCACAATTCGCGGGTAGCAGCCGCAACGGCAGAGGTTTGGGTCGAGGGCCGCGGCGAGGCGATCGTCATCCGGATCGGGGTCGCTCGCGAGGAGCGCCGCCGCCCGGAGCGCAATGCCGGGGGTGCAGTAGCCGCACTGCGAGGCGCGCTCTTCGATCAGCGCCTGCTGGATCGCGTGCAGCCCGGCCCCGTCAATCAGCCCCTCGATCGTCGTGACCGACCGGCCGACGACCTCGGCGAGGAGCGTCCGGCAGGCGAGCACCGGCGCGCCGTCGACGAGCACGGTGCACGCCCCGCATTCCCCTTCGCCACAGCCCGGCTTCGAACCGGTGAGGCCGAGCTCGTCGCGCAGGTGGGCGAGGAGGGTGGATCCCGTCTCGGTGCCGAGCTCGCAGGTTCGCCCGTTGACCCTGGCTGTGCTCATCGCCCGGTCATCGCCCGGTCATCGCCCGGAAAGCCGCCCGCTGCCTGCGGCGGGGCTGCCCGAGGATCTTGCAGGCGCATGCTCGGCGCCGCCGGGTCGGTCGACTGTCGAGCGAGCACGCTCACGGGCGAAGGATAGCGACGGGCGCCGCCGCTGCCCCCGAATCAGGCCAAGACGAAGGCCCCGTATCCGACGACGCGCTCGCCACCGCCGGCGGTGTCCCCGGAGTTGCGCAGATCCACCATCTCCACCGTGAGATGGCGACGGCGCGCCGCCTCGAGGAGGCCCCGGACCGCGAAGACGCCGCACGCCCGGTCGAGGCCGACATCGTCGGGGCGGCAGGCGACGATCGCCGCGGCCGTCTCCCGGTCGAGGGCGCTGGCGGTGGCGTGGTCGTGGTAGTGCGAGAGATCGCTGCTCGTCACCACCAAGGTCTCGGGACCGCCCCAGACGGCTTCGAGCACGTCGGCGACCACCGTTGCCGGCACCTGGCCGACGAGGAGCGGGAGCAGGGCGACCTCACCGAGGACGACCTGGAGGAAAGGAAGATGGACCTCGAGGCTGTGCTCTGCCGCGTGGGCACGGTCATCGACGACGACCCCGGGGCACGACAGGGCCGCCCGACGGCCGTCGACGTCGAGGGCAATTTTCCCGAGGGGTGTCGCGAAGGCGTCAGCGCTGCACGTCGCCACGGTGTCGAGGGCCACCCGGTGCGCCGGTCCGATGACGACGACCCGCTGGACGGTTCCCCGCCCCGGCGCGAGGCGTGCGTACGCCGAGGCGGCGACGGACCCCGAGTAGACGTAGCCGGCGTGGGGGGCGATGACCGCCTTGACCGGCCGGGCTCCCGGCCGGTTCTGCGGTGGGCGCTTCGCCGCGCCGGCGAGGGCCTCCTCGACCGTTCGCCGCAGCTCCCCGGAGCTCGAGGGATAGAAGACGCCGGCCACGGCGGGGGCGCGCAGCACCTGCCCGCTCGGCGGTCGCCGACCGCTCCCGGGGTCGCTCACCGCCCGGTCGCCCTCCCCGAGCGGCTCCCATCCGGCGTCACCGCGTCACGCCCTCGGCGATCCGCACCGGGCGGCGGCGGGCGCCCCAGGTGCCCGGCGGTCCCTCGTAGACGCCCGGGCAGCGGGTGCCGCAGCTTGGGCAGTGGCCGTCGTCACTGAGGCGGTACTCGCCGAGGTCGTAGCCGTCGCGCTCGACGAGACGGGCACCGCAGCCCGAGCAGTAGGTGCTCGATCCCGCGCGGTCGCGGACGTTTCCCGTGTAGGCGTGACGCACCCCGTTGGCGAGGGCGATGCGACGGGCCCGGGCGAGCGTCCCCGGCGGGGTCATCGGCCGGTCGACCATCTTGAAGTCCGGGTGGAAGGCGGTGAAGTGCATCGGCACGTCCGGTCCGAGGCGGTCCACCACCCAGGAGGTCATGGCGTCGATCTCGGCGTCGGAGTCGTTGGCGTCGGGGATCAAGAGGTTGGTGATCTCGAACCAGACCTCGGTCTCGTTGCGCAGGTACTCCAAGGTCTCGAGCACCGCCCCGAGCTCGCCGCCGCACAGCTCCTTGTAGAAACCCTCGGTGAACGCCTTGAGATCGACGTTAGCGGCGTCGATGTGGGCGTACATCTCGGCCCGGGGTTCGGGGCAGACGTAGCCGGCCGTGACGGCGACGGCCCGCAGGCCGAGCTCATGGGCGGCGTCAGCGCAGTCGACGGCGAATTCGTGGAACGGCACCGGGTCGTTGTAGGTGAAGGCGACGCTCGCGGCACCGAGCTCTCGTGCCGCCGAGGCGATCGCCCGGGGGGACGCCTTGGCCGAGAGGGTGTCGACCTTTCTCGATTTCGAGATGTCCCAGTTCTGGCAGAAGCGGCAGGCGAGGTTGCATCCGGCCGTGCCGAACGAGAGCACGGCGCTGCCGGGCAGGAAGTGGTTGAGGGGCTTTTTCTCGACCGGGTCGAGGCAGAAGCCGCTGGAGCGGCCGTAGCTCGTGAGCACGATCTCCTGGCCAGCCCTCGAGCGCACGAAGCACAGCCCCCGTTGGCCGTCTCGCAGCTTGCACGCGCGCGGGCACAGGTCGCACTGGACGCGGCCGTCGGGTAGCTCGTGGAAATAGCGCGTGGCCACGCTGGAGCAGTCCACGGACTCAATGATGGCGCGCCGCGCCCTCCCCCCGAGGTCGCGCCACAGACCCAGCCGTGGCGTCTCGGCAGTGCGGCCGGAACGGGGCGCTGCAGGCGCGAAACCGCGCGATCGGGCGGTTAGACCCCGAGCGCGCCGGCAGCCCGCTCGTAATCGACGGCCGTGACCCACAGGATCATGCCGAACCGTCCCGAGCCGTCACCGACGCCGGTCGCGGCGGTGACGTTCACCCCTGCCGCGGCGAGCTTCGCCGTCGTCGCCTCCGCTGCGCCGATCCGGTCGTCGCCTTGCACGAGGAAGGCGTGCTTCGCGCCACTGAGCGTGAAGCCGGCCCTGGCGGCGACGGCGGCGAACATGGCCGGGTCCTTGGGCACGAGATCGAGCTGTGATCGGCCGTCCCCGGTCGGGAAGGCGAGGAAGGCGTAGAGGTCCACGTCGCCGTCCCGCAACGTCGCAAGGGCCCGCTCGCCCTCTCCCGGGGTGTCTGGAATGGTCAGGTAGTAGTACTCAACGCGTCGCACCGTGTCAGCCATCACGGGCCCCCTCTCGGAGTCGGAATCCCGCGCGAACCATACGCCAGCCGGGGGCTCGCCCGCCCAGGGGTGCCGCCTCCAGCTGCGGTGAGAAAGGCCGCCTCGGGCGCGTTCCGGCGAGGTCGGGCCGTCCGGGCGGCGCAAGCGCCCGCCGTCGCCCGCCGTCGCCTGGCGTCGGCTGCCCGAGAAGTTCGCACGCCGGCCCGGTGGTCCGGCCGCGACCTGCGGGTCTCGCCGAGCAACGCGTCGTTACGATGACGCCGTGCCGCCCTTTCGGGTCGTCGCCGACTTCGAGCCCGCCGGCGACCAGCCGAACGCGGTCGCCGAGCTGACCGCGAGCATCGAAGGTGGCAACCGCTTCCAGACGCTGCTCGGCATCACCGGCAGCGGCAAGAGCGCGACGATCGCCTGGACGATCGAGAAGGTCCAGCGGCCGACGCTCGTCATCGCGCCGAACAAATCACTCGCCGCCCAGCTCGCGGGCGAGTTCCGCGAGTTCTTCCCCGACAACCGCGTCGAGTACTTCGTCTCCTACTACGACTACTACCAGCCTGAGGCGTACATCCCGTCGACGGACACCTACATCGAGAAGGACTCGTCGATCAACGACGAGATCGACCGGCTCCGCCACTCGACGACGGCAAGCCTTCTCACCCGGCGGGACGTCGTCGTCGTCGCCTCGGTCTCTTGCATCTACGGGCTCGGATCGCCCGAGGAGTACGAAGGCCAGCTCCTCGTCGTCCGCCCCGGCGAGGTCCATGAGCAGCGCGCCCTTCTGCGGCGTCTCGTCGACATGCACTATGACCGCAACGACCAGAACCTTGTGCGGGGCCGGTTCCGGGTGCGCGGCGACACGATCGAAATCCATCCCGCCTACGAGGAGACCTCGGTGCGCCTCGAGCTCCTCGGCGATGAGGTCGAGCGCATCAGCCGCTTCGACGAGCTGACGGGGGAACTCCTCGGCGAGCTCGACGAGCTCGTCGTCTTCCCGGCGACGCACTACGTCTCCGGCGACGAGCGGATGCGGACGGCGATCGCCTCGATCGAGGCCGAGCTGCGCCAGCGCCTGTCCGAGTTCGACGCGGCCGGCAAGCTCCTCGAGGCGCAGCGGCTGCGGATGCGCACCGAGCACGACCTCGAGATGCTCGCCGAGGTCGGTTACTGCAGCGGCGTCGAGAACTACAGCCGGCACCTCGACGGCCGCCAGCCCGGCCAGCCGCCCTATACGCTGCTCGACTACTTCCCCGACGACTGGCTCCTCGTCATCGACGAGAGCCACGTCTCGGTCCCGCAGCTCCACGGCCAGTACTTCGGCGATCGCTCCCGCAAGGAGATCCTCGTCGAGCACGGTTTCCGCCTTCCATCAGCCCTCGACAACCGGCCGCTGCGGTTCGAGGAGCTCGAAGGGCGGATCAAGCAGTGCGTCTTCATGTCGGCAACCCCCTCGCCCTACGAGATCGAGGTCTCCGACGCCGTCGTCGAGCAGATCGTCCGTCCGACCGGCCTCGTCGACCCCGAGGTCGTCGTGAAGCCGACAAGACGCCAGATCGACGACCTCATCGCCGAGATCGACGCCGTCGTCGCCCGAGGTGAGCGGGTGCTCGTCACGACGCTCACGAAGAAGATGGCCGAGGACCTGACCGACTACCTGCTCGAGGCGGGGTTGCGCGTCCGTTACCTGCACTCGAACGTGGAGACGATCGAGCGGATCGAGATCGTGCGCGACCTGCGCCTCGGGGACTTCGACGTCCTCGTCGGGATCAACCTTCTGCGCGAGGGACTCGACCTCCCGGAGGTGTCGCTCGTCGCCATCCTCGACGCCGACAAAGAGGGCTTCCTGCGCTCGTCGACCTCGCTCATCCAGACGATCGGCCGCGCCGCGCGCAACGTCGCCGGGCGGGTGATCCTCTACGCCGACGTCATCACCGACTCGATGCGCCACGCCCTCGCCGAGACCGAGCGCCGGCGAGAGCTCCAGCGGGCCTACAACGCCGAGCACGGCATCGACCCCCAGACGATCCGCAAGGCGGTCACCGACCTCGTGGCGCAGTTCCGCGCCGGGGGTTCTCCGCGGCCGCCCGGGACCTCGGCCCTCCCGGTCGGCGCGATCTCCGAGCGCAGCCGCCGGGCCGGGCGGCTTGCCGCCGAGCGGGTGGCGGGCCCGGTCCCCGGCACGCCCGGCGAACTGCCGACCGACGAGCTCACCCGGCTGATCGCGACGCTTGAGGCCGAGATGCACGCCGCGGCGGGGGAGCTCCGCTTCGAGTACGCCGCGAGGTTGCGGGACGAGATCCGCCGGCTCAACCGCGAGCTGCGCGAGGTCGGCTAGGTCGTATCCTCCAAAGATGCCCGAATCCTTGGTCATCCGCGGGGCTCGCGAGCACAACCTGCAGAACGTCTCGCTGGAGCTGCCCCGTGACCAGCTGATCGTCTTCACGGGGCTGTCGGGCTCGGGCAAGTCCTCGCTCGCTTTCGACACGATCTACGCCGAGGGCCAGCGGCGCTACGTCGAGTCGCTCTCGTCCTACGCCCGCCAGTTCCTCGGCCAGATGGACAAGCCCGACGTCGACTTCATCGAGGGGCTCTCGCCGGCGATCTCAATCGACCAGAAGTCCGCCTCGCGCAACCCCCGTTCGACCGTCGGCACGATCACCGAGGTCTACGACTACCTCCGGCTCCTTTTCGCCCGGATCGGCCTGCCACACTGCCCGAGATGCGGGCGACTGGTCTCGCGCCAGAGCCCGCAGCAGATCGTCGACCGGGTGATGGACCTCGCCGACGGGAGCCGCTTTTTCGTGCTCGCACCGGTCGTCCGGGCGCGCAAGGGTGAGTACGACGCCCTGCTCGACGAGCTCGCCTCGCAGGGGTTCGCCCGGGCCCGGATCGACGGCGAAGTCGTCGAGCTCGGCGGACGGGAGAGGCACACCCTCGCCCGCTACGAGCAGCATACGATCGAGGTCGTCGTCGACCGGCTCGTGCACCGTGCCGGGATCGAGCGGCGCCTGACCGACTCGATCGAGACGGCGCTGCGCCTCGGCGAGGGGGTCGCCGAGATCCAGCTCCTCGAGACCGATGAGATCCTCACGTTCTCCCAGCACCTCGCCTGCGTCGCCGACGGGATCTCCTTCGAGGACCCGGCGCCGCGCAACTTCTCGTTCAACTCGCCGTTCGGCGCCTGCCCGGTCTGCCTCGGCCTCGGCACCCGCTTCGAGGTCGACCCCGCCCTCGTCGTGCCGAACCCGGCGCTCTCGCTCGCCCACGGTGCCGTCGCGCCGTGGGCGGCCTCGCGCACCGAGTACTTCCCGCGGCTATTGCGTGCCGTCGCCGAGTCCTTCGGGATCGACCTCGCCGCCCCGTGGTCGAAGCTCACCCGGGTCCAGCAGAAGGTGATCCTCTACGGCTCCGGCGACCGCCGGGTCCACGTTGCCTACCGCAACCGCTACGGCACCCCGCGGGCGTACAACACGACCTACGAAGGGGTCATCCCGTGGCTCGGGCGCCGCCACGGCGAAGCGGAGTCGGACTGGCAGCGCGAGCAGATCGAGGGCTACATGCGCGAGGTCCCCTGCGCGGCCTGCGCCGGGACCCGGCTCCGCCCGGAGGCGCTCGCCGTCACCGTCGGCGGGATGAACATCGCCGAGCTCGCCGCCAAGCCGATCGGCGAGGCGCTGAAGGTGATCTCCTCGCTCGAGCTTTCCGGCCGGGAGGCGATGATCGCCGAGCGGCTGTTGAAAGAGATCCGGGCCCGGATCCAGTTCCTCGTCGACGTCGGGCTCGACTACCTGACGCTTGACCGGGCGGCGGCGACGCTCG
>JBEKLG010000020.1:0-17116 GCA_050010315.1 Acidimicrobiales bacterium
GACCGCGCCCTCGACGGTCTGCACCGAGTCGAGGTGCCCGAGAAGGTGACCGCGACGCGCGGACTGCCGCGCATCGTCCCCGACGACGTACCCGAGTTCGTTCGCACCGTCACGGCCGAGATGATGGCCGGCCGGGGTGACGCCCTCCCGGTGAGCGCGCTGCCCATCGACGGCACCTATCCGAGCGGCACCGCCGCCTACGAGAAGCGGAACATCGCCGAGTTCGTCGCCCACTGGGAGCCGGAGACCTGCATCCAGTGCGGGAACTGCAGCTTCGTCTGCCCGCACAGCGTGATCCGCGTCCGCCAGTACGACAAGTCCCACCTCAAGGGGGCGCCGGACGGGTTCCGCTCGGCACCTCTCAACGCTGTCGGCCTGCCCGACACCAGTTACACGCTGCAGGTCTACGTCGAGGACTGCACGGGCTGCGGCTTGTGCGTCGAGGCGTGCCCGATCGAGACCCCGGGCGATCCGGTCCGCAAGGCGATCAATCTCACCGAGCGGGAGCCGCTCGTCGCCGGCGAGCGGGAGAACATCGCCTTCTTCGAGACCCTGCCGGCGACCGACCGCTCCCGCGTCGACTTCGGGACGGTGCGCGGCACCCAATTCCTCGAGCCGCTGTTCGAGTTCTCGGGCGCTTGCGAAGGCTGTGGCGAGACGCCGTACCTGAAGCTGCTCTCGCAGCTGTTCGGCGACCGGCTGATGGTGGCCAACGCGACGGGCTGCTCGTCGATCTACGGCGGCAACCTGCCGACGACGCCGTGGACGACCGATGCCGACGGCCGCGGGCCCGCCTGGTCGAACTCGTTGTTCGAGGACAACGCCGAGTTCGGGCTCGGTCTGCGCCTCGCCGCCGACGGGCACGTCACCCTGGCCCGGCGGCGTCTCGGCGAGCTGCGCGAGGCCCTCGGACCAGAGCTCGTCGACGAGATTCTCGCCGCATCCCAGCTGCGTGAGTCGGAACTGCGCGCCCAGCGGGAGCGGGTCGCGGAGTTGAAGCGGCGGCTTACGGGCGTCGACGGGACCGCCGCCGACGACTTGCGCAGCGTCGTCGACTATCTCATCCGGCGGAGCATCTGGATCGTCGGCGGCGACGGCTGGGCCTACGACATCGGGTCCGGCGGGCTCGACCACGTGCTCGGGAGCGGCCGCAACGTCAACGTGCTCGTGCTCGACACGGAGGTGTACTCGAACACCGGCGGCCAGATGTCGAAGTCGACACCGCTCGGCGCCGTCGCCAAGTTCGCCACGTCCGGCAAGACCGTGCCGAAGAAGGATCTCGCCTTCCAGGTGATCTCCTACGGCAGCGTCTACGTCGCCAGGGTGGCACTCGGCGCCGACCCGCAGCAGACGTTGACCGCGTTCCGCGAGGCGGAGGCCTACGACGGCCCCTCGCTCGTCCTCGCCTACTGCCATTGCATCGCCCACGGTATCGAGATGCGCAAAGGGCTCGACCAGCAGTACCGGGCCGTGGCGAGCGGCTACTGGCCGCTCGTCCGCTACGACCCGGTGGTGCGCGCCGCGGGCGGCAACCCCTTCCTGCTCGACTCGCCACGGCCGCGCCTTCCGCTCAGCGAGTACACGAGCCGCGAGCTGCGCTATCGCTCGCTCATGAACACCAATCCGACGGAGGCCGAGCGCTTGCACGTCCTTGGCGAAGAGGCGGTCGCCCGGCAGTGGGACGTCTACGAGGAAATGGCAACCCACGGAGCCGATCACTTCGCTGCCGACGCCCGCAAGGAGCACTGATGGACCTCTCGACGAGGTACATGGGCCTCGAGCTGCGCAACCCGCTAGTCGCCTCGGCCTCGCCGCTTTCTTGGACGGTGGACGGCGTGCGGCGCCTCGCCGACGCCGGCGTCGGCGCCGTGGTGCTCTTCTCACTGTTCGAAGAGCAGGTCCGCCGGGAGGCGGCGGAAAACGCGCGGCTGATCGACGTCGGTACCGACAGCTTTGCCGAGTCGCTCTCGTACTTCCCGGCCTCCTCGGAGGACGAGCCCGGGCCGCGCCACTACCTCAGCGTGCTCGAGCGTGCCGCCGCTACCGTCGAGATCCCGGTGTTGGGGAGCCTCAACGGCATCACCCCCGGCGGTTGGGTCGAGTACGCCCGCCGATTGCAGGACGCCGGGGCAGCGGCGGTCGAGCTGAACATCTACTACCTGCCCGGCAGCACGCGTATCTCGGGTCGTGACGTCGAGAACCGCCACCTCGAGGTCCTGCGGAGCGTGAAGGACGCGGTCGGCGTGCCGGTCGCGGTCAAGTTGGGCCCGCATTTCAGCTCGACGGGCGAGATGGCGTTGCGGCTCGACGAGGCCGGTGCGGACGCCCTCGTGCTGTTCAACCGGTTCCTGCAGCCGGACATCGATCCTGACACGCTCACGGTCGTGCCCCAGATCGGCCTCTCCCAACCGGGCGAGGGCCGTCTGCCGCGTACGTGGATCGCTCTCCTCTACGGGCGGGTGCACGCTGCCCTGGCGGCGACTACCGGCGTCGAGACGCCGGTCGACGTGGGCAAGTTCCTGCTCGCCGGCGCCGACGTCGTCATGACGGCTTCGGCTCTTTTGCGCCACGGTCCCGAGTACGCGACCGTGCTCATCGACGGCCTCGTGGATTGGATGGAGGAAAAGGGATTCGCCACCCTCGACGCGGTTCGCGGGCAGCTCGCCGTTCCAGCTTCGGCAGACGGGGCGGACTACGAGCGGGCGGGTTACGTCACCGCGCTGCGCGCCGCGAACATGGCCGAGTACGGGCCCTGGTGAGCCGGCCGGACCGCGGCCGCCGGCGTGCTCGCCGGCCGGTGTGAGGTTCGAGGGGCCCGCGGCGAAGCGCGGTGAGGGCCGCGACTCTTGGGCAGCGGTCGCCGTTTAGCGGACGCGGAATCCGACCTCGCCTACCGGCTCTTCGAAGGTCACCTCGATCGATTCCACGGCCGCATCCGGCGGTCCGTGCCGGCACCACTCGACGACGGCGCGCACGGCATCGGGCTCGCCTTCGAAGACGCCTTCGACCCGTCCGTCGCGAAGGTTGGAGACGAAGCCGCTCACCTTGTGGCGCGTCGCCTGCTCTCGGCACGCAGCCCGGAAAAAGACGTTCTGGACCCGCCCGCGGACGATGACGTGGGCGCGGCTGCCGGGGTGACCGCTTCCATTCGCCAAGTCGATGCCCTCTCTGTGGGGTTGGGGGAATTCTCGCCGATCGGCGCGCCCTCGCGGAAACTCTTGGGGGCGTCTCGTCTGCCCCGTCCCCAGGCGCCCGTCCGCCTCGGGCAGTTGTCCCGCCGGTAGTCTCGATTGCCGGCTGCAGTCAACGGGAACGATGAGTGACGATGGACGCCGAAGCGTGGGATAGCCGGTACCGAGGCAGCGAGCTCGTGTGGGGTGCTGGCCCGAACCGCTTCCTCGTGGAGGAGGTCAGCAACCTCGAGCCGGGGACCGCCCTCGACGTGGCGTGCGGCGAGGGCCGTAACGCCATCTGGCTCGCCGAGCAGGGGTGGCAGGTGGTCGGCTTGGACTTCTCCGCCGTCGGCCTTGACAAGGCACGCCGATTGGCCGTGGCCCGCGGCGTCGCCGTCGAATGGGTGGAGGGCGACGTCGTGGCGTGGGAACCGCCGGCGCGCTACGACCTCGTCGTCGTGCTCTACCTGCAGCTGCCCGCCGACCTTCGTCGCCAGGTCCTCGGCCGCATCGCCGGCTCCGTCGCGGCGGGGGGGACGATGCTCGTCGTCGGTCACGACCGCTCGAACCTTGCTTGTGGTTACGGCGGCCCGCAGGATCCTGCCGTCCTGTTCGGGCCAAAGGACGTGGCGGAGGAGCTCGCCGGGGTCCTCGAGATCGAGCGCGCCGAGCAAGTCCGTCGTGTGGTCACGACGCCCGACGGCGAAGCGGTGGCGATCGACGCCCTGGTCCGGGGCCGCCGGTCTTAGACGCCGGCCCGGGTCGGCGGACCTGGACCTCGACTTTGCCCCGCCGCAGCGTTCCGACGGCAGGCGTAGATACCCCCCATAGGTATAAGCTCACGAGCGTGGCCGAACGCAGCAGGACGACCCTGCCGGGCTATGTGGATGAGAAGGCCGCCATCCAGAAGCGGCTGCGGCGGATCGAGGGGCAGATCCGCGGACTGCAGGGCATGGTTGCCGGGAACCGCTACTGCATCGACGTGCTCGACCAGATCGCGGCGACGACCCGCGCCCTCCAGGCCGTCGCGCTGGCGTTGGTCGCCGAGCACCTGTCCCACTGTGTCGCGCACGCCGTGGCCGAAGGCGGGACGACAGCCGAGGAGATGATCGACGAAGCTTCGGCGGCGATCGCCCGGCTGGTGCGCTCGTGATCGATGCCGCCATCGTCTCCCCGTTGGTCGAGGTCGGACGCGGCCTGAAAGAGACCGCTTACATGTTCTGGGAGACCCTCTGGGCGCTTGTGCTCGGCTTCTCGCTCTCGGGTTTCGTCCAGGCGTTCGTGCCGCGATCCCGGATGCTGGCCAAGCTGGGCAACCATCGACCGGCGGCGGTCGGCCGTGCCGCCTTCTACGGCGTCGTCTCCTCGAGTTGCTCGTACGCCGCCTCGGCGATGGCAAAGTCGCTCTTCGCGAAGGGGGCGGACTTCGTCGCCGCGATGGTGTTCATGATCGCCTCGACGAATCTCGTCGTCGAACTCGGGATCGTGATCCTCGTCTTACTGGGCTGGCAGTTCCTGGTCGCGGAGTTCGTCGGCGGCCCATTGATGATCGTTCTCATCGCCTTCGCTGGCTCTTTTGTCCTTTCCGAGCCGCTCGTTGAGGCGGCGCGGCGCCGTCTCCTCGGGCCCGAGCGGGAAGCCGCCGGCCAGAATTCGCCGCCGGGTGTGCCGGCCGAAGGGCACGAACCCGGCACGACGGCATGGTCGGCGATTCTGCGTTCCCCGGCGGCGCTCTCGGACGCCGCGAGCTATGCCGTCGCCGACGTCACCATGTTGCGCCGGGAGCTGGCCATCGGTTTTGCGGCCGCCGGGTTCCTCGCGGTCCTCGTTCCGACCGCGGCGTGGAACGTCCTTTTCGTTCACGGGCACGGGATCTGGACCGTCCTCGAGAACGCCCTCGTCGGGCCGCTCATCGCCATGGCGAGCTTCGTGTGCTCAATCGGCAACGTGCCGCTCGCCGCGGCGCTCTGGTCCGGCGGCATCAGTTTCGGCGGCGTGGTCTCGTTCATCTTCGCCGATCTCGTCGCGATGCCGTTGATCCTCATCTACCGCAAGTACTACGGACTGCGGCTGACGATGCGTCTCGCCGGTCTGCTCTACGCGGCGATGGTGGTGGCGGGACTCGTCACGGAAGGGATCTTCGGGCTCCTTGGCGCGATCCCGAGCGCACGGACGATCCACGTGACGTCGGCCCGGTTCGCCTGGAACTACACGACCGATCTCGACATCGTCTTTTGCGGTGTCGCCGTAGCCGTGTGGTGGCTGGCCCGCAACCGCGAGCGCCTCGGCGGTGGTCACGGCTACGTGATCGACCCGGTGTGCGGCATGCAGGTGCGTACCCGCGAGGCGCCGGAACGAGTCACGTTCCGTTCGAAGCCGTACTGGTTCTGCTCGGACCGCTGCAGGGAGCGTTTCGTGGAGAACCCAGCGCGCTACGCCGCGACCGATCATCGCCACGGGAAGCCCCAGTACTTTAGGGAGGTGGCCGTGAGCTTGACCGGACGGACGAACGCCGTCGACCCGGTCTGTGGCATGGCGGTCGATCCGGAATCGGCCGCCGCGCATCGGGTGTTCGGTGGCGTCGACTACTGGTTCTGCAATCCGGGGTGCGCGACGGCCTTTGATGGCGACACGACTCGTTACGCCGCAACGTCCGTGCCGGACGAGCGTCCCTGCTGAGGCCGCTGCCGCCCGCTCTCGGCGCGTCCCGTAGTCTCCCGCTGAACGCCGGCTTTCCGCCGGTGGCGGGGACGGCAAGGGCGGCGAGACGCACAAGCCACTCGCTGTGTGTCAGCGCCCGTTTCAACACGAGCGACCCCTTGTCGGCCAAATGGTTGCCATTCCCGTCACCGGCACGACATCGGTGTCGTCCCACAACCGTCGACTGCGGTTACGCGCCCGTTTGCGGCTTTCCGGTGCCACCCGTGTCAGCTGCTTCGCGGTAGCGAAGTGACGAGAACCAGGAGATTGCGGTAACTGACCGTCTTCAGCTATTGGCGCTGATCACATTGGTGGGAGCCCCGGCGAGGTAAGCGCGGATGTTCGAGGCGGTGGTGTCGAGGATCCGCTCGAGGGCTTCCTTGCTGTACCAGGCGATGTGTGGCGTGAGGATGACGTTGTCGCGCTTGGCGAGCACGTGGCCGCTGAGCAGCTGGCGCAGACGCTCCTCGGTGTCGGGCAGGTGGAACATCTGAGGCTCTTCCATGAGCTGTTCCTCGCCTTCGATCACGTCGAGGGCCGCACCTCCGACCTGGCCCGTCTCCAGGGCCTCAAGGAGGGCGACGGTGTCGACCAGGGCACCGCGGGCGGTGTTGATGACGAGGGCTCCCGGCTTCAGCATCATGAAGCGTTCCCGATTCAGGAGATGGTGGGTCTCCGGGCGGTAGGGGACGTGGAGGCTGATCACGTCTGAGCGGGACAGGAGCTCGTCGAGAGAGGCGTAACGGAACCCGAGCACTTCGGCGAGCAGGTCATGGGGTCGGGCGTCGTAGGCGAGCACCTCCATGCCGAAGGCGCGTCCGATCCGGATCACGTGCAGGCCGATGTTGCCCGCCCCGACGACCCCGAGCGTCTTCTCCCGCAGGTCGAAGCCCATCAAGCCCGATAGCGAGAAGTCCCCGTACGAGGCGCGCCGCGTGGCAACAGCGAGCCTTCGGGAGAGCGCCAGGATGAGGCTGAAGGTGTGCTCGGCGACGGTGTTCTCCCCGTAGGAGGGCACGTTGCACACGGTGATGCCGGACGCGGCGCATGCTGCCAGGTCGATGTGGTCGAATCCCGTCGACCGGGTGGCGATCAGCCTCACGCTCGGCATGCGCTCGATGACGGCAGGGGTTACCCGTGAGCGGATGAACACGGAGACGAGCGACGCCTCGCCCACCTGGTCGACGGTCCCTTCGCTCAGTGGGCCGTCGACCTGGCGGAATGACACTTCCGTCAGAGCCTTGCTCAGAGGTTCCTCTTGCCACGGCTCCGCCTCGTACACGACCAACGTAGGCTCGTCGGCCATCGGCACCTCCTCAGGAGAAGCGGTACGTCACCCGTGAATGGGTGTACGACCAGGGTAACCGCATGGCATCAAGTGACCGATACAAAATGAAGAGAACGAGATGCCCAATTCGACCTCCACGGTTAGGGGGAGCCTGACCCACTTTGCTGAGCTCCATGAGCACTCGGGCCACCTCCTCGAGCTCAAAAGCCGAGACCAGGTGGGCCGAGGTGTCAATGGTCAACCGTTACTGCGTCACGGATCAGCCGCCACTTCGTTCCATATCGAGCGTGGTAACACAGCTCACCTGTGAGCCGCCTGGGGCTCGGACCAATCGAGTCCCGACAATTATTGTGACCACTTAAGGGGCACTCCGACTGCGTTCAGCGCTGCTCTAGGCGGTAGTACTGCTCTGGACCCCGAACAGCAATCTCAACTCCTGGCCTTACCCCACTTTGACGGACATCCGCGATCAGGCGACAACGCCTGGGAAGGATGTCCATCATGGAAACCATGGCGAACGGGAAGCGACCCCGGCGGTCCTTCTCTTCTGAGTTCAAAGCCGAGGTGGTCGACCTTTGCCACACGAGCGGCAAGACGATCGCCGCGGTCGCCCGTGACCTCGACCTCACCGAGACGGCGGTGCGCCGCTGGGTGGCCCAGGCCGAGGTCAACGCCGGCCGCCGCGAGGGGCTGACGACTGAGGAGCGCAACGAGGTCGCGGCGCTCCGCAAGGAGAACCGGGTGTTGCGCGACGAGCGTGACATCTTGAAGCGAGCGGTGGCTTTCTTCGCGAGGGAGACCCGGTGAGCGCGTACCCGTTCATCGAGGCGGAGAAGGCTGAACCGGGCGGCAACGTGAAAAGGGCGTGCACCCTGTTCGAGGTCTCCCGTTCCGCCTACTACTCGTGGTCCCGCCACATCCCGTCGATGAGGAAGCGCTCCGACGCCGAGCTCTCGAACAAGATCACCGCGATCCACGACAAGAGCCGCCACACCTACGGCGCGCCGCGCATCACCGCCGAGCTCGCCCGCCAGGGCATCGCAGCCGGCAAGAAGCGCGTCGCCCGACTGATGGCAGCCCGTGGCCTCGCCGGCCGGAGGAAGCGCCGCTTCAAGCGGACGACGATCGCCGACCCGACGGCCACCGACCTCGCCATCGACTTGTTGCAGCGCACCTTCGGGCCCGAGGTCCGAGAAGTCGACGCTGCCTGGTGCGGCGACATCACCTACGTCAGGACCTGGGAGGGTTGGCTCTACCTCGCGAGCGTCATCGACCTCGCCAGCCGCCGCGTCGTCGGCTTCGCGATGGCGGCCCACATGCGCTCAGAGCTCGTCTGTGACGCGCTGAAGATGGCGCTCCGATCAAGACGCCCTGCTCCCGGTCTCATCTTCCATTCCGATCGCGGCAGTCAATACACCTCGGGACAGTTCCGCGAGCTCCTCGAGGCGAACGGTGTTCGCCAGTCGCTCTCGAGAGCCCGCCAGTGCTGGGACAACGCCGTCGGTGAGAGCTGGTTCTCGACGCTCAAAGAGGAGCTCGTCTACCGTCACGCCTGGCCGACGCGCGCGCAGGTACGACGGGCGATCTTCGAATTCGTCGAGGTGTTCTACAACCGACAGCGGCTGCACAGCTCGCTCAACTACCTCACGCCAGTCGAGTACGAGGAAAGGAGGGCGAAGAAGCAGACTGCGACTCAAGCAGCATAACCGACGTGTCCGTCAAAGCGGGGCAATCCCAGTCATCTGCGTTTGCGTCACGCCAAGAGGGGTCCCGACCAAGTGTCGATGTCAGCGGCAATCTGGTCGGCGGTCGCGTCAGGAACGAGTGCTTCATCTGCAAAGCTGCGCCACTTGGCGACGACTTCCAGCACCTGTTTGATGACGTCAGATGCATCCGGCACTGCAAAGCGATCGCCGATCTGCATTACATCGCCCCGGGTAATTCCGTTGGCGCGACCGTTCACGGCCATAAGATGTTGCCGGGTCCATTTGCTCGATGGTGCGTGGGCGTGCGTCACGTCGTACGCGGGTGCTAGTCGCCAAGTTCCAGCTTCCGGAAGCAGAAACGAGAAATTCTTCGTGTGGTCGTCACAGATCGCGGTTGCAACGTTGAAGGTCATGCGGCGAAAGACTTCTTGCCGCGTGTCGGGGCCAAGTCCGAGGCGTTCAAGCAGCAGAAACAACTGTGCGTAGTCGTGAGCACCGATCTGTCTGAAGTCCAAGTGGCTCAAGGCACACAGGGTTTGCGTGTGAGTCTTGCGACCGTCGTCGGCGCGATCAAAGCGACGAGTCATGAAATGCGCGCGACCTCCCTCTTCGAGGAGCCGGCACTCTGTCATCTCGATTCCGGCCGCGAGTGCCATGCGGTAGTAGGCGTACTCGATCCGGCCGAAGTTGCCAGTCGCTCCGAGATCAGGGTCTGCGCCAACGCCGTCGAACTTGAGCAGCCATTGCTCGAAGCCAGGATCCGCGGGGATCTGGCCTGAGCGCAGCTCGCCCGTTGCCGGGTTGAGCGCGACTACTGCCTTGGCTCGCGCGCCGCCAGCCGAGGTTCCGACCGCTATGAGGTGCTTCAGCGCGTCGGTGATGCCGCCCTCGGTACCGATGTCGCCCGCGAGTGCGCTCCTCGCTGCGACGACCAGCTCCGACAACTCGATCGCGGTCGCCTTGCGTGTTCGCGGGCCGCGCATGGGATGGAACTCAAGTGCTCCGACGCCACGGCTGCCGAGATACGCAAGACGATCCAGTGGCGTGATGTCCTCGGGGCGGACACCCTCGTTCGCAAGGTAGGCAGTGGTCAGTGCATTGCCGAAGTCGTCGGGGAGCGCGTCGGCGATCATCGCTGGCAATCGGTTGTACGTCTCGACCGGTAGTGTCGGAAAGACGAACGGCGCCGTCGCCGCAGTTGTGGGCATGTAGATCGGTGCCAGCTCGACACCGGACGCGGCCCATGTGGGTTCGTACTCGAACGCATAGAACCCGGAGGTGGGGTCGCGCGCGAGCGCACCAACCCGCGCGCCCCAGCATCGTATTTCCACGACGTCGACCGCCTGGTACGGCATCAGGGGGCAGCCTCCGGCTTGCGCTTCCGGCTGGCCCGCACTCGTGGCCGCGGTGTCTTCTGCTTGCTACGAAGCAACTGCATCGGCGACACACCCACGGCCGGTGCCAGCGACTCGACCCAGTCCGTTCGCCCGAGCGCGCGGAGGACGCCGATCAGGGTTCGGAGCGAGGAGCCTTTCCCACGCTCAAGGTTCGAGACGGCTCCGACTGACACGTCGGCGAGCTCGGCGAGTCGCGCCTGATCCATGCTTCGGGCGATCCGGACCCGGCGGACTTGGTCGCCGAGGATTGCCTCCCACTGGTCGACTGTTCTGTAGTTGCGGTCTGCATCCATTATTCTATGTATTGATCGAAATAAATGTGCCTACACACAGAATACTATGTACTAACCGGCTGTCAAGTAGATGCGGTAAACATATAGAAACTTATGTACTAAAGGGATCTCAGGGCATCTACACACAAGATTCTAGCTATTCTCCGACGACGCTGTGATCGCCGCAGCGCTGAGGGTCCGACGGCAGATCGACCGGACGGACGGCTCGTCCGCTATTGCCTCCGTCCGGGGCCTGGCGAGCCCTCGACGCCGAGGACGAGTCGGACGAAACGCCGGTGCGCTAACACTGGTGGTGAACTCTCCACCCGGTGCCACGGGTTTGGTTGCTACCGCACGGGCAATCTTGGATAACCGCGGCATCGCGTGTCGGCGAAGCAGAAGACGAGGATGCAGCGTACCTCTAGGGCTCACCGAGAGGCTCACAGCTCACCCCTAATCGACTGAAATGGACGAGGGTGATGGTTCCTCCTCCCTTCGGTTCCTAGCCCGCGCTAGGGCCTGCTACAGAGCCACTTAGTTTTCGTACTCCAGCTCAGCTGTGCATGAGCATGTCTAAGAATGCCCTGTTCAGTGACTTGGCGTGATCTTCCGTCACAGGTCGTACCACCCTCTCAAGCTGGAGACACGGGTTCGAATCCTGTTGGGGCTGCCCGAGTGGGGAGACGTCAGTTTCGGCGACTTCGCAGCCGGTGTCGAGGGTCCGACCCGGCTGTTGACGTCATCTCCGGTCGGGTGCCGTCCAGATCTCTACGCCTCCGATCTTGTGTGGTCGTCCGAAGGCGCGCTCGAAACGGGAGAGCACGAACGCGGCATCACGACCCGCCGGTTCGAATATGACCGCCGTGATGTCGTTACGGCGAACGTAATCACGAAGATCGCTCACCAGCTTCGAGTTCGCCGGCAGTCGCTTCCGGGAAACGGAATCGGCGATTCCCCTCGGCACATCCCAGTAGTCGAGGAACTCCTGGACCGCAGGCGGTTGCAAGGCAGGCGGCAGTTCGCTCGATCCGCTCGGGGTCGGGATCAGCGCGTAGCCTCCGATGATCTTCCACCGCCATTTGTCTACCGCCTGCCAGAGCATTGCTTGGTTCCATGGGTACGTGGGGAACGGGAACGCGAGGACCACGGCACCGTCTGGGATCTCGCTTGAGGCAGGGGTGCGGAAGAAGGAAGGGACAGCGGAGTTCGGATCGACTGTTGGGTAGGGCCAAGCCGGGACGAGCGACAACAGCGCGGCGACTGCCAAGACCGCGACTGCGACATGGATCGGCAGCTGGCGGCGTGCCGGCCGCGGTCGCGGTCCGCGTGTCACCGACGCGACGGCCAGCGAGATGATCACCGCCACGAAGAAGGTCGCATACAACGAGATCCGTGCGGGAAGGATGTTGTCCAGGAGGGGAAGCCTGCCGAGGATGTCGAACGGAAGCGCGATCTGCGTCAGGTGATTGGCGACCACCAGGCGCGGACCAAGCGACAGGACAAACGCCGACGCAGCGAGCACCGAAAGCAGGCGGATCCAAGGATTTCGCCAGTATCGGACGATGGACGCGACCGTCAGCACCAACAGCGGGATCCCGAGGTAGCTGCCGTTCTCCCCGAGGTCGCGGTCGACGTAGCTTGTGCCGATTTCCGCAAGGTGATGCGGTGCGAAGAGCTCGCCAAGAGTCGGGACAACCATTCCGAGCAAGTCCGCTCGGTAAGGGCTGTTGAGCGGAAAGGCAGGTCCGTTGAGGTGACTCCTCCCGACGAGCAGGAAGTAGATGGGGTAGGCGAGAACCACCAGCGGGATGCCGATTCCGGGCGCGAGCGCGTGAAGCACGTGATCGACACGGGCGCGATTGATTGATCGGAAACGCGCCGCAGCGAGGACGATTAGAGCGATCGCCGACATCACCAGGACCGTCGCGAGCACCTCTGGCGAGATGAGGTACTGCGCCGAGATCAAGACGCCGGCGAGGACACCCCACGAAAAAGGGCTCGATCGTTGGACGACAACGATTTCAATGAGCGCCATGAGAATGAGCGGCGGCAGCGGCACGAACACGAGGTTGAGGTGCACTAGCCCCTGGTTGACCATGTATGGCGAGAAGCCATAGAGCAACGCTCCGAAGAAAGCGCCGAGATTCGAACCGGTCCAGCGGCGGAGGACGAAGAAGGCCGACACCGCCGACAGGGGGAAGGCGAGCCAGAGCAACAGTCCGTAGCTCGCGATGGGCCCTGCGGTCAGGCTCAACGGTGCGGTGATGAGGCCGAGGAGCGGCATCTCCGTGTTGGTGGCGAGGTTCACTCCCGACGGGAAGTCGAACCAATTCGTGAAAAAGAGGTTGTGACCGTGGAGCAATGCCCACGGAAGCCACCCGAGGAACCAGGACTGCTGCACCGAGTCACCGCACGCGCAGGAGACAATCCGGCTCGGATCTCCGGGCCAGGCGGGTAGGTAGGCGAACGTGCCTAGGAAGAAGAAGAGGATGATCGCCCCGACGGCGAACCGGGCACGTCCAATCCTGTCGATCCGACGGAGCACGCGAACCACGTCCAAGCCTGCACGAGCCCGACCCTCCCGGCCGGGGTCGGCGACCTTCCCGACCTTGTCATCTGCCGGGTTGCGCTCCTCGTCCGTCGGGTTCACGATCCTTCGGTTGGAAACACTCCCTCACACTCCTCGACGTACCGCACGAGAGACTCTCGGCACCCGAGCGTGTCTGCGGTCGGGGGGATCCTCACGGCTGGTTCCCCGGCATCATCGCGCCCGAGGACGCGGCTTCGCGACGCCACAGGGACGAAAACACGATGAGTGCCGCGGGGCACGGATCCGGACCCCGACGATGTTCCGTCAAAGTGCAGAGAACCTGCAGTCCGAAGGGGCGGATGTCCGTGAGCGCGGAAAGCCGGTCCTCTCCGTGTCCCTGGTTGCGAACGGGCTGTTTGTTCGGACCGTTCGGGCAACGACGTTCGTCTCCGGTCACGGCTCGGACGAGGACCTCCCTCGTCCGCGGCGAACGCGGTCCACAAAGGCCGGAGGCCGTGCATGACGCGGAGCACCGCACCGGTCCTTGGCTCTCCGGAATCCTCACGCCAAGTGGGGCCCTTGGTGTCGGCGAGGCGCCGACCTGCCCGGGGCATCGGGGCCGGGACCCTCGAGGAAGCTCGGCACCGCTTGCGGACTCGCGAGTTCGCGAAAGGGGCGCGGTGCCGAGGTGATCCTCGTGACGATGGTCAGCCAATGGGCTTTTGCTTGACGACTACGTACGCCGCCTGGCGAGAAGCAGGGGCAAGCCCGCGAGCAGTACGAGCAGGATGCCCGGGACGACGAAGAACCAGGTTAAGAGGTTGAGGTTCGGCAGACTGTCGACCGCCGCGAAGTTGTTCACCTGTGCGTTCATCGTGTCGACGATCGGCTTGTAAAAGGCGAGTCCTGGCGGAACCTCCCTGAAGATCGGAACGAGCCTCGGGAAGTTTGTGAGGATTCCACCCAGCATGGGTGAGTTCGCTGCTAGGAGGCTGTTCACCTGTGCGGGCGTCATGTGCAAGGCCTTGGCGAGTGTGCCCAAGAACGTGGATACCTCGGGCGCGGCCGCCACAGCTCCGGTGGCAAATGGGCCCAGTGGCGTGAACGTGTTGACGTCGTAGCTGACCGTCGTGCGAACGCTGGCAGGCTGCATAATCGGGCGAAAGGCGTTCAACAGCTTCTGTCCGGCGCTCGTTCTGCTCGGCATGGAGACCGTGAACGGCAATACGATCAGCAGAACACCGATGACAAGTACTGGCCAGAAGAACTTCCGGCTGGTTCTCTCGCTCATGTCGTCACTCCTGATTGGGAATCCGTGGGCTTATTGCCTTGGGACAAAATGTTCGGTGCGCCGTCAACGATTCAGCGCACTTGGTTCGCGTTGAGTATCTAAGTCGATTTTCTCGGGGATGACCATCCCCTTGTTCGTGGGACGGGCCTGCGTGTAGCCCATCGCTCCGACTGGGGAGAACGTAGCTGATCGAGGACGTGACCGTCTTGCGAGAGCCGAAGCATGCGGGCTTGGTGGCGCGGCTCGACTCGAGATTCCCCGCGTCGGCCGGGAACGAGCGGAACGGTCCCGCCGGGTCGGGCGCGGTCAAGGCAGTTCGCCGTCGGGACATGAGGTGCCGTTTGCGCTTTGAATGGGAGGGAATGCCGGCGAGCGGTCGCACCGCCCGGCGAGCGGTCGCACCGCCCGACGAGCTCTTCTTGGCGTCTTGAGGCTCCGAACGCGTCGGCAGCGGAAATTTGGCCATGACCGATCGCCAGTGCGGGAGCCGACCGGGATCACCCTTCCCACCAAGCGAGCCGACCACCTGCTGGCGGGTGGGGCGGCGCCCGTTGGCAGAGGCCCCTCAGTCGATGCCGGACTATGTGCGGTCATGCCCATTCACCGACGCGCCCAGGGCGGCGACACAGGCTCGCGCCGAACTCGCTTGGATCGCCTTCCCGGTCGCGCCTCCGCTCCGTCGTCCGTCGATGCACCGGGGTTCGCCTCGGGCAAGTTCGATAGCCAACTAGAGTGCGCGGACGAGACGCTCGATGATGCCGTCGTGACCCACGGAGTTGTCCGGGACCGGGTCCCAGCGCGGAGCATCGTTCATTCGATGTATGGCACGAACTCAACGGGAGTCACCGATGCGGCGTGGTCGATGGTCGGGGAGAGGGGCCGTATGGGTAATTGTCGCCGTCGCCGCATATCTCGCCATCGCGTTATTGGCCTACTGGCCGGTGGGGCCGCTCGACGAGACGCAGATCGTCGGGTGCGCCTGCAGCGACCGAATTCAGGAGGTGTGGTTCCTCGCATGGATGTTCCACGCCATGAGCCACGCGCTCAACCCCTTTTCTACAGGGGCGATCAATTATCCCTACGGGATCAATCTCGTCGACAACACGTCGATGCCGCTGATCGGAGTGCTTGCATCGCCGTTCACCGGGATATTTGGGCCTATTGCCGCCTTTGGACTGTTCACCAGGCTCGCCTTCTTCGCCTCTGCGACCTCGATGATGTTCGTCCTCCGGCGATACACGAAATGGCTCCCGGCGGCGTTCATCGGCGGACTGCTGTATGGGTTCTCCCCCTACGTGGTCGACCAGGGGTTGGGTCATCTCTTCGTCGCCTTCGTGCCGATCCCGCCGCTCGTCGTCCTCATCATCGATGACCTCCTCAGGCACCAGGAGAAAGACGCGCGCCGGTACGGGGTAATCCTCGGGCTGTTGTTAGCCGCCCAGTTCTTCATCTCAATCGAGGTCCTCGTGACGACGGTGATGTGTTGCGCCGTCGGGATTCTCTTCGCGGCCGCGATCTCGCGCTCGAGTGTGCGACAGCGCGCTGCCCATGCGTTGCGAGGGGCGAAGTGGGCTCTTGTCAGCTTCGCGGTGATCGTCGCGTTCCCGTTGTACTGGTACTTTCTTGGCAGCTGGCATGTTTCCGGCCAACAGCACACGCCAGCCGAGCTCGCCACCAACCAAGCCGACCTGTTCGGGACCATCATCCCGACGATAAGTCAGCTGTTCGCGCCGCATCACCTGGCCGTGATCGGCACGAGCTACGTCGGGAACGACATTGCCGAGAACGACTCTTACCTCGGGATTCCCCTCGTCGTCTTGCTGCTTGTCTTGCTCTTTTGGAACCGGCGTGACCGGTTCGTTGTCACCTTGGCCTGCGTGGGATTCGTTGCCTACATCCTCTCCCTCGGATCACCGCTCGTTATCGGCAATAACGCCACTTCGATTCCGCTGCCGTTTGCGATCGTGCGCAAGATTCCCATCATCAACGTCCTCATCGCGTCGCGATTCGCGCTGTACGTCGATCTCGCTTCGACGTTCGTCCTCGCGATCGGGTTGGATCGCTGGAAGGCCGACCTCAGGTTCCCCGAGAGAATCGGCCGGGCTCGCTATCGACGGCGACCCGAGTCGACCTCGACCGCCCGGAGTCGTTTCGCGTCCGCGAGCGTTGTCGCGCTCATTGGGTTGGGTGCGCTCGTCCCACTCGTTCCGAAGGTGCCCCTCGTTTCGCGACCGGCCGACGTGTCCGCGTACTTCACGTCCGGGGCGGTCAAGGCGATTCCATACGGAAGCGCGGTCGTCACGTATCCCTATGACATACGCGCGGTCAACTACGCGATGCTCTGGCAGGCGGTTTCGGGTTTCTCCTTCAAGATCGTCGGGGGAGAGGCGGCTAAGCCGGCGCCTGCCAGCACCGGGGGGACCAGCGGCAACCAAGTGCGGCCCTTCGACCTGTCGCAGCTGTTTCGAGCCGGGTACAACGGCGATTTCACCTATGCGCCGCGACTCAGCCCGCCCGAGGAGGCGCTGGTCTACGAATTCCTGACGAGATGGCACATCGGCACGATCATCTTTTTGCGGGTCGGCGTCGATCCCGGGATGGTCTTGCGCTACCTGACGGTCGTGCTCGGACGGCGGCCGGTGAGCATCGGGGGGGTCGACGTCTGGTACCACGCGGACGGTCCCGCCGCCCACCGAGTTTTCCCGAAGAAGTGAATTTCGCGAAGGCCGCGGATCGACGGCGCAAGGTGCTGGTCACCC
>JBEKLG010000021.1:0-16924 GCA_050010315.1 Acidimicrobiales bacterium
CTCCGGCTCCTCAGGGCGGAGGTGCGTCACCTCCTTGCCCTGATGCGCAAGTTGTGACGTAACGGTTCCAAGAAGTGGGCTACGGACGACGGGGCGCCTGCGGGCGCCCCGTCTCCGCGGCCGGCGAAATGTATCGGAGGAGAAGAGGTCGATAATCGGCCTGTTCTTTTCGATGCAAGCCCTAGACCGGGTCATTTCATCAATTTTGATGGTGCGAACCAGTCCAAAGCTCGGCATGCTTCACGCAACAAGCCCCAGATCAAAGAACGGATAGAGGGCGAAGCTGGCGCAGGCGATCGATGGCCACGTGGGCGCGTGGCGCGATGGCGATGAAGCAGATGAACTGAACCAGGTGATCATTTCATGCAGGACTTTGCAGGACGCACCACGACTCAGACCAGCGAGTTTCTGCCGCGCTCGCAGTCAGAACCGGTCCCAGCGCAGCAACGGGCTCAAGCCTGGTTTGACCCGTCGCTCAAGACGATCTTCGACGACTTGAGTGACGGCGTGCTCGTCGTCAACGTCGCCGGTCATCGCGTCTATTCGAACCCGACTCTTGACGATCTCGTCGGCACCGACGCCCGCCTTCCCCTCGGCACGTCAGAACCGCCCCCTTACGTGGCCGCGGACCAGCGTGGCAAGTATCTGCGCGTGCTCGAGGGCATGGCCTCCCTCCTATCAGTGGAAGGTTCCGGAACTGCCTCCACCTCGCTTGAACTCGTTACCCGCGCTCGTGGACGGGTGCGGGCACGATTGACAATCAGCGCCTTCACGAGCGCGGGCCGAGGGCGTTTCGCCGTGTGCTTGTTCACTCCGGAACTGAGCCACGCCGACACCGAGAACCCCGTCGTCGTACTTGAACCCCGGCCGGGCAGTAGGGCTAGCTCCGGACTCTCGCGCCTGCGATCGGCCGACCCGCTGTCTGGTCTCGCGTCGCTCTCGGGGGTCGAGACCCTGACGCGGCGCGAGCGGGATGTGCTGGCCTTGCTCCTGGATGGCCGCCGCGTGGCGTCTATTGCACAGTCGCTGTTCCTCAGCGAGCACACCGTCCGTAATCACCTGAAGGCCGTTTTCCGGAAGCTCGGCGCCCACTCGCAGACCGAGCTTCTCGACCGCTTTCGGCCCCTCGTATGAGCAGTGGGGACGCCCTCCGCGTCTAGACCGCGGAGCGTTCGTCCTTCCAGTTGTCGTTCGCCGGGGGCCAGCCAGTTTGGTAAGCGAGGACCACCGCGGCGAGCTGCGAACTGACACCGAGCTTCGAGAAGATCGAATGGATCTGGCTCCGGACCGTTGGCAAGGACACGCAGTCACGCTCGCAAATCTCCCGCGCTGTCGCACCCCGCATCAGCGCGATCAGCACGTCCTGTTCGCGCGGGCTCAACTGCTCAAAAGCCTCCAGGCTCACTGGACCACCATTCTTTCGTCGTTAGCCGTCAAGCTGGCGACGCACCCCCGGTGACTGTCAGTCGATCGCCAGCCTCGATCGCGACTTGATCGCCACGATGAATGCAGCGAGGACCGGCAGCCCAGGACGTGCCGACCGGTAATAGGGCTGAGCGCCAGCGAGCGCCGATCAGTGAGCGACGGGCTGAAACGTCCATGGACCACCGGGTGCCACCCTACCGGGCCAACAGCGAGGAGCCTGACATGTGCGATCGCGCTGTTTGCTTCGGCGGTGTGGACTGGGCGAAAGACACCCACGCCGTGGTCGTCGTCGAGGAGCAAGGAGATCTCGTCGACGAGCTCGAGGTCGACAACACAACGGCCGGGCTCAGTGAGCTCTGCCGGCGGATGCACAAGCACCGCGCCCGACGTGTCGACCTCGAGTGCCCGGACAGACCGGTCGTCGATGCTCTTCTCGAGGCCGGTCTGGAAGTGGTCGTCGTGTCGAGCCGGTCGGTGAGGACATTGCTCGAGCGCTACAGGCTCGCAGGAAACAAGTCGCACCGATCTGACGCTTACGTGCTTGCCGACTGTCTGCGCGCCGACGGGCATCGTCGGCGGGCCCCCGAGCCGGACTCGCCCGAGATCGGCGGCCGTCGGGCGCCTTTTCCCGACGCCGAGTCCCTTGCCCGTCTCTCCGGAGTCGTGCCTTCGGCGAGCCGATCCCGACGGTGCCATGCGGTCACCTTCCGTTGGAGCGCCGATAAGCAGCTCCGAGGCGCGCTCTGTGACTTTGCCGGGGACTGCTGGCAAGCCAACGCGCGGGCTGAGCAGCGCTGCCGTGCCCCGCGGGCCGCCGGCAAGCGGCACCAGCACGCCGAGCGAATCCTCGCCCGCTCCTGGACGCACGACTTCTGACCTTGCTGGCGGGACCGCGCACCCCACGACCTCGCTCGTCACGGCGGGCTGGAAGGCCTCGTCGAAACGAGGGGTTGACATAGGGCTACTCATCGCACAGCCGCTCCTCCTGATCAGCGAACGGCACTCGCGCTCGCCGCCCCTAGGGCCGCGAGCAAACCACGAGAAAGTGCGATGTTCCAGGCAACACCAACACGTTGACAAAACGCGTTGCCCCACCGCGTGCTCTCCTGCCGGCCAATCCGCTGTCATTGCACGCTCTGACCTTATGACTCGCTTTGCGCACGTGTCATGATCCGTTTTGATCAGAAATCAGTCCGATGATGGGACACAGACGTTAACAATTTCCCCTCTGGCAACTATCCGCTCTTCCGTTTCAAGAGCGCTTGGATGAACCGCGCTCCTCTGTAGCGGGGATCCCAGCCAGGCCCTGATCGCTTCTTTTCTCATCTTCCGCTGCACCGGCCCGATGCCCGCGTTAACCCCGGTCAACACCTTGCACTCGGTGCCGTCGGTCAGGAGCACCCCTCTGGCGACGTCCATCTGCCACAGCTCCATCGGACGCCCTGGCTCCCAGCGCTTGTCGGCCGGGAGTCGCTTGCGCGCCCGGCGCTCCTCGCTGAGGCCATGGCGCGTCAGGGCCCGGTAGATGGCCATGTGGGAAGGGAGTCGCTCGGTCCCGCCGAGCCGCAGCTGTTGCAAGGGGCTGATCGGGCCCCAGTGGGCGTGCTGGCGGCGAAGCTCCAGGACCCGTGCTTCGAACACCGCCGGCATCTGGTGAGGAACACGGTGGGGACGGTGGGAGCGGTCGGCGAGCGAATCCAGGGCACTGGACTCATCGCGGGCCATCCACCGGTAGAGGGTCTGGCGACTGACCCCGAACTTCTGGGCCACTGCAGTGACGCTGAACCCGTCCTGGATGATCGCCACGACGGCGCCATAACGCTGTTCCACTTGGTTGAGATCCATAAGCACTCGGGCCACCTCCTCGTCTCAAGAGCCGGGGCCGGTGGGGCCGAGGTGTCAATGGTCAGCCGTTACTGCGTCACGGATCAGCCGTTATTGCGTTCCACATCAGGCGCGGTGACACAGCCCCGAGGGATTCGAACCCTCAACCTGCGGTCGAGAGTCGCGAATGGGCGACGTGGCCCCGTGAGGCGGCGCGCGGTTTTCGCTGGTCTCGTTGGGCGTTCGGCGCGTGCTCGTGCGGTCCGTAGGGTACCGAAAGGCGCCGTGTTGCGGAGATCCGCTGACATTCCGCTGACACGAAACACGAGCGAAGGGCCGACTACTTCTCGGACGGCGCTGATTTCAGGCGAATGCGCTTGTCGCGTGAACGTGCCGTAATCGTCGTCGCAGCCGTCCCGGTCCTCTAGCCGTCGCGAGGCAACGCCACCATGTCCGCGATTGCGGTATTCACGTTTCTTTCGCAGGCGGCGAAGTCGGAGACCCAAGAGCCGCAAGGAGCGATTGCCAGCCCCCCGATGTGGCCGAGCACTGGTCCGATCCGTTTGGTCCGACAGCTGAGAGATCCTCCGAGACACGTCCACCCGGCAGTTAGCCGAGCGCTCACTCTGCCGGGGCCTGTCGCAGGAGCATCAGCTCGTGGCCCTCGAGCGTGACGCGGCTGCCGGCCGGCAGAAGGGGCGTCTCGCGCCACGCGCCGTTTGACGAGGCCGTCCTCAGCTCCTCGATCCAGGGCCCGCCCCAGCGCTCGCCGAGAAGGGTGAACTCGACGCGGGCGAGGTCCGCGTTGCAGAGGAGGCAGAAGGACACGTCTCGGATCCGTTCCCCCCGGGGCCCGGGATCGGGGATGGTTTCCCCGTTCAAGAACACGCCGAGCGCCTTGGCGTAGCCAACCCGCCAGTCCGCGTCGCTCATCTCCGTTCCGTCCGGACGGAACCAGGCGATGTCGGTGAGCTCGTTGCCGCGGATCGGACGGCCGTGGAAGAAGCGTCGGCGGTGGAACACCGGATGCTTGTGACGGAGCCGGACCAGGTTCTTCGTGAAGGCGAGGAGCTCCTCGTCAATCTCTGCCCAGTCGAACCACGACAGGTCGTTGTCCTGGCAGTAGGCGTTGTTGTTCCCTCGTTGGGTCCGGCCGATCTCGTCGCCGCCGCAGAGCATCGGCACGCCCTGGGAGAGCAGCAGCGTCGCGAGGAAGTTGTGCTGCTGGCGTCGGCGCAAGGCGAGGACACCCTCATCGGCGGTGGAACCCTCAGCTCCGCAGTTCCACGACCGGTTGTCGTCGCTGCCGCCCTCGTTGCCGACGCCGTTGGCCTCGTTGTGCTTCGTCCCGAAGGTGACGAGATCGGCGAGCGTGAAGCCATCGTGACAGGTGACGAAGTTGATGCTCGCGTAAGGGCGACGGCTCGCGGCCTCGTAGAGGTCAGGGCTTCCCGTGAAGCGATCGGCGAACTCCCCGAGGGTGCGGTCTTGACCCCGCCAGTAGTCGCGCACGGTATCGCGGTAGGGGCCGTTCCACTCCGACCACAGCGGTGGGAAGTTGCCCACCTGGTAGCCGCCAGTTCCGAGGTCCCATGGTTCGGCGATGAGCTTCAACTGGCTGACGACCGGATCGCATTGGATCAGGTCGAAGAAGGCCGAGAGCCGATCGACCTCGTGGAACTGCCGGGCGAGGCTCGCCGCAAGGTCGAAGCGGAAGCCGTCGACGTGCATGTCGACGGCCCAGTAGCGCAGCGAGTCGAAGATGAGCTGCAACACGTGCGGGTGGCGCATGTTGAGCGTGTTACCCGTCCCGGTCGGGTCGACGTAGTGTCGTCGGTCCTGGTCGACTAGGTGGTAGTAGGCGGCGTTGTCGATCCCCTTCAAGGAGAGGATTGGCCCGAGGTGGTCGCCTTCGGCGGTGTGGTTGTAGACGACGTCGAGAATGACCTCGATCCCGGCCGCGTGCAGCTCCTTTACCATCGCCTTGAACTCCTGCACCACCTCGGCGGGCTGGCCCCAGGCGCGATAGCCGTTGTGGGGAGCGAGAAAGCCGATCGAGTTGTAGCCCCAGTAGTTGCGCAGCCCACGGTCGACGAGCCGGTCGTCGTGGACGAACTGGTGCACTGGGAGCAGCTCGACGGCAGTGACCCCGAGCTCTTGCAGGTACGCGAGCGCGGCGGGATGGGCGAGGCCGGAGTAGGTTCCGCGAAGCTCGGGGGGCACGGCGGGATGCGTGGCGGTGAACCCCTTGACGTGGACCTCATAGATCACCGTGTCATGCAGGGGGCGTCGCAGGGGAGCGTCTCGTCCCCAGTCGAAGTGCGGGTTGGTCACGACCGCTCGAGGCACGAATGGCGCCGAGTCGGTGTCGTCCCGCGCAAGATCGTCGCCGCCGAGCGGATAGGGGTAGACCGCGCGGTTCCACCGCACCTCGCCTTCGACTGCCTTCGCGTAGGGGTCCAAGAGCAACTTCGCCGGGTTGCAGCGCATGCCGGAGCCGGGATCGAAGGGCCCATGTACGCGAAAGCCGTACCGTTGACCAGGGCCGACTCCGGGCAGGTAACCGTGCCAACAGAATGCGGTCATCTCCGGAAGGCACACCCGGGACTCCGCACCATTGGCATCGAAAAGACACAACTCCACCTGGTTGGCGACCTCGGAGAACACCGAGAAGTTCGTGCCGCCACCGTCATAGGTCGCTCCCAGCGGGTACGGCTCTCCTGGCCAGACCTCCATCATCTCGAACCATACTGGGCGCGATCAGCCGGTCATATGCCAACCGAGCAGATCTGCGGTGGCGATCACCAACGCGCCCTGGTATCGATCGCGATCAAGTGGGCTGCTGTTGTTGGCGGCTGTTGATGGGAATCTGAGTGTCGGTTTTCTAGGCCAGGGCAGGCGTGCATGATCTCGACTTTTGTCGCCTTCGGCGATGTAGCCGCGTTCGCCCCCTCTTGGGACAGATACATCCTGCAGACCTCAGACGGAGCGAGGGGCTCGCTCAGCGCGGCCAATGTTTTCTCGAAGCCGGCTCCCGTGATCGCCGGGAATGTCGCGGTAATGGTCGCGTTCGTTGCCGTCTTCGTCGCCGCCGCCCTGTGGCGCCCGATCCTCGACGGGGCGGTGTTACTCGCCGGAGCACTCAGTCCGATGATCGCTCAGGCGATCTCCACTCGATCCAGATCGGCGGGCACACCTCCGCGACGATGTTCGGATCTCGCCAGGGGAAGCCGCGCGGACGGGACTGACGATCACCTCAGGCCGAACCCTGGCGTTCTGGATCTACTGCTTTTTCGTACTGGCACTGACAGCAATACGAGGGGCCGCGGTCCTCGCAGTGCACTCGATCCCGACCGACCCCGCTCTGCCAGTCGTGCTGACGAGCACTGACGGCTCCTATCCGACCGACGCCGGGCCGACGGAACTTTCGCCCCTCGGGCGGCTCCCACCGCGCCGGAACTACTGACTTGCTCTGGTCAGCTGCGCCGGGGCAGTCCACCCGGTGATCGCGCTGGCCTTGCGGGACAAGGCTGGCGAGCAGGAACGAGGCTTTGGTCAAAGGTTCGGACGCGATGGAAACAGCCGCCTACGCCAGCATTCCTGGTCCTCCCGTGCGATCATGGCAAGCAGGAGGTGTGAGATCACGGTTCGTCCGCCGGCTCCGAGGAGATCGCGACGCAAGGGCGTCTCGTTCGAGGATCTCCTCGACGTGGCGACGAATCTGCGGTGGACCTGGCAGGCGCGCACCCGGGCCCTTTTCGCCCGCCTCGATCCGACTGCCGGTCCCTCTGCCCTCGAGTGGCCGTGCCGCCTGCTGCTCGGTCGCGGACGCGCCGCGGTGGAAGAGCGCCTCGCTTCCGACCCCGATCTCGCGAAGCTCGCAGCGGCTGTCGTCGCCGACACGAAGAGCTACGAGGCGAGTCGCGCCAAGACCTGGTTCCCGCAGACGCATCGCAAGGACCGCCGGTTCGAGGTGGCGTACTTTGCCGCGGAGTTCGCCCTCACCGACTCGCTGCCGGTGTACGCCGGCGGCCTCGGTGCCGTCGCCGGCGAATTCCTCAAGTCGGCAAGCGCACTCGGTGTTCCCCTCGTCGGAGTCGGCCTGCTCTATCGGGAAACGTCGCATCAGTGGGTTGACGACAGCGGGCTGCAGCAAGAGTCGTGGGAGGTTCTCACATTCGAGCGGCTACCCATCGAATTGGCACGCGACGCGAAGGACCGTCCGGCTCGAGTCAAGGTTCCGCTCCCAGGGCGGGACGTAGTCGCCCAGATCTGGACCGTGCTGGTCGGGCGAAACCGGCTCTATCTGCTCGACACCAACCTCAGGCAGAATCAACGAGCCGACCGAGCCATCACCGGGAGGCTCTACGGCGGCGACCAAGAGACGCGCATCCAACAAGAGCTCGTTCTCGGTATCGGCGGTGTCAGAGCCCTGGCGGTCCTCGGTCATGAACCCGAAATGGCGCACCTCAACGAGGGCCATTCCGCCTTCGCCGCCCTGGAGCGCGTTCGTCAGCTGATGGTTCGCGACGGGCTCTCGTTCGCCGAGGCTCGCCTGGCCGCGGCACCAGGGCTGTTGTTCACGACCCATACCCCGGTCGCGGCCGGGCACGACTACTTCCCGGCCGAGCTCGCCAACCGGTACCTCGAGCCTTACGCCTCGCTGATCGGCGTCGATCTAGAGACACTTAGCTCGCTCGGCCGCTACCGGCCTGACGATCGACGTGACTCGTTCTGCCCCACCGTGTTCGCACTGCGACTGGCGGGCGCCCGCAACGGAGTGAGCCGCCTGCACGGAACGGTGACCCGTGAACAGTGGGGAGGGCTTTGGCCGCGCCTGCCCTTGAACGAGGTGCCGATCGGCCACGTGACGAACGGAATCCATTTCTCATCCTGGATCTCCCCCGAGATCGAGAAGCTCCTCGACTTTAAGATCGGTCCTGAGTGGAAGACGACACCAGGGTCACCAGCCTCGTGGAAGCCGCTTGTGGGCTCCGAAGACGAGGAGCTGTGGGATGCAAGGTGTCGCGCCCGCGCCCGGCTCATCGAGTTCGCACGGGTCCACCGCAACGAACAGCTCGCCCGCCGCGGCACCGATGCCAGGCGTCTCGCGGCCAGCGACGCGCTCCTTGACGCCGATGCGCTCACCATCGGCTTCGTGGGGCGGTTCGTTGCGTACAAACGCCCCACGCTGTTCCTGCGCGACCCAGATCGGCTCGCGCGTATCCTCGATGATCCGGACCGACCTGTTCAGATCATCTTCGCAGGCAAGGCCCATCCCCGCGACGAGTTCGGAAAGCAGCTGCTGCGCGAGGTCGTCGAGTTCGCGCGACTGCGACGGCTGCAACATCGAGTCGTGTTCATCGAGGACTTCGACATACCGGCGGACCGCGCCCTTACCCAAGGCGTCGACTTGTGGCTGAACACCCCGGGGCGGCCCCTCGAAGCCTGTGGCATCGGCGGCATGAAGGCGGGGGTGAATGGCTCGCTCAACCTCAGCACGCTCGACGGCTGGTGGGACGAGGTCTGGAACGACGCCGACCCGGCCGCGGCGCCGATCGGGTGGTGCATCGGGACAGGCCAGCGCTATGAGGACTTTGAGGCCCAGGATGCGAGCGACGCCGGGTCGTTGTACGACACCCTCGAGCACAAGATCGTTCCGATGTTCTACGACCGCGACGCCCAAGGCGTGCCGCGTGCCTGGCTGGCGTCAGTTCGCCAGTCGATGGCAAGCCTGGCACCGACCTGGCACTCCCACCGGATGGTGCACGACTATGTCGAGTACTTCTACCTGCCAGGCGCGCACCGCGGGCGCTTGCTCTCGGCAGAAGGGGACGCGCGCGCACGGCAGCTTTTCTCTGCCCTTGAACGACTGCGCGACGGGTGGCCTGCAATCCGAGTCGCCGTCGAGACCGCCACGGCCGCTGCGGACGGCACCGTGCAGGTCGAGATCGCGGCGGACCTGGGTTCGCTCGAGCCCTCTGAGGTCACCGTACAGCTCTGGGTGGCGCCGACTTTCGGTGAGGCCTACCCGCTGGACACCGACTTCGAGGGACATCGGGAGAAGATCTCTCGCTATCGCGTGAGCGTTCCGCACGAGGCGGGCAATGACGCCGAGCTGGTTGCCCGCGTCCTGCCGTGCCATCCCCTGCTCGCCGATCCGTACGTCCCAGGCCTCATCACCTGGTCGGACTGACACTGATCGTGGCGGCGGTTCCTCATGTCCCGGCAACGTTGCGAGCCCTCGCTAGTGACGCGGGGATCCTGCTCGAGTACCTGGATGGCTCCGGTGTGCCGCACCGCGCCGACGCCGAGGTGCTCCTCGCAGTACTGAGCGCGCTCGGCGTACCGATCAGCCAAGCTGGCGAGGCGGCACGCCTGCTTCGCAGCCGCCACAGCGCGCGCATCGAGCAGATAGTGGAACCGGTGACCGTCCTCAATGGCGCGTCCCTCGGCAGGGTCCCCGTCAGGCTACGGGAGGCCGACACCGACTTGGAGTGTGCGATCGAATCCGACGATGGCGAGCGCGTCGAATGGCGCATCCAGAGGGACGATCTTGCCTCGTTGTCGGCGGCGCGCGTCGACGGCCGCCCCGTGTACCGAGGTGCCGTACCGCTGCCTGCCATCTTGCCGCGCGGCTATCACAATTTCACCGTTCGGATCCGAGGTCGCACAGGCACGACGACGGTCATCGTGGCACCGGTGGCCGGCGCCCGTGGGCGCTTTGAAAAGGACTGGCGCGCCTTTGGGATCGTTGCACCACTGTTCTCCTTGCACTCTGCCCGCAGTTGGGGATCAGGCGACCTGAGCGACCTCGACGATCTCGCCCGCTTCGCCGCCAGGGAGCAAGCAACTGTGGTCTCGACACTTCCGTTGCTCGCCGGCTTCGGGCCGGAGTCCTTCGAGGCGAGCCCGTACCTGCCAGTGAGTCGCCGTTTCTGGCACGAACGCTGGATCGACGTGGAGCGCGTGCCTGAGTTCGCTTGGTCTCCAGCGGCACGCATGCTCGTCTCAGGCGCGCAGGCGGCAGAGCGACGCGCCGCCTGGGTTCATGATTCATGCGTGGACGGCGCCGCCGTGACAGCGGCAAAACGCGCGGCCCTGAGCGCGATGGCAACTGCAGTGGGGCATTCGGCCACGGGTCGTGACACGGCGTTGCGCAACTTCATGTTCGAACGCCCGGAGCTGGTTGACTATGCGCGCTTTCGCGCGGCCGTCGATCGCTTCGGGATCAATTGGCACAACTGGCCCGGGCCGCTGCGCGGCGGCCTGCTCAGATGGAGCGACGTCGACCCGGTCAATGAGCGCTACCACATCTACGCCCAGTGGGTCGTTCACGAGCAGGTGGTGGAGCTGTCCGAGAGGCTCTCACAGCGCGGCCAGGTCCTCTCCCTCGACCTGCCCGTGGGCGTACATCCCTACGGCTACGACGTCTGGCGCCGCCGTGATCAGTACGCAACTGGCATGTCTGTCGGGGCACCGCCTGATGGTTTCTTCGCGCAAGGCCAGTCGTGGGGCTTCCTCCCGGCGCGACCCGAGGCGCTCCGGGCCGACGCACACGCGGAGTTCCGCGCTGCGCTCGCGCACCACCTGCATGTAGCCGGGATGCTGCGCATCGACCACGTGATGGGCCTGCAAAGGTTGTTCTGGATTCCCGCCGGCGGCGAACCGCGCCATGGTGTCTACGTGAAGATGCCCTTCGAGGAGCTGCTGGCCGTGGCCGCGATCGAGGCGCAACGTAACCACGCCGACATCATCGGCGAGGACCTGGGCACCGTTGACAACGAGGTGCGACAAGGAATGCAGCAAGTCGGCATGCGGCGCTCGTATGTCGCTCAGTTCTCCATCCGCGACGCTGGCGAGCCGGTGCTCGAAACGCCGCCCGATGGTTGTGTCGCCAGCTTCTCGACCCACGACCTGCCCACATTCAACGGTTGGTGGGCCGGTCGTGACATCGACGAGCGGCTCGAGTACGGCCAACTGGACGCGGCTTCGGCCGAGCAGGCGCGGGCGGAACGGGCGCATCGACGCCGGCGCCTTTCCGCCCTGGGCCGAGACGGGCTCCCGTCGGGTGAGCACGACGAGGCCAGTGAGGCGAGAACACCGGCCTCTGTGCTCGCCGCGGTCAACGAGGCGCTGGCGCGCAGCGACGCCGGGCTCGTCCTCGTGCAACTTGACGACGTGCTCGGCCAAGAGGAGTCGGTCAACCTGCCGGGAACCAGCACCGAACGACCCAACTGGGAGCGCCTCACGGCCGCCCCCTTGGAGCAGATCGTGGAAGACCCGGCAGTGCACGAAGCCTTGGAGCCGCTTCGCGAGCACAGAGGGCGGGTGCCGTCTGGCTCTCTCAGTCGTCTGCAACGCGGAGCCGAGACGGTACTCGGATTCAGTGTCCTCGGCCCCATGGACTTCTACCTGTTCAACGAGGGCAGGCATTTTCGCCTCTACGAGAAGCTCGGTTCCCACCTCATGACCGTCGACGGCGTCTCCGGAGCTCTCTTCGCCGTTTGGGCGCCGAACGCCGAGCGCGTCGCCGTGGTCGGGGACTTCAACGGATGGAATGGCGCACGGCACCCGCTTTCGGCGCGCGGCGAGTCGGGGCTCTGGGAAGGTTTCGTCCCTGGGGTCACCGCCGGGATGCGCTACAAGTACCGGTTGCTGTCGCGACTCGGGGGTGGCGAGTTCGACAAGGCGGATCCGTTCGCGTTCTTTAACGAGGAGCCGCCCAAGACCGCGTCGGTCGTCTGGGAGCTAAACCACGAATGGCTCGACAGCGAGTGGATGCGCAGCCGTGGACAGCTGCAGCGCCTCGACAAGCCCATGTCGATCTACGAAGTGCATCTCGGTTCGTGGCGACGCGTACCACAAGAGCACGGCCGCTTCCTCGGCTATGGCGAGATTGCTCCGCTCCTCATCGACCACGTCCGGCGCTACGGATTCACCCACGTCGAGATCATGCCGGTCATGGAGCATCCCTTCTACGGCTCCTGGGGATACCAGATCACCGGCTACTTCGCACCGACCGCCCGTTATGGGACACCTGACGAGTTCGCTGCACTCGTAGACGCTCTCCACCAGGCCGGCATCGGTGTGATCCTCGACTGGGTACCGTCGCACTTCCCCTCCGACGCCTTCGCGTTGGCGCAGTTCGACGGCACCCACCTCTACGAGCACGCCGACCCCCGCCAGCGAGTGCAACCGGACTGGCAGAGCTGGATGTTCAACTACGGCCGCAACGAGGTCCGGAGCTTTTTGATCTCGAGCGCGTGTTTCTGGCTCGACCGGTTCCATGCTGACGGGTTGCGCATGGACGGCGTCGCCTCGATGCTCTATCTCGACTATTCGCGCGGGGCCGGAGAGTGGGTCCCGAACCGCTTCGGCGGCAACGAGAACCTCGAAGCGATCGAGATGCTCCAAGCCTGCAACACGGAGGTGTACGGATCATTTCCCGATATCACGACCGTCGCGGAAGAGTCCACGGCGTGGCCCGGAGTCTCCCGACCAGTCGATGCCGGCGGTCTTGGCTTCGGCTACAAGTGGGATATGGGCTGGATGCACGACACGCTCGACTACCTGGCGAAAGATCCTGTTTACCGGCCTTGGCATCACGACAGGTTGACCTTCCGCGCGATCTACGCCAACAGCGAGCATTTCGTGCTCCCGCTGTCGCACGACGAGGTCGTGCACGGCAAGGGCTCACTGGTCAGCCGAATGGCCGGCGACGAGTGGCAGAAGTTTGCCAACCTGCGGCTCCTCTACGGCTACCAGTTCACCCAACCCGGCAAGAAGCTGCTCTTCATGGGCGGCGAATTCGCCCAGCGCTCGGAGTGGAACCACGATGTGAGCCTCGACTGGCATCTCGCCGACTCCCCGGCCCACCAAGGCGTCTCCGCCTGGGTGCGAAGGCTGAACGAGCTGTACCGCTCCGAGCCGTCCCTGTACCGGGACGACCTCGCCGACAGGGGCTTCGCCTGGATCGACTGCGAAGACCGGTTGCAGAGCGTGCTCTCCTACGAACGGCGCGACGGCAGTGAGGATGTGCTCGTGGTGATCGCCAACTTCACCCCGGTACCACGCGACAACTACCGCGTGGGCATGCCGAGCGCCGGTCGTTGGCAAGTGCTCGCCAATAGCGATGAGCCTGAATTCGGCGGCAGCGGCTATGTCGTGCCCGAGTCGGTCGACACGACCGAGACGCCCTGCCACGGGCGCGACCACAGTGCCTTGCTCGTGCTGCCACCGCTCGGACTCCTCGTCCTGCGCCCGACGAAATAGCTGGCGATGGCGCTCGCTGCCCGAAGCCGCCGCCTCGGAGGGGACCGTCAAGGCCCCTGGGGCGCCCGGCCGCCTGGCACGAGCGGCGTCGGGGAGTGGCCGAGCGCCCTCGGCGAATCTGAGCCGGCGCCGCTCAACCATTAGGTTCACACCTCGTGAATACGCCTCGCGAACGCGATCCCCGCCTGGACGGTACGAACGACTTGGTTCGAGCTGCGGACCGCCTCGGTCGACGGCTGCCGGAGCCGTTGTATCCGCTGGCTCAGATCGCTTACAACTACAGCTGGTCGTGGACACCCGGTGGCCGAGAGCTCTTCGCGCGGCTGGGCCCGCACCGGTTCAATCTGAGCGGCGAGAACCCCGTTCGCTTCCTCCGTGACCTTCCGGAGCGCTCGCTGCTCAAGGCGGCGACCGACGACGAGTACCTAGCTCGCGTCAACTCGGTAGCCCATGTGCTCGACGACGATCTGGCTCGCCCGGCTCGTACGGACATCGGAGAAGGGCCGGTCGCCTTCTTGTGTGGCGAGTTCGGTGTGCACCAGTCCTTGCCGCTGTATTCGGGAGGACTCGGGGTGCTCGCTAGCGATCTCCTGAAGGAGGCGTCGGATCAGGCACTGCCAATGGTCGGCGTCGGGCTCTTCTATCGCCGGGGTTACTTCCACCAGCGAGTCGACAGGACAGGATGGCAGCACGAGTACTGGGTCGAGGCCGATCCGGAGACGCTGCCCGCGGCGCGCGTGAGCACCGCCGGCGGTGCGCCGCTGACAATCAAGGTCCCGGTCTGGGATGGTCACGTCGCCGCTCACGTCTGGCGGACCGACCTCGGCCGGGTGCCGCTGTACCTCCTCGACACAGAGATCGCGGAGAACACCCCCCTGCAGCGCTGGATAGGCGCCCGTCTGTACGAAGGCAACCGGCAGATCCGTCTCGCGCAGTACGCGCTTCTCGGGGTTGGCGCGGTCCGTGCGCTCGAAGCGATGTCGATCAGACCCTCCCTCTTCCACCTCAACGAGGGCCATGCCGCCCTAGCGAGCGTGGCGGCCGCGTGCGCAATCGCCCACGTTGGGGAGGGGAAAGTCGATGACCTGGCTGCCGCGCTCGAGCGCGGCCGCGACCGCTTCGTGTTCACGACACACACCCCGGTACAGGCCGGCAACGAGACCTACACCCGCGAGGAGATCCTCCCGGTGTTCGCATCGCTTGCCTCCGAGCTTGATTTCGACCCAGAGGCGTTCTTGAGCCTCGGCCGGGTCCAACCGGCCGATGTGCACGAGCCCAGCGGCCTGACGCCGCTGGCGATCCGTGCGGCCCGCTCGACGAACGCAGTGAGCGCGCGCCATGAGGCGGTCGCGCGTGACATGTGGCACGCGATGTTCCCGGACCGGACATCCGACCAAGTGCCGATTCGCCACGTCACGAATGGTGTGCACCTCCCGACCTGGATGGCGCCGCCGATGCGGGCGCTGCTGGCGCGCCACTTCGGCGAGGGCTGGGAACGGCACGCAACCGACCCGGCGGTCTGGGCCGGCCTGGAATCGATCCCGGACGAGGAGCTCTGGGAAGTCCGTTGCCAACAAAGACGCGATCTGATCGCGCTGATCAGACAGAAGGTCGTGGTCGACCGCCTGGCACGGGGCGAGGACCTCGATTTTGTGCAGGCCGGAGCCGAAGCATTCGACCCTTCCTTCCTCACGATCGGGTTCGCTCGACGTCTGGCGACCTACAAGCGGCTCGACTTGATACTGCACCCTGCCGCCCGAGCCTTAGAGCTGCTCGATCATGACAAGCCCACACAGTTGGTCCTGGCGGGCAAAGCTCATCCGCTCGACGACGCCGCGAAGGCGATCGCACAGCACTTGTTCGCGCTGAGACGTTCGCCTGGGGTTGGCAATCGCATAGTCTTCGTAGAGGACTACGACTTGAGCGTCGCAGGCACGCTCATAGCTGGTTGCGACGTATGGCTCAACCTGCCCCGCCCGCCGCTCGAAGCGAGCGGCACGAGCGGCATGAAGGCGGCTCTGAACGGGTGCCTCAACCTGAGCGTGCTCGACGGCTGGTGGATCGAGGGTTTCGACGGGTCGAACGGCTGGGCCATCGATGGTGACATCGATCCCGACGAGGCTGCAAAAGACGAGCGTGACGCCACGAGACTCCATGCCTTGCTCGAGGATGAGGTGCGGCCGTTGTTCTTCGAGCGTGACCAACTTGGGATTCCGAGGCTCTGGCTGCAACGTGTCCGCGCGTCGATGCGCACCCTTGTCCCGAACTTCAGCGCCACGCGCATGCTCGACCAGTACGTGAGCCAGGTCTACAAGCTCCGATAGAGCTGTCTTTCGACTACTGCTCCTCGATGGCGCTGATCACCCGCGAGGTCAGAAGCGTCGTTCCTCGAGCCCCGGGCGCAGCTCGAGGGGCGAGCTTCGACCACGAAGAAATCTCGTCCCTCCGCCCCTAAGTCCCTTAGCAGTTCCCAATATGCGTAGACCGATCCCGAGACGTCGATGAGTTCGGCATGGGGTGCGTGCTGACACAGCGCGGCTTCAGTCTCGTGCCGAAGGTTGGTGAATGGACAGACGACGCGCACCTGAACCTCGCCCCCTTGTGTATTTGACCTGAATTAGAAGTCACGTAATTGAAAGCGATTACGCGCGTTTGCCACGCAAGTTTTCGTAGCAGCTAAGTGAGGCAGATTTCGCTGCTGGCTTCGGCTCTACCGGGTTTCCGAGGTGGCTCGCTTTCGCGCCCTCGTTGGGTGTGCGGGGTCACGGTCCTGCCCAGGGGTGAGCGGCGTTTTCGTTCCCCTCCTATGCTTCGGCACACCTAGTGAAAGGAGTCGAATGTGAAGCGCATCGCTCTATGCACCGCCCTCGTGCTCAGTCTCGCTGGAGGGCTCGTCGCGGTCGAATTCCCAGCGTCGGCCGCGAAGGCTCCACACCACTCGACCGCCAAAACGGTCGTCACCGTGCGTGGTCCGCGTGGTCCTCGGGGTCCGCGTGGTCCTCGGGGTAAGCAAGGTCCTGCGGGAACAAACGGCACGAACGGCACGAACGGCACGAACGGTCAGCCAGGACCGAGCGCGACCTCAGCGGTCGCGATCGGCTCCGGCACCAGCATTACAGAAGGTTCGTACTCGACCCTCGCGACGCTCGCGCTGAACGCGAACACGAACTATCTCATCTCGACATCGCTCGTAGTCCAGTCGGACTACGGCTCGGGCAACGCCGAGGTGGACTGCACCCTTGCGGCCACGGGCGCCACGGTCGGGGGCGAAAACAAGCCGTACGTCGTGAATGCGGCGAACGCCGTGACTGATCTCTCAGCCGTCGCGACAGTGGCGGTGGGTTCGACGGCGAGCGCGCTGACGCTGTCGTGCAGGGCGTTTGCCGCCAGTCAGATAACC
>JBEKLG010000022.1:0-16847 GCA_050010315.1 Acidimicrobiales bacterium
GCGAGGTCCTTGGCCGCGGCCGCCGCGGCGGCGATCGTCGCCTCGATCTCTCGCTCGCCGTGCGCGAGCGAGCAGAACAGGACCTCGTAGGGGCTCGGCGGCAGCGCGATCCCGCGGGCGAGCATCGCCTGGAAAAAACGCGCGTACGCCCCGTTGGCGGCGGCGCGGCGCGCCCCGGCGTAGTCGGTCACCGGCGCCCGGGCGAAGAAGATGCCACAGAGCGTCTCTTCGACGGGGACCTCGACGGCGAGGCCGGCGTCGGAAAGCGCGCCCTTGAGCCCGGCGGCGAGCCGCCCGACGCTTGCAGCCAGCTCGGCGAAGACCGGGGGGGTGAGCAGCTCCAGCACGGTGAGCCCGGCCGCCGTCGCCAGCGGGTTCCCCGAAAGCGTGCCGGCCTGGTAGACGGGGCCGACGGGGGCGAGCGCCCGCATCGCCGTGGCGGCTCCACCGACAGCGGCGAGCGGCAGGCCGCCGCCGATGACCTTGCCGAAGCAGTACAGGTCCGGCCGCACCCCGTAGCGCCCGGCGGCGCCGGCAACCCCGATCCGGAAACCGGTGATCACCTCGTCGAAGATGAGAAGCGCCCCGGCGTCGTCGCAGGCGCGGCGGAGCCCGGCTAAGAAACCGGGCGCCGGCGGGACGAGCCCCATGTTCGCCGCGACGGGCTCGACGATGACGCAGGCGACCCGCTCGTCGAGCTCGGGCACGACGTTGTACGGCACGACGAGCGTCGTCGCCACGGCCGTGGCGGGCACTCCCGCCGAGTCGGCGAGCCCGAGGGTCGCGAGGCCGCTACCGGCCCTGGCGAGCAGGGCGTCAGCGTGCCCGTGGTAGCAGCCGGCGAACTTGACGACGCGTTCCCGTCCCGTCACGCCCCGGGCGATCCGGATCGCCGTCATCGCCGCCTCGGTGCCCGACGAGGTCAGCCGCACCATTTCGCAGCCCGGCACCGCCCGGGTGATTCTCTCTGCCAGAAGGACCTCGGCCTCGGTCGGCGCGCCGTACGTCGTGCCGCGGGCCGCCGCCGACGAGACGGCGTCGACGACGGCGGGGTGGGCGTGGCCGAGGATCGAGGCGCCCCAGGACTGGACGTAGTCGACGTAGCGGTTCCGATCGACGTCGGTCACGTAGGCGCCCTTCGCCTCGGCGACGAAGTAGGGCTCGCCGCCGACCGACCCGAAGGCCCGCACCGGGGAGTTGACCCCGCCCGGAATCACCGCTCGCGCCCGGGCGAACAACGCCGAGCTCGCGAGGCGCGCCACCGCGGCTACCGGCCGCCGAGCAGCCCGGCGGCCTCTTTGGCGAGGTAGGTGAGGATGAGGTCGGCGCCCGCCCGCTTGATCGCGACGAGCGTCTCGAGGACCATCACGTCCCGGTCGAAGGCGCCGAGATCGGCGGCGGCGGCGAGCATCGCGTACTCGCCGCTCACGTGGTACGCCGCGACCGGAACGTCGACCTCGCGGTGGACGGCGGCGAGGACGTCGAGGTAGTGCAGGGCGGGCTTCACCATCACGATGTCGGCGCCCTCGGCGAGGTCCAGTCGGACCTCGGCGAGCGCTTCGCGGCGATTCGCCGGGTCCTGCTGGTAGTCGCGCCGGTCGCCGCCGCCGGCGATTGCGACGTCGACGGCGTCACGGAATGGCCCGTACAGCGCCGAGGCGTACTTCGCGGCGTAGGCGAGGATCGCGGTTTCGACGTGCCCGGCGGCGTCGAGGGCGGCGCGGATCGCGCCCACCTGGCCGTCCATCATCCCGCTCGGGGCGACGAGATCCGCCCCGGCGTCGGCTTGGGCGACGGCGACCTCACCGTAGCGGCGGATGGTCGCGTCATTGTCGACCCGGCCCTGCCGGTCGAGAACACCGCAGTGGCCGTGATCGGTGTACTCGTCTAGGCAGCAGTCGGCGATGAGGGCGAGCTCGTCGCCGACGGCGTCCTTCAGCGCCCGCAAGGCGACCTCGACGATGCCATCGGCGGCGGAGGCCCCGCTGCCGATGGGGTCCTTTGCAGCCGGGATCCCGAAGATGATGAGCGCCGGTACCCCGAGATCGCGCAGTTCCTCCGCCGCCGAGACCGCCGAACCGACCGTGTGCTGCACGACGCCCGGGAGCGTCGCGACGGGAACGGGGTCTTCGATCCCCTCCCGCACGAACAACGGGGCGACGAGGTCGTCGACGACGACGTGGGTCTCGGCGACGAGCCGGCGCAGCACCGGAGTCCGGCGGAGCCGCCGCATCCGCCGGACGGGGAACCCCCCTTGGACAAAGGTCGCTCCAGGATCCGCCATCATGCCGATCCTACGACGACGGTCGCGATCCGGCCCCTGGGCGCCCATTTCCGATCGCCCAGGCGACAAGGGCCTCGACGAGCCCGTCGACCGAGTGCACGCCGGCCTCGACCGTGACCGACAGGCCAGCGGCGCGCACGGCTGCGGAGGTGACCGGCCCGATCGAAACGACGACCGGTGGCGCCTCGCCAGACGGTGCGAGGCGTCGGTAACCAGTCACCGTCGAGGGCGCGGTGAACGTGATCGCCTCGGCCGTGCGCGCCTTGGCCAGCGCCTCCGGCGACGCCTCGACCGGGAGGGCGCGGTAGGCCTCGACGACCTCAACCTGCCAGCCGAGGCGCCGCAGCCCCTCGGGCACGACGTCGCGGGCGACCGCCGCCCGGGGCAGCAGGACGCGGCCGCCCGGGAACCCCGCTGGGAACTCGCCGACGAGCGCCTCGCCGACGAAGCGCCGGGGAACCAAATCGGCTTCGACCCCGCGCCGCCGCAGGGCGCGCGCCGTACCGGCGCCGATCGCCGCGACCCTCACGCCGCCGAGCACCGCCGTGTCGGGGATCTCGGCGAGCAGGCGGCCGACGGCGTTTTCCGAGGTGAGCACGACCCAGTCGAAAGAGTCGAGCCGGCTGGCCGCCTCGCGCAGCGCCGCGCCGCCGTCGGCGGGGCCCTCGACCCGGATCGTCGGCAGTTCGATCACCTCGGCCCCCTCGGCCGTGAGCGCCGCGACGAGCGGTGCCGCCTGGGCGGCAGCCCGGGTGACGACGACCCGCCAGGAGACAAGCGGCCGGGCGGCGCCGCTCCGCCGGGGCGGGCCGGCGCCGGTCACGGCAGGCCGCCTCCCGCGGCGGCGAGGAGCCGATCGGCGAGCGCCGAGCCCACGACGGCCGGGTCGTCGCCTTGCTGCGCGCCACGGACGAGGGCGTGTCCGTCTTCGCTCGCGATGAAGCCGTCGATCGTCACCGGTCCGGTCGGCGAGTCGCACGTCCCGTAGGCGCCGACCGGCGCGTCGCAGCCGCCGCCTAACCGGGCGAGAAAGGCCCGTTCGGCGGCCACGGCCCGTGCGACCAGGACGTCGTCGATCGCCGTCAGCACCTCGATCGTCGCGGTGTCGTCCTCCCGGCAGCGCAGCCCGAGCGCACCCTGACCGACCTGGGGAACCATCACCGCCATCGGCAGGATCTCGGCGGCGCGGTCGACGAGTCCCAGGCGCTCGAGCGCCGCCACGGCGAGGACGACGGCGCCGCCCGGCGGCACCCGGCCGAGGCGGGTGGCGACCGTGCCGCGCAGCTCAGCGAAACGAAGATCCGGACGCAACCACGCGAGCTGGGCCCGTCTCCGTACGGCGCCGGTGGCGACGGTCGCCCCTGGCGCGAGCTCCTCCAGCTTCCGACCGATGAGGGCGTCGCGCGCGTCCAGACGCTCGGGCGTCGCGGCGAGGGTGAGCCCCACCTCCGGGGCCGACGACGGCAGGTCCTTCAGGGAATGGACGGCGACGTCGGCGTCGCCGGCGAGCACCGCCCGCTCGATCTCGGCGACGAACGCCCCGGCACCGCCGAAGGAGCGGATCGGGACCTCGGGACGCAGGTCGGCCCCGGACTGCACGACCACGAGTTCGGTCGCAGGGCCGCCGTCGACCGCCGCCAGACGGGCTTGCACCCGCCGCGCCTGCTCGAGGGCGAGCGGGCTTCCCCGGGTCGCGAGCCGCAACGCCCTCACGGCGCGCGCCCGCCCGCGCCGCGCCGATCGCCCGGGCGGCCCACCGCCTACAGGCCGAACAGGGCCTGGAGCGCCTCGGCGAGGCGCTCGCCACGCGGCGAGCCGGCCGCGGCCTTCACCTGGACGGTCGGCTCATAGACAAGCTTGGCAACGATGCGGCGTGTCAAGGACTCCACGGCGGCACGGTCATCTTCGGCGAGCCGGGCCAGCACGGCGTCGATCCGCGCGACTTCGGCCGAACGGATCAGCTCGGCGCGCTCGTGCAGCGCCGAGACGACCGGGGCCACCGAGCGTCCCTGGACGTCGAACGCGTAACGGCGGAGCTCTTCGGCGATGATCGCCTGCACCCGGTCGATCTCGGCCCGCCGCGTCGCCATCGAAGCTTCCGCGAAGCTGCGGAGGTCGTCGAAGTCGCGCAAGGTCACGCCCGGGAACGAGGCGACCGCCGGGTCGACGTCGCGCGGCACCGCCGCGTCGACGATGAGCAGCCGCCGCCGCGTGGCGCGCGCCCTTCTGAGGTCCTCGGTTCCGAGCAGGGTCTCGGGTGCCGAGGTCGCCGAGAACAACAGGTCGGCCCGGGCGAGCTCGGCGCCAAGGTCGCCGAGCCCGACGTGGCGTCCTCCGGCCGCCCCCGCCAGGGCGGCCGCTTTGGCGCGGCTGCGGCTGATGACCACGAGATCGGCAAGCTCCCCGAACGATGGCACCGCGCCGATGAAGCCTTTGCCCATCTCGCCAGCACCGACGACGACGATCCGCTTCCCCGCCAGCGACCCGCCGAGGTGCTCGGTCGCCAGCGCCACGGCGACGTGGGCGAGCGAGGTTATGCCCCGGGCGATCCCGGTCTCGGCCCGGGCGCGCTTGCCGACCTCGACCGCGTGACGGAACAGGCCGTCGAGGACCGGGCCCGAGGCTCGCTCGTGCCGGGCGCGCTCGTGAGCGGCGCGCACCTGGCGCAGGACCTCGCCCTCCCCGAGCACCGGCGAGTCGATGCCCGACGACACGGCGAACAGGTGCTGCACCGCCGCCTCGTCGTGGTCGACGACGAGCGCCTCGGCGAGGGTAGCCGCGGCGGTGCCGGCGCCGAGGCGGTCAGCGAAGAAGCGGCGGATGTCCGCGACGCCGTCGTGGAACCGCTCAGCGACCGCGTAGACCTCGGTGCGCATGCACGTCGACAGGATCACGACCTCGGACAGGTGTGGGCTGTCGCCGAGCCCGGCGAGTGCTTTCGGCAGCTCCTCCTCTGACAGCGCCACCTGCTCCGATAGCTCGAGCGGCGCGTCCCGCTCGTGCAGGCCGACCACGACGACCGGCACGCTCACCTCCTCATGCTCGCGGCTGCACCTCGCCGCGACCACGGTAGATCCGCGGCCGGCACGACGAAGGGCGCCGCAGAAGGACTCTACGGGCCCGCGTCGCTCCGGCCGGCGGTGGGATCTCCCGGAGCTGCGGCGCGCGGCTCACCGGCCGCGTCGGGAGCGCCCGGCCGACGGGAAAGGTAGAAGGCGAGCACCTGGAGCTCAGCGGCGAGGTCGACCTGGCGGACGGTCACTTCGTCCGGGACGGCAAGGACGACCGGGGCAAAGTTGAGGATCGACTTCACGCCGGCGGCGACGAGCCGTTCGGCGACCGCCTGGCTCACGCTCGCCGGCGCTGTCACGACGCCGATCCCCACCTCCTCCCGGGCGCAGGCCTCGCCGAGGCGATCGAGGTGTTCGACGACGATCCCGTCGAGCGTCGTCCCGACGACCGAAGGGTCGACGTCGACGAGCACGGCCACCCGGAACCCGCCGGTGCGAAATCCGCGCGACCGGGCGAGCGCGCGTCCGAGATTACCGATGCCGACGATCGCGACCGACCAGTCGCGATCGAGCGCCAGCGCCTCGTCAACCCGGTCGAGCAGGCGCCCCACCTCGTAGCCGGTACCCCGGGTCCCGTACGTGCCGAAGCGCGAAAGGTCCCGGCGCAGCGTCGCCGGATTCACGTCGACGACTTCGGCGAGCTCGGCAGATGAGACCCGCCTGATGCCTCGCTCGATCATCACCGAAAGGGCGCGGTGGTAAAGCGGCAGGCGGGCGACGGTCGGCCCGGGAACCCGGTTGTTCGCCCGCGACCCACCTTTTCCTGCCACGCCTTGCAGGCTAACGACGAGCTATCGGGCGGAGGACGTCTCTCGCGGCTCGACCGCCCACCGCGTCGGTCACCGATGGTTGGGGTCCCCGGGTCCCCGCCGGTGAGAGGTCGCGCGGCCCATCAAGGCCGAGCCCTTTCCCCCCGGATCCCTCACCACGCCGACGGCGGGACCGCCGTCGGCCACACGGCGACGAGAAGGTGCCTAGCCCGCCTCGGTGAACCGTGCGGCGAGGTAGCCGTCGACGTCTTCGTCGCGCAGCCGGTAGGACTTGCCGACGCGGACTGCCGGCAGCTGCCCGGAGCTGATGAGCCGGTAGACGGTCATGTTCGAGATCCGCAGCATCTGCGCGACCTCACCCACCGTGAGGAAATGCGACTTCGTGTACTGGATGGACAGCGCAATCACCCCTCTCCGCCGACACGACTGTAGGCCAGCGGGGCTCGTGTGGAAAGAGGGGAAAACAGTTTTCCTCGCGCCCGGCTCAGCCGGGCGTCTGGCGCGGCGTTCTCCTTCCACCCCCGAGCTCGCCGGTCCGCCTGACCGCCGCGGCAACGGCAGCCACGAAGGCCGCGCCCACCTGGCGGGTCTCGAGGACGTTGATCGCCGCCTCGGTCGACCCCCCGGGGGACGCGACCTCGGCGCGCAGCACGTCAGCAGGTCGTCCGGTGTCGACAATCATTCGCGCCGCGCCGTAGAGCGTCTGATCGACGAGCTGGCGGGCGACGGCGCCGTCGAGCCCGGCGGCGACGCCGGCAGCGATCAGCGCCTCGGCGAGATAGTAAAGGTAGGCTGGTCCACAGCCGGAGATCCCCGTCGCCGCGTCGATGAGCTCCTCGGGGAGCCGGACGACGGTGCCGACGACCGCGAGGATCCCTTCCGCCCAGACGAGGTCGGCCTCGGTCGCGTCCGCGCCGCCGGCGATGACCGACACCCCCGCCCCGAGCTGCGCCGGGGTGTTCGGCATCGCCCGCACCACCGCGACGTTCCCGCCAAACCACTCACTCAGGCTCGCCGTCGTGATCCCTGCGGCAATCGACAAAGCGTGACGGTAACGCAATCCGCCGAGTTGCCGGCAGACCGCCTCGGCGTCCTGAGGCTTCACCGCCACGAGAAGTCCGTCGGCGGCGACCGGCTCGCCGACGACGAGCCCAGGGAAGCGGCCCCGCAGCACCTCGCGCGCCTCCGCGGCACGCTCGGCGACCGCGATCTCGCCTGGCACCCCCCAGCCACCGGAGAGCAGCCCCGCGACCAGGGCGGACCCCATCCGGCCGCCACCGACGACGCAGAGCCGGACGTCGACGCTCGCCGACACCTCAGCTGCACTCGACGAGGCTGCGCGCCGTCAGGTCGTTGTAAAGGCGGCGCAGGCGGGCAGCAGCAAGCGACCAGGTGTAGGCCCGAGCGCGCCGTGCCGCAGCGCCCCCGAGGCGTGCCGCGAGCTCAGGGTCACAGACGATGGCGGCGACGCGGCTGGCGAACTCCTCGACACCTCCGTCCTCGACGAGGAAACCCGTCTCGCCGCGATCGACGAGGGTGGCAAGGCCGCCGACGGCGGAAGCGACGACCGGCGTGCCGCAGGCCGCCGCCTCGAGGGCGACGAGACCGAAGGACTCCGAGCGGCTCGGCACGAGACAGACGTCGGCCGCCCTGTAGTACGCCGCGAGCCGCTCGTGCGGCTGCGGCGGGACGAACGCGACCCGGTCACCGATCCCGAGGTCTCGCACGAGGGCATGCAGCATCACGACCTCGGCTTCCCCACTCGGACCGCTCGGGCCGCCGACGACGGCAAGCCGGGCGGCGGGGACGCCGATGCCGTCGAGCGCGGCGACCGTCCGCACCGCGACCTCCGCGCCCTTGAGCGGTTGGAGGCGGCCGACGAACACCAAGAGCGGGTCGGCCCCGGCGAGCCCGAGCGCCCGACGCGCCTCGACCTTGTCGCCCGGCGAGAACAAGGCGTGGTCGACACCCGGGGCGACGATCTCGACGCGAGACGGCTCGGCGCCGTAGAGCTCGACGAGCTGGTCGAGCTCCACCGAACAGGACGCGAGGATCGCGTCGGAGCAGCCGACGATCTCCGCCTCGGCGCGGGCGCGCCTGTCGGGGTCGACCCGGTCGAGCTCCTCTGGGCTCGACTCGGCCTTCACGCGGTCGAGGGTGTGGAACGTCGAGACGAGCGGGACACCGAACCGGTGCTTCAGGGCGTGGCCCGCGATCCCCGAGAGCCAGTAGTTGACGTGGATCGCGTCGGTCCGGGGAGCGCCGAGCGACTCGAGAGCGGCCATGCGATCGGCGACGCCTTGCGTGAAGGCGCCGACGAACTCGTGCAGGAGACTCTTCGCCACCGGTCGCCGCGGTCCAGCGGCGATGTGGTGGATCGTCAGTCCCGGCTCGACCTCGACAAGCGGCGGGAGGTCCTCGGACGAGGCCCGGGTGTAGACGTCGCAGGCGACGCCGGCACGGGCGAGCGAGGCGGATAGCTCGCGCACATAGACGTTCATCCCCCCGCCGTCGCCACTGCCGGGTTGCGCGAGGGGTGAGGTGTGCATCGAGAGCACCGCGAGCTTGCGCATTCCTGCCAAGCGTAACGGTGCGGCCCCGCTCAGCTGCAGCAATCGGCTCAGCGGACCCGGCCGATCCGATCTGCCGGCCCGTAGCGGTACCACGCCACGCCGACGAGCCTCTCGGGTGACGCTGCACCGAAGTCCCGGCTGTCACGGCTTGCGCCGGGATTGTCGCCAGCGACGACGATGCCGTCGGCGTCGACGGCCACCACCCGCTTCACGATCAGGCGGCTCGACCTCTCGGGGTCGAACATCACGACGAGATCCCCCGGCCCGACGCGCCGAGTCCTGCGAACCAGGCAGCGGTCCCCGTCGCGCAGCGTCGGCAGCATGCTCGGCCCGGCCACGACGACGCGCCCCGGGATCCGCAGAATCCGCGCCCAGGAGGTGAGGAGGGGGCGCGGACGGTATCGGACGGGCCGCAGCTCGTTAGTGTTGACCGCGCCGCCCGCCTCGGCGCCGGCATCTCGCCCGCCCCGGCGGGCCATGGACAGCGATCGAAGGAGTCGTGGCATGCCGTTCACCTCATATCTGCTCTCGCTTGCCGACCGGGTCGCGCCGCCGCGCACCGCGCACGCCCACTGCGACCTGCCGTGCGGCGTCTACGACCCCGCACAGGCCCGCATCGAGGCGGAGTCGGTAAGAGCCTGCATGGAGAAATTCAACGCGTCCGACGATCCGGTGTTCCGCCAGCGCGCCATCATGATCAAAGAAGAGCGGGCCGAACTCGTGAAGCACCACCTCTGGGTGCTGTGGACGGACTACTTCCGGCCCGAGCACGCCAAGCGCTTCCCCGAGCTCCACGAGCTGGTCTGGACGACGACCAAGGCCGCCGGTGAGGCCAAGAAGACCTGCGACGTCGCGGTGGCGAACCGGCTGCTCGAGGGAATCGCCGAGATCGACCGGATCTTCCAGGAGACGAAGAAGGCCTGAGCCGGTCGCCGGCGGAGCGCCTGCGTCCGACGCCCCCCTCAGCGGGACGCGCCGTGCTCCCCGCAGCGCCGCTCCGTCGGCGCCGCGACGAGCCGTTCCGGCTCGATCGGCGAGCCACACAGCTCGCACGTCGAGTACGTCCCCTTCTCGAGACGCTCGATCGCCTGTTCGATCGCGCCCAGCTCGGCTTCGACTTCGGCAACGAGAACCCGTGCTTCGTCGAGGGCCGACTCAGGCGGCGGCGCCGCCTTTTTCGCACCGCGATCGCTTGACAACTCGACCCCCGAGGGCGTCTCGACGACCATCGATCGTCGCCTCAGTCCGGGTCCGACGCCCGAACACAGCGAGAGCGTAGCGGACGGCCCGGCGAGGAAGGGATCCGACCCCTTCCTGGGTCATGCGCCCTCCTCGGGACGCTCGCCCACCTCCGCGGAGCTAGCCTCCCGAGATGACCCACCGTGGCCCCGATGCCAGATAGCACGCAGCCGACCGTCGCGGACGGCATCGAGCCGGGCATCGGCCACGTGCTCGTCGTCGCCGCCCACCCCGACGACGTGGACTTCGGCGTCGCCGGGTCGGTGGCGCTCTGGACCGACGCCGGGATCGACGTCGCCTACTGCGTCGTCACCGACGGCGACGCCGGAGGTTCGGACCGCTCGATCGCGCGCTCGGAGATGGCCGAGCTCCGGCGGGAAGAACAGCGCGCCGCGGCGGCGGTCGTCGGCGTCCATGATGTGCACTTCCTCGGCTACCCCGACGGCGGGCTGGTCGCGTCGAGCGATCTGCGACGCGACCTCAGCCGCGTGGTGCGCGAGCTGCGTCCCGATCGCCTCGTGTGCCAGTCGCCCGAACGGAACTGGGAGAGTCTCGGGGCATCCCACCCGGACCACCTCGCGGCGGGGGACGCCACGGTCTGCGTCTTCTACCCCGACGCGCGCAACCCCTTCGCCCACCCAGAGCTCCTCGCCGAAGGACTCGAACCCCACGTCGTGCGCGAGTTGTGGCTCACGGCTCATCCGCAGGCGAACCGGGCCGTCGACGTCACCGCCTCTTTCGACCGCAAGATCGCCGCCTTGCGCTGCCACACAAGCCAGGTCGGCCGTGGCGAGTGGCTCGCCGATCGCGTCGGCACCTGGCTCGCCACAGGAGCGCGCCGCGCCGGGCTCCCCGACGGGCGTCTGGCCGAGCTCTTCCGGGTCGTGACCGCGCCCCCGTAGGCGGCACGGCGGCACGGCGCCAAACCGACGGCGGCGGGCACCGACGACGCCCGAATCTCGGGGTCCCTTTCCGCAGGGTTTCTTGGCGAGCCGAGGCGCGCCGCCGACGATGCGGCCCGCGACCGGTCAGTTGAAATAGATGAGCAGCGCCGAGCCGAAGGCGACGCAGTAGATGGCGAACGGCGTGAGCGTCCGGGTCGTGAACCAGCGCGTGAGGAAGCGCACCGAGAGCCAGGCGGCGACGCCCGCACAGACGGCCGCGGCGACCGTCTGGCCCCGAACGCCGTCGCCGGTCGCCCCGAGCAGGTCCGGCAGCTTGTAGACACCGGCCGCGAGGATGATCGGCGTGGCAAGCAAGAACGAGAAACGGGCCGCGTCCTCGTGATCGAGACCGCGCACGAGGCCCGCGACCATCGTGATCCCGGAACGGCTGATTCCCGCCACGAGCGCGAACACCTGGGCGACGCCGATGACGAATCCCTCTTTCATGCTCAGCGTTGCGAGGGCGCGATGCGGCCGGCGAAAACCGGGGTCGGCGTCCTTCGCGCCTGCCGGCGCGGGCTGCCGATTGGAACGCCTCCGCCGCAGCAGCTCACCACCAGCAAGCAGGAAACCGTTGACGACCAAGAAGGCAGACGCCGGTACCGGTTTGGAGAAAAGCACCCGCAGCGGATGTTCGAGTGCGACCCCGGTGATCCCGGCGGGAATCGTCGCCACGACGAGCAGCCAGCCGAGGCGCTCCGTCGGTGTCGCGATCACCCGGCGCCGCGCCGATCCGAAGAGCGCCCCGACGATCCTCACCCAGTCCCTCCGATAGAAGACCACGAGGCCGATGGCGGTTCCGACGTGAAGACCGACAAGGAAGGCCAGCCAGAACGACTCCGAGGCCGACTGGGCAGCGACAACGTTGTGCCACCCGAAAAGTGCCGGGAAGACGACCGTGTGCCCGAGGCTCGAGACCGGGAAGAGCTCGGTGACCCCCTGGAGGACCCCGAGGATGATCGCCTGCCAGTAGTGCATCCCGCCGGCGTGGGACTGCGTGACGTGGGCTGCGGACTGCAAAAACCGAGCCGCGGCAAGAACCCCCGCGCCCGTCATCGCGCCATTCTTCCCGTCGCGAGCCCGCGCCGGACCGGCCGGAACCGCAAGACCACCTGCGTCGACGCGCCGGTCTCACGATCGTCGTCGAGTCGGTTCCGCGCCTTTTCCTCCCGACCGTTCGCCCGCGGTGTCGATCCGCCCACCACCCCTCCTTCCCCGTCGGCTCGACGGATGCTACGACGTCGGGAGCGAACCACGCCGCAGGCCCGCTTCGTGTCCCAAGATGGCAAGAGCCCGCCGGCAGATGCCGGCGGGCTCCTCCGTACGAACTCAGAAAGGTCTAGACCACCCGTACGTTCTGGGCTTCCTCACCTTTGCGGCCCGGAACGACGTCGAATTCGACGCGCTGGCCCTCCTCCAGGGTCTTGAAGCCGGATCCCTGAATGCTCGAGTAATGAACGAACACGTCATCACCCTGCTCACGTGAGATAAAGCCATAACCCTTTTCGGAGTTGAAAAACTTCACAGTCCCAGTTGCCACTTCGCATTCTCTCTCTCAACAGCGCGCGCGGTCCCATTGACCTCGTGCTGCTAGCAGCCTACGGGACAATCGACCTCCCCGCGCCGAACGCACGCTGGGCTCCACGAGAGAAGCCCGATCAGTCTCGAAAGGACAACTCGGCGAAGAGACGCTGGCCCTCGATCCGCCTGCCCCGGCCGTCCCACCGCTCTCGAACCGGGCCAGCGTCCACGTCCGGCCGACCGGGGGATGGCTAGAGTCTCGCGGTCCGCGCCTAGTCGGGGGAGAGACCGATGCATGCCATCGGCACGCTGTCACCAGTGCTTGGAACGCTCAGCAAGCACCACCTCGCAGGGATCGTCGGCATCGTCGTCGGCGCCCTGCTCGTCGTCGTCGGTAGCATCCGGGTCGCGATGCGGGCGTCGCGCGCCATCGTCGCGCCGGTGGTCGGCCTCATCATCGTCGTGCTCGCCATCCTCGTCTACGCCAAGGTCTACTGAGAGCCTCAACTGGGCGAGGCACGAACACCCGACCGCCTGCCGCATGGCTGCGTCGAAGCGACGATAACGGCGCGCCAAGCGGGAGCAGATGTGGGGGCAAGCGCGAACCGTTGTCCTGTCGATGTCCTCAGCCGCGTGGGCAGGCTTCGACCTTTACTGCGAGGACGTGGCTGACCGCCCCGACGAGCTGGGCTCTTGACAACTCGCCACTCGCGACCGCCTCGACGATGGCGTGCACGATCTCGTTGGTCGTGACGTCGATCCTCACCCCGGGCGCCTGGTACAAGAGCAAGTCGGCTCCGGCGCCAAGCGCCGCGACCGCCGCCTGGGGCAGCGTCAGCCCCGTCGCGGCGATCGCCTTGGCGGCTAACGAATCCGTGACGATCAACCCCTTGAAATGGAGGCGTCCCCGCAGCAGCGACGTCTCAACGACCGCCGACAGGCTCGCCGGACGCGAGGTGAGACCGGGGATCGAAGCGTTGGCGACCATCACGGCGGGGACACCCGCCTCGATCGCGTCCACGAACGGGACGAGCCCCGTCGTTGCGAGCCGGCTCCAAGTCATCGTCCTCGCCGGACCGACATCGGTGTTCTCGCTCACGCCGCCGAGGCCGGGGAGATGTTTCACGACGGGGACCACCCCGGCGTGCTCGAGACCCGCGGCGAAGGCGAGGCCGTCTTTCGCCGCGACGTCGACGACCGCGCTGAACGACCGGCTCCCGTCGGGGTCCCGGGCGTTCGGCCCGGCACCGCCGTCGACGTCGAGCACCGGCGCGAGATCCATCGTCACCCCGGCAGAGGCCATGCGCCGGCCGACCCGGGTGGCAAGAAGCTCGATCTCGGCCGGGGTCATCGTCGCGCCCATCGTCCGAGGCGCCGGAATCGATCCGACGAGGTTCGCCATCCGCTGGACGAGGCCCCCCTCCTCGTCGGTCATGACTAGCGGCTTCACCCCCCCGAGGGCCCCTGCCTCAAGCGCCCTGAGCTGACGGCCAAGGCCGCTCGGCGCGGCGGAACCGAAAAGGATGATCCCACCGATACCTATCGAAACCTCGTGGGACAGCGACCCGACATCGCCCTCATCCACCGACGCAGCGAGCGTCTGAGCCGCGAGACGGGCAAGGCTCCAGGAGCCGAGGTCACCCCGGGTCAAACAGGCCTGGGGTCGTCCGTGGCCGGTTCCGGTCGCCCGCCCCGGCGCGGCGCTCACCACGAGTGGCCAGAGTCCGACGACAAGGAGGATCCCCGCCGCGGTGGCAACAAGCGGTGGGACGTTCCTGGGCGGTCGGCGGGGCGCGGTCATTTGGACAGATGATCCTCGCTCGCCACCTGGGGCAAGGCAAGTTCCACGGTTGCGGGTTCTCATCAAGTACTCCGCCGTGGCGAGGCCGTATCATCGCGGACAGGTGCGCCCAGCGGTCAGGCGCGCACGACGCGACAATCGGGATGAAACGGCCGTCTTGAAAGGACCAGACGATGGCGGACAAGTCACCGAAGAAGACGAGCACGAAGAAACCGGGACGGAGCGTGAAGGAAAAGCGTGCCGCGAAGAAGTCCAAGGAGGCTACGAAATCAGCCGCGACACACGTCGGCTGATCTTTCCCTCTCCCTCTTGCCAGGGCCACGGCCACAGCCCCGCCACGTCCCTCGGAGTCCGACGGCACCCGGCGGTTCACCGCGATCTTGAGTCCGCGGGCGTCCGCGATCGCGAACAGGCCTCCACCGCCGCCCGGCCCCCTGTCGCTGGCGACCCCGCCCCGGAACCGAGTGGATCGCGCCCGTCCGACGCGCAGCCCGGCCAGAGAGGCGACAGGCGCACGGCCGATGCGCTCGCGACCGGCGGACGCTCATCTGGCTCGAATTGACGGCGTGTGCGAACATTCTCCTGTTGCCTTTCTGCAGGTCAACTCCGGGGATCTCCAGCGAGCCAACGAACCTCGACCCCTTTCGGGGCAGGTCACAATCCAAATGAGGGAGGATTGATGCAACAAGACAGACGACTGACCCGATCGACCCTCAGCCGCTTGGCGGGCGTGGCGGTTGGCGTTGCGCTGATCGTTCCGGTCACGGCTTGGGCGACGACAAGCGGGGCCGCGGCCCAGCATGCCGCGCACCACGCTCCGCCGAACGTCACGGTGACCCTGGGAACCACCGACCGCATCGTGTCCGCGGACCCAGTCGGCTCCTACGACCTGCCGTCCTGGACGATCATCTGGAACGTTTATCAGACGCTCCTCAAGTACGTGCCCGGCACGACGACGATCGTCCCTGACGCCGGAACCTGTGCATGGAAAGGTACGGGGGCGACCACCTATGTCTGCACGGTCAAGCCGAAGCAGTTCTTCTCGAACGGCGACCCGGTGACCGCCGCCGACGTGGCGTACTCGTTCAACCGGATCAACAAGATTGCCAACTCCGACGGCCCCCAGAGCCTGATCGCGCCGATGAAGAGCGTCAGCTACTCCGGCAACACCGTCACGTTCAAGCTGAAGAGCGCCGACGCGGCCTGGCCAGACGTGCTTACGACCGGTGCCGGCGCCATCGTCGACGCCAAGGTCTACTCGTTTAAGAAGCTGCAACCGTCGGCAGCCGGGAAGATCATCGGGTCCGGCCCGTACTACCTCTCGTCCTACACGCCGAACCAGCTCGCCGTGTTCAAGCCGAACGCGCACTACGGCGGGAACGACGTTCTGCACAACAGCGAGTTCATCATCCGCTACGAGGAGACCGCCTCGACGCTCGTCTCGGACATCCAGTCCGGTGCGGTCGACATCGCCTACCGGGAGCTGAACCCGACGCAGCTCGTCGCCCTTTCGAAGTCGAAGCACATCACCGTCCAGCAAGGCGAGGGAATCGAGATTCGGTACATCGTGTTCAACCTGAGGGTCCAGCCCGGCTCGACGCCGGCGCAAAAGCTCGCGATCCGTCAGGCGGTCGCCTACCTCGTCAACCGACAGGACATCGTGACGCACGTCTACCGGGGAACGCGCAAGCCGCTCTACTCGATCATCGCCGACGCCCTCACGGGGCACATCAACTCCTTCGCCGAGGTATACGGCCCGTCTCCGAGCGTCGCGAAGGCGAAAAGCGTCCTCCAGGCTGCCGGCGTCAAGACCCCGCTGAAGTTCACACTCTGGTACAACACCGACCACTACGGGGACACCGACCTTGCAACCGAGCTGCAACGCCAGCTCAATGGCTCGGGTCTGTTCGACGTGTCGTTGAACACCGCCGAATGGTCCACGTACGTGACCGCGGGGACGACGAACCAGTACGGGGTGTCCCTGTTCGGATGGTTCCCGGACTACCCCGACGCTGACGACTACACGGGCCCCTTCTACCTCTGCGACCAGGAGTGGATGAGCAACCACTACTGCAACATGAAGGTGAACGCTTACATCGCGCAGGAAGAGGCCTCGACGGTCCAGTCGGTTCGGGACACGGCGTTCGCGAAGCTCCAGATCCTGACGGCCAAGGACGCGCCGCTCATCCCCATCTGGCAGGGTGGCCAGGTCGCGGGGGTGCGCGACGGCGTGACTGGCGTCAAGTCCACGCTCGACGCTTCCTACACGTTCCGCTTCTGGCTGGTCGGCAAGTCGTAACCGGATAGCCCAAAGGAGGCCACCCGGCCTCCTTTGGGCCCCGGCCCCCGAAAGGAACCTGCACGTTGTCTTCGTCGACGGGCTCGCTGCGTCGTTACCTCATCACGCGGCTCCTGCTCGTGCTGCCGATGGTGCTGATCCTGCTAACGCTCGTCTTCATGCTGATGAGGGTCGCCCCGGGGAACCCGATCCTCGCGGCGCTCGGCGGGCACCTCTCTCCAGCTCAGCTCGCCGCCAGAGAGCGCGCCGCGGGCTACGACAGGCCGCTCATCGTCCAGTACGGCGCGTACCTGAGACAGGTGTTCACCGGCAACCTCGGCACGACACTCACCGACCAACGGCCGG
>JBEKLG010000023.1:0-20739 GCA_050010315.1 Acidimicrobiales bacterium
CTTCGTTGCATCAACGCCGGTCGGGCGATCTCGGAAGAACCCCCGATTGAGAGGTCGCCCCTCTGTTCGTGATCTTGATCGAAAGTAAGGAGGTGCCGGGATACCCGCCTTCTACAGGCCTTCTGAGCGAAATCAACAGCTGGCCGGGCTTGCAAGAAGTCGACTTGACCACCGTGTTCGCCGCTTCAGCCCTGGTCACGCCCAAGACGCGCATTGACACGCAGTCGATCGGCAATGACACCGCAGGCGACCAGGCTGGAGACGATCTCGTTCGACACCTGGACCGAGGCATGCGTGGAAGATGTCGCTCCGCCACTGGTCTCATCGAGCAGATGGGCGGACACCGGTCGAGGCGCGTCGGGTCCGTCCAGTGCCATTGCTCAGCTCCCAAGCTCGTAGACGACGACCACCTGGACGGACAGCTGCTCACTCCCCGCCCGAACCGGTACGGCGGACTTGGCGATTGCCGCGGTATCGAAGCCCAAATACAAGGGCACTGGGGCGGTTGTCTGCTGTTCCTGATCGGTGATCTTCACGACCGGCCCGAGCGTGGCCTTGGTCCCGCGCGCGAGATCCGAAGCCTCGGCTTCGGCGTTGTGCACCGCCTCGATCCTCGCGATCTTCAGCAAGGTTGAGGTATTGGAAATCGAAAAGGAAATGCCCTGGATGCGAACGTCGTTGCCGACGGCGTGGGCTGCCGCGTCGATGACGCTTCCCGATCGGGCGATGTCGTGGAACGTGACCGTAAGGTCGTCTTCGGCTCCGTAGCTCGTGATGTTGCCGCTGGAGTCGTAGTTCGGAGAGAGCTGGAGATTGCTCGTTTGGAGGTCGCTGCTCTTCACTCCGGCGCGGATCAGTACACGCTCGAGAGTCGTCATTTCGGCGTTGTTCTCATCGAGTGCATCCGTCGCGTCCGCCGCCTTCGTCGAGACCGCCAGCTGCACGATGAGCGTGTCCGGTGTGCCAGTGACGACACCGGTTCCTGTCACAGTGATCGTGGCGTTCGCTGCAGCTCCCGATGCGCTCGATGCTGACGCGCTGCTCGCGAGCAGGGCGCCGCCGAGGAAACCTCCGGCGACGATGATCGCGGTCGTAACTAGGACTGCCGGTTTCATCAAGAAATCTCTGCGGACGTTCCCCATGGTGCCTCCGGTTCACTCGGTAGCGGAATTCTCCCGTTCATTCCTACAAAGCCGCGAACGCTCCAACTCGCGTACGACGAGATCAACGCCTCTAGGAACGCACATCCGGCCAGGTTCTCCTCAGGAGGCAACACAATCGGTGCTGTGGGTGAGAAAAAGCCCAGGAACGGTCTCCTGCGGCAATCGATCGGTCCGCGTCGGGTGCTCACCAGCGCGGCGTGGCCACCTGTCCGGACGGTGCTGCTCGCTCCCCGCGCGGGGTGGAGTGGAACGACGCCGCAGCTCGTGGTCCTCGATGCGGCATCTGGCGCACCTGAGCTGCGAACGCCGCTTCAGTCCACCGATTGACGGCATGGCGACCCAAAGAGCTATCCGACGGGAAGACTCGGATAACGAACACGCCGCTGGAGCGTGATCCGCCGCAATCTCGCGAAAGGGCTTGAGCTGCGAATAGCCAGGCCGCAACCCGACAGCTCGGACCGGGCTTGGTTCATCTATGTACCAAGCCCTGTCTGGCAGGGCGCCCCGACAGCTATCCCATAGTGGGCGCGACAACGAGCCCCAAGTTCTCGCCCGATATGCCTTACTCCCGCACCTACCCGGTGATCGAGGCCAGTGGACAGCAGGGTTCGGGGATACGCAATATCGAACGCTGTCTAAAGGGCTCTAGCGGTCGAATGCGCTCGGTAGGTACCCTCCAAGGGCGACTTTGCCGGTGAAACCTCGCACCTGGCACCATTCGACGCCTGCGTCACAAAGCCCGGTCTGGCGGACTACGTACCCGCCCGAACCGGCTGGTACTACTGGAAACGCTTGGCCGTGACAGCCGTGACGCGGACGATTCCGCAGTGTGTGTGTCCGGTCGAGCCACCGTAGGGCGCGATCTGCGCGTGGGATCCGTGCAGCGTTACCGTTCGGGTGTCCTGCGGCGGGGTGAACTTCAAGGCGGCCGACGTCGGGCAGGTCAACTTCGCGTAGCCGGTCTGGTCGGCGTACAAGACGCCAAAGTACGCCGTCTTGCCCGGCGCGAGGACGACCGCCTTCTCTTCGATGCTGAACGCCCCGGGAGCCTTCTCGTCAGTGGTCGACAGGTTCTTTCCGGACTTCGTGAGCATTTGGACGCCTGGGTACCCATGAAGCGAACAGGTCTTGGCAGAGTGGTTCGTGAAACCGAACTCAGCGGCGATGGTTCCCACGGCCCCCGTGGACCGTCCGCTCAAGACCGCGAGTGCACTGGGTGCGCACCGCGGCACGCTCGCCGGGGTCGCCGCTCGTGCCGCTGACGCCGCTGAGACAGTGGCAGCGAGCCCCATCGCCGGTACGAGTGCTCCGGCACAGGCGATCGTGACCATGGCAGCCTGGCGCTTAAATATAAAAGTCGGCATGTTCGCTATGCACTCCTCGCAACTATAAAACCCCCGCATAATCATGAAATCGGCTGAGCCGGTTGGGCATACTGCGTCGCGGGTGCACAGTTGAGCGCGGCTGACCGGTGCACCGCCCATTACTGAAACAGCGCTGGTTCGACGAAGCCACCTATCCCAGCTCGTCGGGTTGGCCCGCGACCGAACAACGTGCCCTCACCATTGGCCGAACTCGCCCTGCGCGCCTTGCTGCCAGCCTGATCGCGTCGGGTTCACTGAACTCAACTCGGCGGCAAATCGAGGTCGCTCCGAACAACGTCGCCAACGCCTATTGCCGTCTCCCCAGTGGCGACGAGTTGAGCGCGATGTGCCTTGAGATGAGCCACGGTTTCTGTTCTCACGGCTTCCAGATCCGTGATGACGACGTGCTCATCGGCAGCCAAGGTCTGAATATCGGTTTCCGTCTTGCCGGTGAGGGCGATGCGCAATATCGCATTATCGAAATTCCTCGACGCGGCTGCGTAGGTGTCACAAGGACCGATTGCCTGGCTGATCGTGGCCTTCTTTGTGAGCTCGGATCTCCACGTCATGTACGCGGCCTTAGAGGCCGTGGCAGGTACCAGGAACTGCTGAGACGCCTTTGTCGACGACACCGTCGTGGCTGATGTCGTCGGACTGACGGTCGTCAATGTCGAAGTCGGACTGGCAGTTGTTGACTTTGAAGTCGACGTAGGCGAAGCCGACTTCGTGCTGGAACAGGCCGTCATCAGGACCGCCAGTCCTATTCAGACGATGTGTCACGCCTTCATCGAGCGTCCTCGCTCGCGCACTGGGAACCCGACGCCAGGGTGTAGTCTGCCCAGGCGCTCCTTGCCTCCGGTTTGGTAATTGTCGGTCATCGGGCGCCTTCAGCACATTAGACATCAAGTCCGAATGTCACAAAGGTGCGCGTCCTACGCGCGTCGTCCATGTTGGATAGCTTCTCTGGTGACCTGCGAACGGCGGCGAGACGGGTCGGGTCAGGACAGGGTCGCACGAGCCTACGTGCGCGCACAGGCGTCGAGATGTCGTGGATCTGACAAGGAGCACGTCCTAGATGCAAGATGGCGGCTCGGAGCCCCTTGAGAACTGAGCCCATGATCAAAGGGGTCAAATGCGTATGTCCCGCATAGCCAGCCTGGTCGTTGCCGCAAGTCCGCGAGCCGCGGCGCCGATCGGAAAGCAACTGGCCGAGCTGAAGGGATCCGACACCGTCGCCGGAAATGCCCTCGGCATCTCGGTGGCCATCTCGGGCACGACAGCCCTCGTGGGAGCACCGGGCTTCGCCAAGGATGCCGGCCGGGCCTACGTGTTCACCAACACCGTGGCCGGGTGGAAGGAATCCGCCGAGCTGAAAGGCTCTGACACCGTCGCCGCCGATTACTTCGGCTACTCGGTGGCCATCTCGGGCTCGACCGCCGTAGTCGGCGCGCCAGGCTTCGCCAAGGACGCCGGGCGAGCCTATGCATTCCTGAAGACGACGGCCGGCTGGAAGCAGGTCGCCGAGCTGAAAGGCTCTGACACTGTCGCCGGACAGCCCTTGTAGGAGCACCGGGCTCCGCCAAGAACGCCGGACGAGCCTATGTATTCCTGAAGACGACAGCTGGCTGGAAGCAGGCTGCCGAACTGAAAGGCTCTGACACTGTCGCCGATAACGGTTTCGGCGTCGAGATTGCCATTTCGGGCACGACAGCCCTTGTAGGATCGCCGGGCTACACCAAGAACGCCGGCAGGGCGTACTTGTTCACCGCCACGGCGACCGGCTGGAAGCAAGCCGCCGAGCTGAAGGGCTCAGATACTGTCGCCGCCGATTTCTTCGGCTACTCGGTGGCCATCTCGGGCTCGACGGTCGTCGTGGGTGCACCGGGCTTCGCCAAGAACGCCGGCCGGGCGTACGTGTTCGCGAAGACGACGGCTGGTTGGAAGCAGGCTGCCGAGCTGAAGGGCTCCGACACCGTCGCCAGTGATGACTTCGGAAACACGGTGGCTATCTCGGGCACGACAGCCCTCGCGGGTGCACCGGGCTTCACCAAGAACGCCGGCAGGGCGTACGTGTTCACCAAGGCGGCGACCGGCTGGAAGCAGGCTGCCAAGATGAAGGGCTCCGACACTGTCGCCGCTGATCTCTTCGGCTACTCGCTGGCTATCTCGGGCACAACCGCCGTCGTTGGCGCCGACGACCATGCCAAGAGTGCCGGCCGAGCGTACGTGTTCAAAGCTTGAAGCGTCGAGCAAGACCAGCCGACAGCAGCTCTGGCGATCGCCGGTCAGTTCGTGCGAGCGCTAGGTGTTCTGCCCACGGACGTTGTTGATGCGCATCCACCGATGAAGTGAGCCGAACCCCCGCCACCAGGGGCGGAGCAGCAGGTGCCCAAGGTTCGGCTCATTGAAGATAACCAAGCGCCCCGAGGCCTCTCGTGCGCTCTCTCCTGAGCTGCGCCACCCCGCTGGTCGCGCCTTTCTCCTCCAACTCCCTGCCCGCCGGTCGCCCCTTGGTGGGGCGCCGTCGGCCGTCGACGGTTCCGTCCTCCCGCCCTCTCGTCCGGTGCGTGTGCCGTCTGATCCTTTTTCCCGGCCGCGCCTCTCTCCCCGCGGTACTCGGAGCCGGTGGTGGGACTCGAACCCACGACCTGACGATTACAAGTCGTCTGCGCTGCCAACTGCGCCACACCGGCGTTTGCCGCGAGCATCGCGCCTTTGCTGCGTTGGCGCGGAGCATGGGTTTCACCTGGACGGTCGGCGCGGAACCGGCACGCGGAATCCGCTGGACCTGGCACGCCACGACTCGACTAGGCTCGTCGCTCGCGCGATCAATCTACAAGTGTCACTACGCTGCGCCGCGCCCGGGTTGATATCTTCCAAGCTCGTTGTTCCCGGCGTTCCGTGGTGCCCCATCTCCAGGGTGAAATGACGAGTTACTGGTGCACGACAGGAGGGACAGCCCGATGCGGATCCTCGTTCTAGGGGGCGACGGTTACCTTGGATGGCCGACCGCACTCCACTTCTCCCAGCGCGGTCATGACGTTGGAGTCGTCGACAATCTCGTCCGCCGTCACTACGACGACGAGATGGGTTCCAACTCGCTTGTTCCTATTCGTCAGCTTCAGCGGCGCGTCGCGACGTGGAAGGAAGTCAGCGGGCACACGATCGATCCCTTCATCGGTGATCTGACCGATTACCCCTTCATCTTCGAAACGATCCGTTCGTTCGATCCCGATGCCGTCGTCCACTTCGCCGAGCAGCGCAGCGCGCCTTACTCGATGATTGACAGGAAACACGCGGTCTACACGCAGGTGAACAACGTCGTCGGGACGCTGAACCTTCTCTACGCGATCGCCGAACTCAACCCGGCGGTCCATGTTGTCAAGCTCGGCACGATGGGCGAGTACGGCACGCCGAATATCGACATCGAAGAGGGCTTCATCGAGATCACCCACAAAGGCAGGACCGACGTCTTGCCCTACCCGAAGCAGCCGGGGTCCTTCTACCACTTGTCGAAAGTGCACGACAGCCACAACATTCACTTCGCCTGCCGGATCTGGGGCCTGCGTTCCACAGATCTCAATCAGGGTGTCGTCTACGGGCAGCAGACGCCGGAGACCGCGCTGCACGCGGATCTCGAGACCCGGTTCGACTACGACGGGGTGTTCGGGACGGTGCTCAACCGGTTCGCTGTTCAAGCCGCAGTCGGTTACCCCCTCACTGTTTACGGCAAGGGTGGCCAGACACGGGGGATGCTCGACATCCGCGACACGCTTGCCTGCATCGAGCTGGCGTGCCTCAACCCGGCAGAGGCCGGCGAGTTTCGAGTCTTCAACCAGTTCACCGAGCAGTTCTCGGTGAGCCAGCTCGCCGAGTGGGTGAAGCGCGTCTCGCCACTCCCGGTCACGATCGAATCCCTCCCGGACCCCCGTGTCGAGCAGGAGGAGCATTACTACAACGCGATCGCGACGAAGCTGCCCGATCTCGGGCTGCAACCGCATCTGCTGAGCGACGAGCACGTCTCCTCGCTCGTCGAGCTGGCAATCAAACACAAGAGCCGCGTCAACCCCGAGGCGATCCGGCCGACGGTCAACTGGCGGACGACGAAATCCGAGGTGAGCGTCAGCGGGGGTGCCGTCGGCGAGTGAAATCGGGCGGCCGCCGGGCCGCGTCACCGCTCTCTGTTCGGCCGTCCGTCGGCCGCTAGCGTCGGCTTGATGCTCGGCCCGCGCAGTCGTGGTCCACTTCCGTCGACCCGGCGCGAGCGCTGGCGCGTCATCGTCGTGGTCGTGGTCTGCCTGCTGGTCGGCCTCGTCGTAGGTGAAGTTGCCGATCAAGTCGTGAAGTCATCGTCCGGGGTCGGCCGACGGACCGACAAGACTTGGTTGGCCGCCGTCTCGGCGATTGTCGCCGAGTCGAACACGCTGGCGCCGACGCTTGACGCCATTCGTTCCGATGCCACCGATCCGGCGGTGTTCGACCGCGTCACGCTCGAGTTCTCCCTGAGGCAGCTCGCGCAGGACGCCGAGACCGACGCGAATATCTACCGGTTGCTCGGTCTAGCGGCACCGTCAAATCGCGCCGACCTGCTCATGACCGCCGTCCTCGGCCTGCGCCACGCCGGCGCCGAGAACCTCGCCGCCGGCGTCGAACTCGCGATTTCCGGACGCGATGAACCGTCGACGCTCCCGCGGGCGAGGCAGTTCCTCGCGACGGCCGGGTCGCGTTTCGCCGCGGCGGACGCGGGGTACCACGCGCTCGTCTTCTCGCTTGCCAAGAACGTTGACGCGCTGTCGCTCCCGTCCTCGGTCTGGGTCCGGTCGCCCGCCGTGTGGTCCGCGTCAGCCGTCGGAGCCTGGGCTAACGAACTGCGATCGGCCGCGAGTCTGGCCCTTTCTGCGGCGCTGTCGATCGTCGCTGTGACCCTCGAACCACCACCTCTCGAGATCACTGGGCTGCCCACGACGACGACCACGACGACGACGCTCGCGCCGACGACGAGCACGACGACGACGCTCGCGCCGACGACGAGCACGACGACGACGCTCGCGCCGACGACGAGCACGACGACGGTTGCTCGCGGGGGGCACGCCCGCCGTCAACCGCCCACGACGACTTCGTCGCCAACGACGACGACGTCCAGTCCGTCCGCGACGACGTCAACGAGCGCGGCGCCCGCGAAGCCGACGACGAGCACGATGACGCTGCCGGCGCCGACGACGTCGCTCCAGATTCCGCCCGCGGGTTCCGTCTCGGTCGTGGCGGCGACTTCTCGCCTCGAAGTCGTCGTCGTCGTGAAGAACATAGGTGACACGATCGCCAAGGGGGCATATGTGACGGCTGTGGCCTCTCCGGCGCGCTCGTCCCATACCGGCGCGGCACGCGTCGGTGCGCGGCACGGCCTCCTCACGCTTTCACCGGGGTCTTCGGAGTACGTCGTCATGCCGAAGCTCGTCGTGAAGCACGCGACCCGCTACGAGCTCATCGTCATCGCCGCGATGCCGAACGGCCGGTCCGACCAGCGCTCGATCGCGCTCTACGTCTCGAGTTAAGCCTGCCGGGCGCGAGCCCTAAGCCTCTTCCGGCGGTTCAGGCCTGCGGTCGGCCTGTTCCCACCAGGCCCGTTCGGCGCGCTCGATGACCTCGCGGACGGGACGTCCCGAGCGGTGGGCGAGCTCGACAGCGTCGTCGTGCTCGACCTTCACCCGTCCAGCACTGACTTTCACGCGAATCGGGCTCCCGTCGACCTCGACGTGATCGAGGCGCCGCGCCGCGGCCATCCGGCCGACTTCGCTGGCGCGCACCCCGAGGGTTCCTGTTTCGCCGGTGAGCACGGTGCTCAGCTGGTCGACGAGTGCCCGGTCGGCGAGGACACTGAGCACGTGACCGGGACGGCCCTTTTTCATCACGACCGGCGTCACCCAGGCGTCGTTCGCCCCGGCTTCGAGCAGGGCTCCGAGGGCGTCAGCGAGTTGCTCGCCCGTCGCGTCGTCGAGGTTCGCCTCGAGAAGAACGAGCGGTTGTCCGTAGGGGGTGCCCTCGGGCGTCTCGGTTGTGGCCCGCCAGCCCACGATGACCTGGGTGCAGTTCGGCAACCCGTCGATCTCGCGCGACCCAGCGCCGTAGCCGGTCGAGCCGACGACCATGTCCGGCATCGGGCCAAACCCGGTGGACATGGCGGCGAGGATCGCCGCGCCCGTCGGGGTCGTCAGCTCGATGTTGAGGTCACGCCCCCACACCGGGGCTTCCTCGAGCAGCCCGAGGACGGCGGGTGAGGGGTTGGGCAGGAGCCCGTGGCTCGTGCGCACCATGCCGTTCCCCATCGCGACGGGGCTCGAGAGGACCTCGTCCACGCCGAGCACCTCGAGCGCGGCGGCGGTGCCGACCACGTCGACGATCGTGTCGTGCCCGCCGACCTCATGGAAATGGACCTGGCTCGTCGGGCGACGATGGAGCCTGCTCTCGACGGCCGCCAGCGCCGAGAACGTCGCCACGGCGCGGTCGCGCACGCGCGGGGGCAGTTTCGCCTCGTCGAGGATGCCGAGGATATGGGGGAAGGTCCGCACGACGCTCGTCTCGTTCACCGTGACGACGACCTGGGTGGCGGCGATGCCGCCGCGCAACACGGGGACGGTCTCTAAGGACCATCCGTCGATCGCGAGCCGCGCGAGCAGGCTGCGCACCTCATCGAGGTCGGCCCCGGCGTCGATCAGGCTGCCGAGCGCCATGTCACCGGCGATACCGGCGAAGCAGTGGAACCAGGCGATCCGTCGCCCACGCGACGGGCTCGCGGCGTCGGCGGCGCTGAGGCGGCGGCGGGCGTTCGTGCTCACCGGAGTGCCCGCACGACGGCGCACGCCGCGCCGAAGCCGTTGTCGATCCCGACCACCGTCACGCCGGGCGCGCACGAAGCCAGCATCGCCAGCAGCGCCGTTACCCCGGCGAGCGAGGCGCCGTAGCCGACGCTCGTTGGGACGGCGATGACCGGCGCTGGCGAGATGCCCCCGACGACGCTCGCCAGCGCGCCCTCCATGCCGGCGACGACGACGACGGCATCGCATCTGGCGATGTCGGCTTCGTTGGCGAGCAGACGGTGGATCCCCGCCACTCCGCTGTCGGCGATGAGGGTTGGGGAGAAACCGAAGGCCGAGAGGGTCGCGAGGCATTCGTTGGCGACCGGGAGATCGGCCGTCCCAGCCGTGACGACGAGGACCTGTTCGGGCCGCGGCGGCGCGGGTCGCCAGCCGACGGCGAACCTCGTCGCCGGCTCGGCCAGGTCGGGAGTCACGGTGCCCCCCGGGCAGCGGTCGAGAGTGGCGGTGACCTGGCTGCGATCGGCGCGTGTGAGGAGAACCGGTCCCGAGCCGTGCTCGAGCATCTCGGCGACGATCGCGGCGCACTGACCCGTCGTCTTGCCCTGGCCGAGGACGGCTTCGGGCAAGCCCTGGCGCAGTGGTCGATGGTGGTCGACACGGGCGAAGCCGAGGTCGGCGAACGGGAGCCGTCGCAGGCGCTCGACAGCCGTGCCCGGCTCCACGCTCCCGTCCCGAACTCGCTCCAGGAGTTCGGAGAGCTCGCTGTCGTCCATCGTGACCTCTATCCTGCCAGCATGGCCCGGCCCGGAGTGCGGCAAGGGTCGGAGCATTCTCGTCGTGTGGCGAAGGCTGGCCACGACCCCGGCCGGAGGGCGTCGGCGAACGCGGCATCGGGGGTCAGGTGACGCGGGGGTCCGGACCGATCGCCCCGGGTTCTTTCCGTCCCGAACCTGGACCCTCGCCCGGCTAGCGTCGCCAGCGTTCTGGGGGAGGGATGGCAGAGCGGACGATTGTGACGGTCTTGAAAACCGTTGGGCGACAAGCCCCGTGGGTTCGAATCCCACTCCCTCCGCTCGTTGTCACAATCACAACGTCGCGCCAGTTCAGCGGGCAGTTTCCGGGTCCGTTCGTACAACCAGCGAGTGATTCACGTTCGAACCCGGCACGGGAGCGATCCCGCCCCAGAATGCCGACCCTCCTGAGCCTCCGTTGTTCAAAAGGGGCGGTCCAGAGCCGATCACGACACGGTCGACAGTGACGGCCAGCGCGGCTGTCATCACAAGAAGTATCGCAATCTGGGCAATCCGGCGATAGCGCCTGCGAGGTGAAGGGACCGACACGTGTTCCATGACTGTCACCCTATGCACGGTTGTTCCAGAGTATTGACGGGTCCTCGATAGGGTTCACGTTGCCACAGACTTCGGTTTTCGGTCGTCCAGCCGCAGTGAAGCACTCTTCGTTCACGTTCCCGCCGTATCCGTTCGAGCCGCTGAAGAGGAACTCCGGTCAATTTGCGATTCCGCTGAAGTCGTAGGCCGTGGAGCACTCGGAGCCCCAGTAGCCAGCCGTCGGTACGTCATTTTCCCGATTGGGGTCCGCAACACAGCTCCAGTTGGGATTCGTAGGAGCCGGAACGGTATCAGGATCGGCGTCTCTTGGCGTGTTTGTTGCCTGGACGCAGTATCCCCGACATATGCCAGCCAGTACTCGTACAGCTGCTTGACCAGTTGACCGTGACCCTCGGCGGAGAGTTGGCGACCGAGCGGGGATCTCGGATGGCAGGCGGGCGACGTCTGCCGGGTCCACCGCCGGCGGGCGGTCAGGTCGTGCGCTTGTACGCCCGGATCGCGAGCGGGCCGAATACCGCCAGAATGCCGACCATCCAGGCAATGGTTTCGAGCAGGTGCACCTCGAGCGGGCCCCCGTAGGCGAAGGAGCGCATCGAGTCGACGGCGAGCGTGACGGGATTGGCACGGGCGACGACCTGCAGCCAGCCGGGCATCGACTGCACGCGCACGAAGGCGCCGGAAATGAACGTCAACGGGAAAAGCCAGATCAGCCCGAAGGACTGGACGGCTTCGGGGTCTCTCATCGTCAGCCCGATCGTCGCCGCGATGCAGCAGATCGGGACGCCGAAGACGATCGCGAGGACCATCATCGCGATGGCCGCGCCGACGCCGTTCTCGAAGCGGAACCCGACGGCGTAGCCGACGCCGACGAGAACGATGACCATCCCCAAGCTGCGAACAGTGTCCGAGGCGAGTCGTCCGACGAGGACCGCGAAGCGCGCCGTCGGCATCGCCCGGATGCGGTCGACAAGTCCTCGGCCGACGTCGAAGTTCAACCCGACGGCGGTTCCGAACGACGAGAACGCAGTCGACTGGACGATCGCGCCGGGGATGAAGTACTCGGCGTAGGTCGTCCCCGGAACCGGGATCGAGCCTCCGAGGACGTAGCGGAACAACAGGACGAACATCACCGGCTGGAGCAGCGCGAAGAAGAGAATGGTCGGGACGCGGACCAGTTGCAGGGAGTAGCGACGCGTCATGACCGCGGCGTCGCCCAGTGACCAGCGAATCCGGGTCCTGAGCCGCTGGTCGGCGTGGTCGAGGCGGAGCGCGACGGTCGCCATCAGACAGCTTCGGTCGCTTCGACGAATTGTCGCGACACCCGGCGCTTTAGCTTCCGGCGACCGCCCCGGTTGCCTCGGTGAGCCGACTCGTCGTCCGAGGCGCTGGGTTCCCCGGTGACCGCCGCGTGCCCGGTGAGGGAGAGGAACGCGTCGTCGAGCGACGGCCGATGCAAAGCGAGGTCGGTCAAGGCGATGCCGGCGGCGTCAAGCCGGCGCACCGCCTCGACGAGCACGGTTGAGTTCGTGCTGCCGACGGCGACATGGAAGGTGCCGGTCACCCGGTCGACCTGGGGCGCGGCGATGCCGAGCGGTTCGAGCACTCTGATCGCGTCGCCGAGCCGATCGGGCGGGACGACTTGGCACTCGAGCACGTCACCGCCGACGCGGTCCTTCAGCTCCTCCGGGGGTCCGTGGGCGATGACCCGGCCGTGGTCGATGAGGACGATCTGGTCGGCGAGCTGGTCGGCCTCATCGAGGTATTGCGTCGTGAGCAGGAGTGTCGCGCCGTCGCGGACAAGTTCGCGGATGATCTCCCAAAGCCCGAGCCGGCTGTGGGGGTCGAGCCCCGTCGTTGGTTCGTCGAGGAAGATCACCGAGGGGTGGGCGACGAGGCTGGCGGCAAGGTCGAGGCGTCGGCGCATTCCGCCCGAGTAGGTCTTCACGCGCCGATCCGCGGCGTCGTCGAGGTCGAGGCGCTCGAGGAGATCACGGGCGCGGTTCGAGGCGAGCGACCGATCGAGGTGGAAGAGCTGGCCTGCCATGACGATGTTCTCGAACCCGGTGAGGTGATCGTCGACTGCGCTGAACTGCCCGGCGAGGCCGATGAGCCGACGCACGCGGGTGGCGTCGTGGACGACGTCGTGGCCCTCGACAAACGCGCGTCCCGAGTCGGGGTGTGTCAGGGTCGCCAGCACCCGCACGAAGGTGGTCTTGCCGCTCCCGTTCGGGCCGAGCAGGCCGAGCGTCGTACCCCGGGCGACTTCGAGGTCGATGCCGTCAAGGGCGCGTATCGAACCGAAGTGCTTCTTGATTCCCTCGGCCCAAATGGCAGCATCGCCTTGCACCGGCACGACTACCTCCCTTAGATGAGTCGGTCCCTGGAGCCGCCGACTGTCGCCAGGCTAACGGCGCGACCGCTGGGCTCCTGCCGAACCCCGGCGCGGCGCAGAACACGCCGGGAGCGCGCGTGCTGATGGCGATGGTGGGAGAGGAGTCAGAACCAGTGGAACCACGGATGACCGTTGCGCCAGACGAGGAGAAAGACCTTGCCGATGATGTTGGTGGCCGGTACTGGACCCCAGATCCTGCTGTCCGCCGAGTTCGCCCGGCAGTCACCGAGGACGTAGTAGGAGTCTGGGGGTATCACGGTCCTCGGGATGTCGAGGTTGGCCGAGTAGCAGCGCAAGTTCGCCGGAAGTCTTGCGAGGTTCGGAAGCCACGGTTCCGCCAGTCGCTTGCCGTTGATGTACACGATGTCACCCCGGGAGGCGATCGTCTCGCCAGGCAATCCGATGACCCGCTTCACGAGATACGAGGGTCTGGAAAGGTCGGTGTCCCGCGGAACCCGCCGGAAGACGATGATGTCGCCGCGCCGGACGTCGTGTGTGGCGGGCGGCAACTTGTCGACGAGGATGCGATCTCCGGCGAGCAGCGTCGGCGTCATCGAGCCCGAAGGGACGTAGAAGGCCTGGACGGCGTAGGTCCTGACGAGAACGGCCAAGCCGACGGCGCCGCCGGCGATCGCGATCCAGCTGAACGCGTGGAGAAGGCGGAACCTGCGCCTGCGGCGTCGCTCCTCGCTAACGGCGCGCGCCTCGGCGCGGATCGACTCCTCACTCTCGAGGATCCAACTTCCCTCAAGACTCATCATTGAATCGCTGCCAGAGGTCCTCGCGTCGATTCCGGGGCCGGTCGACCAACCGCCCTCGACGTCGCTCACGATCGGGGAGGCGGAGGCACCGGCAGAGACCGAGCCGGGCGTTCGCCGTTGGTACGCGGCATTCCCGACAGGCTAGACACCCCATGGTTCTAAGGAGTCAAGCAGCAGCCGATTCTTGTCGCTGCCAGGCGATGTGCTCCTCGTAGAGAACCGCTTCCTCGAGGCAGCCGGGGAGGATCCCGACCAGCCGGTTAGCGAGCCGGCGCAGGGCCTGGCGATCCGTTTAGCCTCGTCCACGCAACTCGTCGTCGTAGTGACGTGTTCCCGGTGAGGACGAGAGCGCACAGAAGGCCCACTGGCCGCAGGCGTCGCCGAGACGTCGGTTCCTCGCGAAGCGAGCAAGCACGACGCGGCTGCGACCGGAGGTCTTCGTGATCGGCGCCGTGCCGGCGTAGTTCTTGCGAGACTTGGCGTCTGAAAAATGAGTCCGGTCATCCCCGAACTCGCCGAGCACCCGGGCGCCGAGGACTGTCCCCAGTCCTGGCAGGGAGCGGACGATCTTCGCGTCCGGGTGCGTCTCAAAATGCTCCGACAGCGCCGCTTCGAGGGCAGCAATCTTCCGAGAAGCTGGCGATCACGGCAAGTGCCGAGCGGGTGACGATGCCGTAGACCTTGGCGAACATCGGCGGGGCCTCGACGTACTCGCCCGAAGGGCTCCCTGGATCTCCTCCGCACGATGTTCGACGTCGCGCGGCCGTCGTCCCCGGCGAAGCGCGGCGGCGATCTTCGAACGCGACAGCGCCCGTCCGAGTTCCGGTGTCGGGGCGATCTGCAAGACGGCGAGGGCATCGGGATGCGCGAGTTCGCTCCCGAAGGCGGCAAGTGCAGCCGGGTAGTACTCACGAAGCGACGAGCGGAGCGCGTTCACCTCACGCTGACGGCCCCAGATCGCCGACTGCTGCGCTCGTGCGAGCAGTTTGACGCCCTCGACGAGCTCGGAGTCACCAGCACCTGGTCGATGGTTGTGTCAGTCCGTGCGCACCAGGTCAGCGAGGACCATCGCATTTCCCGGGTCGAACTTCGCCCCCGAGGTCGCGTGGCGCTCCCGATAGCGGGCCGCCGTCGGCGGATTGACGGCGTAGACCACGTAGCAAGCGGCAGCAGCGCGGTGACGACGAGGCCGCGGTCGAGCTCGATCCCGACGACGACCGCCTCGTTCTCCTCGCTGTGCGCTGCGACCAGCTGGTGGAGCTCGCCGATGCCGCCGACGCTGTCGGAAACCCTCCGTTTGGCGAGTACCGCACCGTCCCCGGCCATCGCGCAGATGTCGTGATGATCCTCAGCCCAGCCGACTCCACCGAAGATCACGTCTCCTCCTCTCGATGACGGACACGAGTTCGAGGAGAACAGCGGCGAGCAAATAGATCAGTGCTCGAAGCACGACCCCCCCGAGCCGTCAGGCTCCCCGTCAACCTGCCGGGGCACGCTCCAGCTTTAGGGATCTGATCTCTGGAATCGGAAGTACTCACCGGCAGATGACTCGGAGATCAGCTTGCTACAGGACAACAAGCTGATCCAGCCCCGTTAGGACGTGGCCGGTCGCAAGAGGTGACGAGACGCGACGGCCCGATGTCGTCGTGGACAGCGTGACTCGCGGTTGACCTTGAGCGCGTACGATGACGTCGCCGCGGGTCGGCGCACGAGCGCCGGGTGACCGCGACGTTGCCCGGGTAGCTCAGTGGCAGAGCAGCGCACTCGTAATGCGCAGGTCGTGGGTTCGAATCCCACCTCGGGCTCGGAAATGTCATGGTTGTGAACGCGACTTCGAATCGGGAGGCAGGCCCTTCAGGACGTCTCGGGCGAATTCAGTCAGGAGGGCCCCGTCGCGACCTCGTCCCGGCCGTTGTTCGGCACGGGCAGCACAGCTGGTGCCCGAACGGCTCGGAGAAACGAGCACGATGACGAGAACCGCAAACACGACGAGCACGGTACCGAAGAGTCCCGCCGTTCTGACGGTGCTGCGCTTGGAGGCATTCTTCGCGGTTGCGCCTCGCGGGCCGGCCGCACCCGCCCTCATTCGCTTGACGGCGGATCGCGACTCGTTTACTTCTCGTTCTCCTTCTCCTTCTCCTGTAGAAGCCACGTCACCTCCCTTCTTGTTGCCTGACTGAGTGTCTCGCCGGACTTGGGCTACTCAAGCAGCCTCCTGATTCTCCGGGGGCATAGCTCCCTTTTTGATCAGCACGTTCCCGTAGAACCGGCGTTCTCCGGTGAGGACTGTCGCGTGGCAGCCGCGGGCGACCCCGCAGAGGTCGTAAGCCGGCTGGGCCACGGCTGTGAGCCGGGGCTGCGACGGCGACGCCCCGGGGCGTGTCGTCCAAGCTGATGACGGCGATGTCAGAGGGGATGACGAGCTTGACCTGCGCGATGGCCTGCAGGGCGCCGATGGTCATGAGGTGGTTGCTCGCGAACACCGCGTCAGGATGTGGTTCCTGGTCCAACAGCTCTTGGATGGCTAGCCGGGGGTCGGCCCGGGGATGATTGTTGAGCACACTGGAAACCGTCGCGGTGGAAACCCCGGCGGCGCGGGCCGCGTCGACCTTGGTCATGGTTGCTCGCTGTTGGTTGTCGCGCTTCGGTGCCCCATGGGGACTTTGGCCGGCCACCCCTTGCCCTTTGAAGGCGTGACGCTGGCCGCAATGCTGATAGACGATTACCACAAGGTTACGGACGGCGGTCCCACGTGGCGGTCAACTAGCGAAAGACCGGGACTTTGGTCCCTAGACACGGCATGCTCGTGTTTCGAAAGTCTTACGGCAGAGTGGGAAAATCGTTTTCTAGAAGTGCCAATGCCTCGTGCTGGGAGGTTGCTCCTGGATAAGGCGTGCTAGTGTTTCGAAAGTCTTACGGCAGAGTGGGAAAATCGTTTTCTAGAGGTGCCAATGTCTCGTGTTGGGGTCGTCACCTTCAGCGATGGTCGAGACTTCGTTGACCAAGGCACGACTTCCCCGAAGAGGGCATCTGGGACCTGGAGAACTCGGGGCGGCATGCCACCTGCTTCGCCGGCCGCTCGGACGCCGCCGCCGAGAACTTCTCCAAGGTGCACCGGCACCCCGAGGAGTGGTGCTTCCCGACCGGGGGAACGGCCGTCCATAACCTCGCCGCCCCTGGGGATGTCACCCTCGCCCACCTCTCGCGCCGTGACGGTGCCCACGACGCAGGTCACCAAGGGACGCTTCGAAGTCTACGACGACGAGAAGAACAGGGCGCTCATGCACCAGGGTGCCTATGTCTGGCCCCATAGCGTCGCCCGGAAGGACGCCTCCGCGGAGGCGTTGCCTTCCCGGTTCGGGGCGAACCGCATCCACGCTGTCCCGGGCGACATAACAGCCGAGTTCGGGGCAGTCTGCCGTTTCCTGGAGATTGACCTGGAACGGCTTGACGTCTGACCGGGGGAGGTGATCAATAAGGCGCGAAGTTTGGCCTAGCCGTGAAAGTAACTCGCAACTGATCAACTTCTTAGCGACTTGGGTGTCAAAGCCCGAGGTGACGAAAACCCCCGTAAATACAGAAATGGGAGGATCAATGAAACTTTGGCATAAGAACGTCATGCGCATAATGGCCGCGGCTGGGCTCATTGCGCTGTCCGTGAGCAGCGTCGGGGCGGTTAGTTCCGCTAGCGCAGCGAAACCGGCGGCGAAACCGATCAAGATCGGCGTCGCCCTGAGCTACAACAACACCGCGTTCTGGTCTGCCTATGTGGCTTACGAGAAGCAGTTTGCCCAGCAGATGGGCATCCAGCTCATCGGCCCATTGGTTTGCTGCGACACCTATGGCAGCAACGCCCCCCTGCAGAACCAGCAGGTCAAGGACCTCGTCAACGAGGGCGCCCAGGCGATCATCCTGAACCCCGAGGACGCCTCCGCTGAAGGGCCCTCGCTCTCGTATGCCTACGCGCACCACGTCCCGGTCATCTCGGTGGACACGATCCTTGGTGCCGGGAGGGACTACATCGTCGTGCGGGCGTCCAACCTGTTCTACGGCTACTCGGCCTGCTCCTACATCGCCTCGAAGGTGAAATCGGGGTACGTCGTTGACAACGAGGGTCAGCAGGTCTCGTCCAACGGCCACGACCGCGCCCTCTCCTTCAACGATTGCATGGCGAAGCTGGACCCCAACGTCCATGTCTTGTCGAAAGACACCCTGTGGAACCCGAATACCGCACTCACCTTTACAGAGACGGCCATTGACGCCTATCACTCCCAGGTCAAGGCCGTCTACGACGAGTACAGCGGGCCCGACCCGGGGATCATCAAGTTCCTCCAGGCAAAGGGCTACGGCCCCGCCGGCGGCACGAAGGACCATGTAATCCTCGGCGGAGATGACGGCGTCGCCTACGAACAGTGCTACATCAGCAAGGGCTGGATGGACTTCGCGTCGTCGCAGCCGGCCGACCTGTACTCCGAGGGCGCGGTCAAGTACGCCTTGGACGCGGCGAAGCATGTCGTCCTCAAGGTCGGGGAGGCCGGTTTGACTAGCGCTTCTCTGGCCCACGTCAGCTATAAGGGCGACGTCCAGCTGACCGACCCGATCGTCGCCCCCTTCGTCACCAAGACTCAGCTGACGATAAAGGGGCCCGCAACCGATGGGCAGCCAGCCAGCTTCAAGACCACGCCAGTCAATGATCCAGCGCTCTGGGGCAACGTCTACGGCAAGGCCCATGGCGGGATTTGCAACGGGGTAACGCCCTAAGCCTTTCAACGACTAATAGGCCTCGTCCCTACTCCCTCCTCGCCCGTCTGAGGAGGGAGTAGGCGGGCCGACATTTAGATCGTCTGGTCGTGAGTTCTGCAACAACGTCAACGAAAAACGGAGATGTGTCCGCCACCGAAGCCATCGGCATTTCCAGGCAGTTAGTGCCACCGTCGCCTTGCGGGGGTGAGCCTGTCCCTGCGCTCGGCTCGCTGTGTCGGGTTGGTTGGCCGCAATGAGGCCGGCAAGTCCATCCTGGTCGGGAGCGTGACAGTATGACACGGGTCAGCCGTGAAAAGGAGGCCGCCGTGCTGGCGCAGCCAACGGGGCAGGAAGGCGATAGCCCGGCAGCCGCCGAAGCCGAACTGCAGCAGCTCCTCCGGGAGGGCAGAGCCCTGTCCCTCTTGAGAGAGGCGACCCTGCTGCCGGTGCTTGCCCTGTTGATCGTCTTCGGCGCCCTGACCAGCCCTGTCTTCCTCCAGGGCGACAATTTCTGGGGAATCGGCCAGTATGCCTCCTCCATCGCGCTAATCACGGCGGGCGAAGCACTCGTCCTGATGATCGGCAGCATGGACCTGTCTCTCGGAGGTACTTATGGGTTTGCGCCGATGCTGGCGACCTGGCTGGTAGCGGCTAAGTCGGCCTACGGTGTCGGCCTCAACCTCAATTGTTACGTCGGGCTGATCGTGCTGTTCTCGGCGGGTGCCGCTGTAGGTTTTGTGAACGGCCTCCTGATCGTGAAGGCGCATCTCAATGCCTTCATCGTCACCCTCGGGATGTTGATAGGGCTGGCAGGTGTTCAAGACGGCCTCGTCGAGGGGCAGACGATCTCCGCCCTGCCTACTTGCTTTTCCTACATTGGCGGTAACTTCTGGGGCCCGGTACCGGTATCGCTGGTGGCGGCGGCGGTCGTATTTGTCGCGATCGGCTTGTTCCTGCGTTACCGCCGGGCTGGCCGCGCTATCTATGCCGTGGGCGGTAACACCGAGGCCGCTCGCGCGGCAGGCATCAATGTCGACCGAGTGAAGATCGGCGTCTACATGGCGGCGGGTGTGCTCGCCGCCATGGGGGGATACGTGGAGATGGGACGTGACGGCGCGATTACCGCCTCCCAAGGGTACGGAGAGTCCATCATTTTCATAGCGTTCGCCTCTGCCGTTATCGGCGGTGTGAGCCTCCTCGGCGGCAAGGGCAACATGGTCGGCGTCGCCACCGGGGTTTTGGTCCTTGCGGTGGTCGAGAACATCTTGGACCTCAAGAACGTCAACGTCTTTTGGGAAGAGGCGGTCTACGGACTGGTGATCCTTATCGCGTTGGTTGTCGCCCGGGTCATCGGCGACAGAGAATCTCAAACCTGAGCGCGAGCACCCGGGAGGAAGCATGCCTGATAACAACACAGTTGCCGTTCCGCGCTTGGCAGCTAGGCACTTGTCAAAATGGTACGGGCATGTTGGCGCCCTGATCGAAGTGTCCGTAGAGTTCTGGCCGGGCCTTACCGGCATTGTCGGCGACAACGGTGCTGGCAAGTCGACACTATTGAAGATCTTCAGTGGTTTCGAGGTGGCGGACGAAGGAGAGGTACTGGTCGACGGGCATCCCGTGGCGTTCCACACTGCCCGGGCGGCGAACGCAATTGGAATCGAGTCGCTTTACCAGACCCTAGCTCTCGTCGATTCTATGTCAGTCGCGGATAACGTTTTTCTCGGCCGTGAACTGCAGCGGCGAATCTTGGGAGTGCACGTGGTCGACCGGCGCGCGATGCGAAAGGACGCGGACGAGGCACTGAAGCTGCTGAGGATAAGCATGCCTCCGTCCAGGGTCGGCGTGAGGCAGCTAAGCGGCGGGCAACGACAGGCTGTCGCGCTTGCTCGGGCTATGTACTTCGGGGCACGAGTAGTGCTCCTCGACGAGCCAACAGCCTCCCTCGGCCCGAAGGAGACTGCTGCTTTCTTGCGGATCATCCGGGACACGGCGGACCACGGTGAAACCGTGGTTGTGGTGGGCCACAACTTGCCGCAAATGCTGGAGCTTGCCGACCATTTGTTGGTAATGAGGGCAGGCAGGATCGTAGCGGAATTTAACCCGAAGGACACTTCGCTCAGAGAGCTGACGGACTTCATGGTGGGGTCCGCCT
>JBEKLG010000024.1:0-16762 GCA_050010315.1 Acidimicrobiales bacterium
CGGCGCTCGTCGTCCGCGGCCGTCTGGAAGGTGCCGGCGCGGCGCCGTCGGTCGTCGCCGAGCGTCTCGAGGTGCTCGAGCTCGCCACGGCGGTCGGCCGCTCCCGGGACTTCCGCTGACCCAGCTCGACGACCACTCTCGGTGCGGCACCGTCCCTAATCTCACTATCCGTGAGAATCCGCAGCCGGCGACCACGTTCCGTGCTGATCAGGACAGGGGGGAGCACCGGGGAAAAAGCGCTAGCCAGACCGTCGATGGCCACATTTAGTGGCAGAATCTGCCTCTCTGTTGACTGAGAGTGGCCAAAAGTGCCACAATGCGTGGCATGCAGAACACAACTGAGGCGGAGCTCCTCCAGTCGACCGCGGCGGTGGGCCAAACGGTCCAGGTCGCCGAGTGGTTGATCGACGCGAGCACGCTCGAAGGTGAGGGGACACCGATCGACGACGTGCTCGCCCGTGGCGGGACCTTCTACGGACGCGAGGTCCTCAACGCCTGGCGCTTCTTGCCGCCGAAGGGTTGGCGCCTCGTCTACGAGGACCCGGTGAACCGCGTCTACTGCGCCCCGGAACCCGGGGCCGAGGGCGAATGGGCGGTCGCCCCCTTGAAGCTCGAAGCGGGTATCTGGCGTGCCGGCAGCGCCGGGCGCAACCTCCGGCCGATCGCGACAGGCACGTCACCGACGAAGGATCTCGAGCTGATCTGGCCGGCCGAGCAGGTCATCGTGCGCGGTCTCCCGCCCCAGCTTTACGCCAAGGTGAAGAACACGAGCAACGAGCTGTGGTCGGCCGATGGCGAGAAGCCCCTCGAGGTCGTGGCCTGGCTGCTCGAGCTGCCCACGAACCGGCGCCTGCTCGCCTCGCGCGACGAAGAACTCGCCGCGAGCCCGGGCCGACCCGGCAAGACAATCCTCGTCCCGCCTGGCGCTGCGATCGAGGTTCCCGTCCGGCTGGCGACGATCGCCCCCGAGAGCCTGATCCCCGGCACCTACGGAATCATCGGCCGCCTCGAGCGGCTCGGACTGACCTCGACGACGGGAACGGTCGTCGTCGTCGAGCGCTGATCGCGCCGCGACACGACAAGGGCGCAGCCTGCGCCGGGCCCTTGTCGTGTCGCGAAAGCCCCGAGCTCAGTCGTCGAGCTTGAAATCTCCCGCGGTCTGCTTGCCCGTGACCGGGGGCGCGGTCTCCTGGCCAGTGGCGGGGGGCGCGGTGTCCGCCGCCGCGGCCTCGGCCGCCGCGGCCTGGGCTTCCTCATGTTCTTTTAGCGCCACGAGGAGCCGGTCGATCTCGGCCGACGTGCTGGTGTCGCCGGATCCGCTGTGCTGCGCGTAGACGGCGGCACCGAGGTCGCGGAACATCGCGTCCTGCTCGCGCTTGGCCTGAACCTGGTCGATCTTCGCCTGCCCGGCCTTGGCCGCTTCCTGGGCCTTGTGGGCCGCCTGGGCGGCACCGGCCTTCACTCTGTCGATGAACGGCATTGTTCCTCCTAGTCCGGAATCCCTCGCTCGTTTAGAGCCTGTCGAGGAGGCCGCCGCCGGCGCGCATGCCGTGCTTCTCGCCGGTGTCGCGCTCCTCGGTTTCCAAGTTGAAATGCAACGTCGACTGCAAGATCACCGGTCCGCTGCCCGTGAGCGTGAGCAGGCTCAGCCCCTGCCCGCCGAACACCGCGGTCATGGCGGTTTGCATGTTGAGGGCGCCAACGTACTCGACGCCGTATTCGACGGTCTCGGCGAAGGCGACGAGCGCGCCGGCATGTACCTGGATCTTGCCGCCGTAGTTCGCCGGGTCGAGGTCGATTAGCGTCCCACCGCCGGCGACGAGAAGGGTCCCCGATCCGGTGAAGTGCTCGAGGATGTAGCCCTCGCCGCTCCGCCGGCCGGAGCGGAACTTCGAGAGCGCGATGCCGAACTTCACGCCCTCCTCGGCGCAGACGAACGCTTCCTTCTCGGTCAGCCAGCCGGTCGACCCGTCGAGCTCGATCGCCCGCATCTGGCCGGGCAGGCTCCCCGCGAGAGCGACGAGTCCGGAACCCCCGTCAGGGCGGAACCACTGAAAGGCGAGGCTCTGGCCACTGAGGACCCGCTTGCCGACCTCGCCGGCGGTCGACAGCGCCTGTTGGAGGAACCCAGCCTTTTTCGCCACCCCGCCAGCCGCGTCGGCGCCTGGTGGGGTGCTGAGCCGGGTCTCCATCGAGACGTTCGTCGTCTTCCAGCGGAACTTGTTGGCGTTCGAGTAGATCGCCTGCCCCGGCTCGAGCTGACAGGTGACCGACTGGGCGAGCTCTCCGCTGATCTTCATCTTGATGGTCACAGCCGACCTCCCTGGGGCGAATGGCACACGGTTTCGATGGCGACGGTAATGCAATCCGCGGCGCGCGACCGCGGCAATCCCAGCTTTCGCCCGCCGCGCCTTCGTCGGCCCCGCCGGACTCTGCCGTCGGTCGCCGCCGGCTGGCCGGGTCGTCGGCGTTCGTGACTTCGCCGACCCGATTCTCCGCCCGAGCGCCCGTTCGCAGCGAAAGTCCGCGAACGGGACCCGCCGCCAGAGGCGATCACGCCTCGGACGGGTTCCCGCTTCGGCCGGCCGACGGGGCGGCGGCGCGAGCGAGGAGGGCGATCACCTCGGCGTCGGAGGTCTGGGTGAAGTCCTCGTACCACTCGCCGACGGCGTTGAACCCTGGAGGTGCGAGGAGGCAGACGACCTCGTCGACCGCGGCGGCGAGCTCGGCGAGCGACTCCGCCGGCGCCACGGGGACGGCGAGGACGACCCTCGTCGCGCCCGCGGCGCGTACGACCTGACAGGCGGCACGGGTCGTCGCGCCGGTCGCGATGCCGTCATCGACGACGATGACCGTGCGGCCGGCGAGCGGGACGCTCTCCCGGCCGGCGCGGAAAAGGGCGGCGCGCCGTGCGACCTCAGCGCGTTCGCGTCGCTCGATCGCCGCTAGGTCGTCCTCGCCGATCCCGGTGGCGAGCGCCACGGAGTGGTTGAGGACCCGGACGCCGTATTCGCCGACCGCTCCAATCGCGAGCTCGGGCTGGTAGGGCGCGCCGAGCTTGCGCACGATCACCACATCGAGAGCAAGCCCGAGCGCCCGGGCGATCTCGAAGGCGACGGGGACGCCGCCCCGAGGGAGCCCGGCGACGACGGCCGTCGTCCCGCGGTACTCCTCGAGGCACCCGGCGAGCTGCCGGCCGGCGTCGGCGCGGTCGACGAACCGGCCTGCCCGGGCGGTAGGGGACCAACGCCGCCCGCGGCGGACCCCCGGTCGGGACTCGCCGCCGGAATCGACCGGCACCGCAGCGGCCTACCCGCCAGCGGGGGGGCACGAGCACCCGGGATGCGCTCGTCGGCCCCGCGGCAAGGACTCGCGGCCGTCCACGGCAGTCACGCAATCCACGGTAAGGCCTCGTCCGCCGGGGGGAAAGAGCCAACCTGGACTTCTGTTGTGCAGCCTTGCGCCCACCCGCCCCGGCGGCGAGATTGGAAGCGGCGTGTCCCGGTTGCAGGAAGGTGGGAGAGACTATGGCCGCAATCGATCTGTCGACGGTCGTGCTCGAGATCCCGGACGAGCTCAACGTGATCGTCGGGCAGTCGCATTTCATCAAGACGGTCGAGGACCTTCACGAGGTGCTCGTCACGGCGAGCTCGCACCTGCGTTTCGGCATCGCCTTCTGTGAAGCGTCCGGCAAGCGGCTCGTGCGGGCGTCGGGCAACGACGACGAGCTCGTCGCGCTGGCGGCGCGCAACGCCGAGGCGATCGGCTCCGGGCACTCGTTCGTCGTGTTTTTGCGCCACGGCTATCCGGTGAACGTGCTCAACCAGATCAAACAGGTCGCCGAGGTCTGCTCGATCTACTGCGCGACGGCGAACCCGGTCGAGGTGATCGTCGCCGAAACCACCCTCGGGCGGGGGATCCTCGGCGTCATCGACGGCGCCAGCCCGCTCGGGATCGAGACCGAGGAGGACGCCGCCGACCGGATGGGCCTGCTGCGGACGCTCGGTTACAAGCTCGGCCACCGCTAACCCAGCGCTCGCCTCTTAGCGGGACTCCGCAGCCTCCAGGTCACTCCACCGCGGAAGGGATCAGTCAGCCGCCCTTTTCCAGGTACCGGCCGATCGCCGCCGGGTAGTCGGGGAAGTAGTCGGCGATCTCGTCGAGGCGGAAGCGCCGCAGGATCGCGCTTCCCGGTTCGCGCTCCAAAAGGAAGTCAAACGAGGCCCGGATGAGCTCTTGTGGGGGCACATCGCCGCAGCCGATCGCCGCCGGATAGCCGAGGGGAACAGTGACGACATGCGTCGTGGCTGATCGAGGGCCGCGCACTTCCACCCGGAAGGTGCCGTCCGCCTCGGCGACGACCGCGACCTCGGTCACCGCCGCATGCTAGGTGCCCCGGGCGGCCGACGCCTCAGACGGATCAGAAGCTGCGGCCGAGGAGCTCGCCGACGCCGCCGACCACCGTGATGTTCGGGCGCTTCTCCGGTGCGGGCGACCCCCGAAGACCCACACCGCCGACAGCCCGGCGTGGAGCGCGTCGAGAATGTCGCACTCCCAGCTGTCACCGACCATTACCGCCGACTCCGCCTTGGCGCCGATCTCACGCAGCGTAAGGGCGAAGATGTCGGGGTCCGGCTTGCCGATCCCCACCTCGCCCGAGACGACGACGGCCCCGAACGACGCCGCGAGTCCCGTGCCGTCGAGCTTGAGCCGCTGGATGTCAGCCGGACCTTGGTGAGCAGTGCGAGTCGGCTGCGGCCGCGGAGGAACTGGACGAGTTCCGCGGCTCCCTCGACGAGCGGGTGCCCGCGGCGTTGGGAGGCGACGTAGGCGTCGGACAGGGCGGCGGCGAGCGCCGGGTTCTCGACGCCGAGCTTGGCGAGCGCGGCGCGCGAGGCCTCCTGTGGGTAGATGGGCGCCCAGTCGCGGACTGCTTTGAGGATCGAGGGGCTGGCTTCGAAGGTCACCCACAGGCCCTCCCATGGGTGATGCCGAGGCGGTCGCAGAGCGCATTGTCGGGTCCGGCGCGCAAGATCTGCCAGGCGGTGGCGAGCATGACCTCGACGACCTCGGCGGGGTCCCGGCCTTCCAGCAGCTCAGCGGCCCGCCGCAGCGGCGACCGCGCCACCGCCCCCTGGAGGATCAACGTGTCGTCGAGGTCCCAAATCGCCGGCTCGAGATCACGCCCGTGAACCTATCGAGCGGCCGGTGCTCGTAGCCACCGGCTTCTCGCCTCGATTCCCCGGGCAACCCATCGCGAAGACGGGGCCGGCCAAGAGACCTCGTCGCGGCCGGACGCGTCCGCGGCCGCCGTCGCGGCGCGACCCCAGGGTCCGGTGGTTCCCGCTCAGCTCGGGAAAAACCGCCCCCGGGGCGGGAACGGCGGCCGCAGCGGATCGGCGTGTCCGCCGCCCGGTGTGACGCTGGCGGCGGGCCCGGGAGACGACTGCGCCGGACGCGTCCGTGTCCGGCCGATCACGCCGGCGAGAGAACGTGCAGCCCGACCGCCGGGTCGTGACGGTGCCAACCCGCTTCCCCCGGTGACCGTGACGACGGTTGGGTTGGGCAACGCCTCGTGCCGGCGACGTTCCCGGGCGACCGGCCTCTCGCGGCGGGGCCAGTGTTCTCCTTCGGGCTGGGGCCGAGGCACGACTGCGCGCGATGGTGTTGCCGTGCTCATCCGACCCCGCCGCGACGCCGACATCGGAAGCTGCGTGCGGCTCGCCGAGGCCGTCCAAGACGCCGACGGCTACCCGATCCACGTGACTGGGAGCCTCCGGGACTTCCTCGTGTCACGCGATGGCCTCGCCGCCTGGGTCGCCGAGCGCGACGACACCATCGTCGGCCACGTGGCGCTGCACGGGCGTGGCGCAGACGCCGTCGTCTCGTTGGCGGCGGCGCGACTGGAACAGGCGACGGACCGGCTGGGCGTCGTCGCTCGTCTTTTCGTGGCCCCTGATGCCCGCCGGCAGGGAATCGGCCGGGCGCTGCTCGAGACGGCGGCCGGCGAAGCCATCGCCCGTGGTCTGTGGCCGGTCCTCGACGTGCCTCCCGTGCACGACGCCGCGGTCAGGCTGTACGAGGCGTGCGGCTGGGTTCGAGCCGGTCTCGTCACGTCGCGGCTGGGCGACGGCTTCGCAACAGAAGAGATCGTCTTCTTCGACCCGCGTTCCCGTCCGGCCTGAACGGACGACCACGGCGCCCGTGGCGGCGACCGGCGGGACCGGTCGCTGGGATTCTCCATCCCTCCGTCGCGGAATCGATCGCCGCATCGCCCTCGCGGGTTATTGGCGAAGATGCGGCCGCGAGCCCGGCTCAGCGCAGACGTGACCGTCCGCGGCGGGCCCGGCGCTGTCTCAGGATGGCGAGGATCCGTCGGAAGATGTAGCCCATGTCCGCAACCTAGCGTCAGTCCCCGAGGCCGGACGGCGGGAGCGGTCGTCGCGTCCCTGAGTCCGGGCGCCGGTGCCCGACTCCCGGTTGGTCTCCCCGGGGCGGCGGTCGGCAGCACGACCGCAGCGACACTCGGCTAGTTTTTCGCGCATGTCAGACGAGATCGAACCTTCACCGGCCGCCGGGAGCGTCGGCGAGCAGCCGGCGACCCCGAAGCGGGGGCGCGCCCACCGGGTCCGCAACATCGTTGTCGTTGTCGTCGTGCTCTGCCTCGTCGGGGGCGGCGTTGGTGTCGCGATCGCCACGACCGGCGGTTCCAGTTCCAGCTCGACGCCGGCTAGCGCGGTGAACCGGTTGCTCGACGCCGCCGACCACGCCAATGCGCTTGGCGCGCTCGACGCGCTCGTCCCCGGCGAAAAGAGCGCGCTCGAGCCCGGCTTGCTGGGCCTGGCGCAGCAAGCCGAACGCCTGAAGGTGCTGTCTCCGAACGTGGACCTCAGCCATGTGAGCGGGGTTTCGCTCCGCTTTTCTGGGGTCAAGACGAAGACGAAGATGTTGAGCTCGACCCTCGCTGCCGTCACGATCACCGCTGGCACGGAGACCAACGCCTCCAGCCTCGCCAAGCTCCCGCTCGGGTCGTTCGTGCGCGGGCTCACCAAACTCGTCCCGCGATCCCGGATCTTGAAGGGCTCGGCCCTGACGGGCAAAGAGGCGATCGTCACCGAGAAGGTCGGGGGGACCTGGTACGTGAGTCTGGGCTACACGATCGCCTACGACGCCCTGGTGGCGAAGGGTCTCCCCGCCGTGCCGCCGTCCGCCCCCCCGGCCGTGCCCGCGACCGGGGCCAGCACTCCCGAGGGCGCGGTGACCACGTTGTTGGACGACGCGGTGGGGTTCAACCTGCGCGGCCTGATCGCTGACCTGCCGCCCGGGGAGATGGGGGCGCTGCAGACCTACGCGCCGCTCTTCGCCGGCAAGGCCGAGGCCGCGCTGGCAAAGCTGCGTTCCGAGGTGACGGTGAAGATCACGAGCCTCCGATTGATGAGCTCGGCGGTCAGTGGGGGGACGCTGGTCCGGGTCACCGGGATCGGCTTCTCGGTTGGCTACAAGGGAGCCACCTTCGGCTACAAAGGTGGCTGTTTGACCTACACGTACCAGGGACAATCGGGTCGCCGCTGTCCCACGAAGCAGGCCCGGTCGGCAGTGCGCAGGGCGCTTGCTCAGGCGTTGCCGCCGGTGCTGCGCAAGTTGGCAGGACGACTCGTCACCAACCCACCGGCGCTCGGTTTCGTCACGGTGTCCGAGAACGGCCGGTGGTTCGTGAGCCCCGTGGCGACGATGCTCGACGGCGTGAACAGGTTCCTGGCGGACTTCGAGCCGTCTGATCTTGCCGCGATCGCCTCGTTCGTCGAGCACCCGGCTGCCGCCCAGGCCCTCGAGCACTCAATCGAGCAGGTCCTCGTCGGCGCGCTCGCCGCGGGGAACCTGGCGACGTAGAGGCGCGCAGGCCCGTCGGCTACCGGGGCGCGGGCTATACGCCCGCGAGGGGCGGGCGCGCCATCGGGCTCGTCCCTTGCGGGTGGGCCGGCCGTAAGGGGAACGGGCGCGCCTCGCGCGACGGTGGCGAGATCACGGTCCGCGAGGTCGGTTCGCCGCGGCCCTCGCCTCGCGCCGGTACGGGCCATCTGACATCCACCCGAGGTGACGGTCTCCGGGCCCGCCGCGGGTGCGACCCTTCGGCGGCGGGGTCGGCACGGTCGCGCGGATTTCGCCATCGCCAGCCGACGGCCCCGGCGGCGCCGGAAGGCGGCAAGCAAGAGTGGCAACCAGAACCGGCCGCCTTCGGCGCCCTCGTGGGTTGGCGTGATCTCATCAAAGGCCGGCTAGCCACGCCGCTGCCCGGTCGTGGGACGCAGAGGTCGGTGCCGGCCGGGGACCGGGCGAGCGGACGCGGATCTCGACACGGTGGCCGTGCGGCTCGAGGCTTCGGCGTCAGCCGAAGGGGCGCCCTTTCTCCGGTCGTTTGCGGGCGTATCTTGTGGACCTTCGGGCGAGGGGGCCGATGGCGCGCAGCAAACGGGGTGTGGCGGCGAGGGACCGCGAGCTGGCGAGGCGATCGGCCGGACGCCGCTGCGACGGGCGGCCTTTCCTGACGGCGAGGGTGGCGGTTGTCGTGGTCCTCGCCGGGAGCCTCGCGCTTGCTGGCCCCGCCGCGGCGGGCTCACGGTCGTCGCCTGTTGGAACGGCGTCGGCGCCGCCGGGATTCGTCCTCGATTCGGTGACGGCCGTCCGGGTGGCCCGCCCCGCCTATCGCGTCGATGTCCTGTTTCCGCAGGTCACGGGATTGTCGAAGCCTGCGGCGGCGCGGATCAACGCCCGAATCGACACCTTTGTCCGCCACACGGTGGCGGGCTTCGAGCGCGAGGTGCTGGCCGGCCGTCCGCCGTATCCGCCCGGTTCTGCAGCGTCGACCTTGGTTGGCTCCGTCACGACCGAGTTCGACAGCGAGCGGATCGTCGCCTTGAGCCTGGCCGAGTACACGTTCCCCGCCGGCGCCGCGCACGGCACCACGGCCGTCACGACGTTCAACTCCAACGGGCGTACCGGGGGCGCGTACCGTCTGGCGGATCTCTTCGCGCCGTCGAGCCGGTGGCTCGTCTTGCTCTCGCAGGCGAGCCGGCGCGCCCTTCCCCGGCTCCTCGGCAGCCTCTCGTCGACCCACTGGATCGATTCGGGCACGACGCCGGAGGCGTCGAATTTTTCCGCCTGGTCGCTCACCCCCTGGGGCCTGGAGATCACCTTTGGCGAGTACCAGGTCGCGCCGTACGCGGCCGGCATGCCGCAGGTCGTCCTTCCCTACGACGCGCTCGAAGCGGTCGCGGCCAAGACCGGTCCGATCGCCTCCGCCGCCGCCGGGGCGGACGCTGTGACGACCGGGCCAGGTCGCATGGCGCTCCTGCCGGCCGTCAGCCGACCCGTCCCAGATGAGTGCTACACGGCGGTCTCGTATCGGACGGGTGTGCCGGAGCCGTTTGCCTGCTCCGGCGGGCGGATCAACGTCGCAGCATGGGACAGCTTCGCGAATTACGTCGACGGTGCCGGTTCGGCCGGGTTGAGGCTGCTCCGGCTCACCGGCAGTCCGTCGGTCGGCACCGTCCGCGCCGTCATGTGCGAGGACCTCGGCCCCGGGCCCTACACGGACGCGGCGAACGTCGCTGCAGCCGAGCGCCTTGTCGCCGACTACCACGACTGGCGGTTCAAGCACCCGCCATCGACCGGTTTTCCCAGCTATTGCCACAAGGCCGGGTAGGTGAGACCTGCGGCCGGCCGGGTCCCCGGCGGTGCCGTTTGACGCGGCGTGACGTGGTCGCCGAGACTCACGACCGGGCCCGGATCCTCGGTGCCCTCGGCGGCGACGAAAGTCGGCGACCCTTGACAGGAGAGGTGATCGTGCCATTCGACTCCGGCCGCCCGGCGAGCTCGGGGCGAGCCTCTCGTGAGCCGACGCCAGAAGGCGTGCTCCGGGCTTTTCCGGCAGAGTTGGGACGACCTGGTGACGTCGTGACGCTCTCTCGGTACGCCTCGTTCGCGTCCGCCGGACCGGCGCGAACCGTACGTCAATGTGGTTGAGATAGGAGCCGATCATGCGCATCCGACTCGTCGAACCCCAGCCGGTCGGCCACAACGTCTACAACCTCGCGCTCCTGCCGCGTCTCGGGCTCCCGCTCATGGGCAAGATGCTCACCGATGCCGGCCATGACGTGCGCGTCTACTGCGAGATGCTCGCGCCGGTCGACCTCGAGGATTGTCTGCGCGCCGATCTCGTCGGCATCTCCTCGACGACGGCGACCTCGCCGGCCGCCTACCGCCTCGCTGAGATCCTCACCGACGCCGGAGTACCGGTCGTGCTCGGCGGCCCGCACGTGACCTTCCAGCCCGACGAGGCGCTCGGACACGCGCCGTTCGTCGTGCGTGGCGAGGGCGAGGCGACGCTGATGGAACTCGTCACGGCACTCGAGAGAGGAGCGTCGCTCGATTCCGTGCTCGGTCTCTCCCACGCCGCCGGCGGCGAGGCGCGCCACAACCCGGCGCGGCCACGCTGCAGCCAGGAGGAGTTCGAACGCCTTCCGATCCCGGACCTGACCCTCATCGACGGCTACGCGCGGATGACGACCAAGCCGATCATGACCCAGTGGGGCTGTCCTTTCGACTGCGAGTTCTGCGGTGTCACGGCGATGTTCTCGCGCTCCGTCCGCCACCGGCGTGCCGAACAGGTGATCGAAGAGCTCGCCGGCCTCCAGGCCGACCGGGTGTTCTTCCACGACGACAACTTCGTCGTGAATAAGTCGCGGTCGGCGCGCCTCCTCAACGCGATGCTCGACACCGGGAACGCCCCAGCATGGTTCGCCCAGGTCCGTTCGGAGACCGCCCTGCACTCGCTCGCCCACCAGGAGGTGGACGAGGAGTTCTTGGATCTCATGCGCCGCGCTGGTTGTCAGATGGTGATGATCGGCATCGAGGCGATCACCGACGAGGGGCTCGCCGAGATCGGCAAGCGCCAGCGGGTCACGATGATCGAACAGGCGATCCGCGCCTTCCACGACCACCACATTGCCGTGCACGGGATGTTCGTCGCCGGGCTCGACAGCGACACCGCCGGCAGTGCCGAGGCGATCGCCGCCTTCGCCCGCCGGCTGCACATCGACACGTTCCAGCTGATGGTGGAGACACCCCTCCCCGGCACGAGGCTGTGGGACCGGATCGCCGAGGAGGATCGTCTGCTCAGCGACGACTGGTCGCTCTTCGACGGCCACCACGTCGTCATGCAGCCGGCGCAGATGACCCCCCTTGAGCTCCAGCTCGGAGTCCTCAAGGCGATGCGCCGCTTCTACTCCTGGCCGACGATCCTCGCCGGCGGGCTCGCCGGCGTGCTGCGCCATCTCCCGTCGTTCACGGCGGCCGCCCGGCCGGCCTTCATCCGCCGGCTCCCGACGCTCGCCCGGGTCGCCTGGGCGCAGCGCTGGGAGGACGTCGCACCGACGCTGCGGGTGGCCTTGTCCGAGAAGGTGCGCGCCCGGGTGAGCTCGGCGATGTGGCTGCCGGCCCTGCGCTTCTACGCCCGGCGGCAGATCGCCGCCTGGTCGGCGGAGGACCGTTCCCAGGCCTACCTCGCCAGGCTCGCCACGGAGAGGTGAGGGCCGAGACGCCGTCTGCCGAGGCTCATCCGCGCCGCGTCACTGGCCACGGCGGCCGGTCGTAGGGAACGAGGCGGTGACCGCTCCCGCACCGGTCGTCGTCATGGCCAAGCCCGTCGGGCCGGTGTGCAACTTCGCCTGCGGCTACTGCTATTACCTCGCGAAGGCGAACCTCTTCCCGCCCGGCGAGCGCTACCGGATGGGCCATGCTGTCCTCGAGGCCTACGTGCGGGCGCTGATCGCGGCCAGCCCCGGTCCGGTCGTGAACTTCGTTTGGCACGGCGGGGAGCCGACACTCGCCGGGATGGCCTTCTACGCCGAGGCGCTGGCGCTCCAGAAGCGGTATCTCCCGGAGGGCTGGTCCTGCGAGAACAACCTGCAGACGAACGGCAGTCTGCTCGACGACGCCTGGTGCGCCTTCTTAGCCGAGCACCGCTTCAGCGTCGGGATCAGCATCGACGGCCCGAGCTTCCTCCACGACGCCGCCCGGCCCGACCGCCGCGGTCGCCCGACCCACGCCCGGGTGATGCGGGGCCTGCGCAACCTGCGTGCCCACGGCATCGAGCCCGACGTGCTTTGCACGCTCAACGCCCGTAACGCCCCCCACCCGACCGAGGTCTATCGGTTCTTTCTTTCCGAGGACGTCCGCTGGCTCCAGTTCCTGCCCGTCGTGAGCCGCGACCGGCAGGGAAGCGTCTCGCCCTGGTCGGTGTCGCCCGAGGCGATGGGGGAGTTCCTCTGCGCGGTCTTCGACGAGTGGGTCCGTCACGACGTGGGCCGGATCGGTGTGCAGAACTTCCTCGAAGGCCTGCTCGTCGCGACCGGCAAGCCTGCCAGCCTCTGCATCGTGGCGGAGACCTGCGGGCGGGTCCTCGTCGTCGAGCACGAAGGCGGCGTGTACTCCTGTGACCACTTCGTCGACTCGGCGCACCGCTTGGGTGATGTGGCAAGCGACGGGATCGGCGCGCTCGTCGAGGGAGCGCGACAGCGGTCCTTCGGCGAAGCGAAGCGCGACCTGCTGCCGGTGTACTGCCGGGCGTGTCCGGTACTCGCGCTGTGCAACGGGGGATGTCCGAAGGACCGCTTCGCGCTCGCCCCGGACGGCGAGGCGGGCCTCAACTACCTGTGTGCGGGTTATCGGCGCTATTTCGGGCACGTTCAGCCCTACCTGGCGCGCCTCGCTGCCCTGGTGCGTTTCGGGCGGCCCGCGGCCACGATCATGGACGAGCTCGCCGTTGCCGAGCGCGACGAGCGGCGACGCTGGCGCGAGACCGCGCGCAACGATCCCTGCCCGTGCGGCAGCGGCGCGAAGTACAAGCATTGCTGTCAGTTGATACACCGGGATTGAGACGACGCCGAGATGAAGTCGCCTGGCGCGGAGCCAAGGCGGGGATTTCGTCCCGGCGCACCCGAGCCGCGGCCGCCCAGCTAACATCGCTGCTTCGATGCCGGGAGCTGTTGCCTTCGTCTGCGCTATGCCGATGGAGCTCAGGCCGCTCCGACACCGGCTTTCGCTAGAGAAAGACCGGGTCGGATCGCTCGTTGTCTACCGGGGTTCGCTCGACGGCCGGTCCGTGGCGGCGATCGCCACGGGCATGGGGGCGAGGCTCGCTATCGCGGGTCTGGAGCGTCTCGTCGACGCGATCGAGGTCGGGAGAATCATCGTCGTCGGCATCACCGGTGGCCTTTCTGCCGAGACGGCAATCGGCACGCTGGTTCTGCCCGAGGTGGTCGTCCACGCCGCCACGGGCGCCGAATTCCGTCCGGACCCGCTCGGCGTCAGCCGTCCGAGCGGCAAGATGTGGACGAGCGACGAGCTCGTTACCGACCCCGCCGCGATCGCGGACCTGCGGGCCGATGGTGTCGTCGCTCTGGACATGGAGACGGCTGCCATCGCTGAGGTGTGCGTCGCCCGCCACATCCCGTGGTCGGTCTTCCGGGCGGTGAGCGACCGCGCCTGCGACGCGAGTCTCGACGACGAGGTGTTCGGGTTGATCAACCCGAACGGTTCGTTCCGCCCGCTGGCAGTGACCGCGCATTTCGCGCGACACCCGGGGCGCGTCCCGACGATGATCCGCGTTTTCCGGGACGCGAAACTCGCCGCCGATCGTGCCGCGGCGGCCGCCGTCGCCGCGGTGGCGCAGCCGTCGTCGTTCGGAGTGACTCCGCAGGAGACCTAGCGCCCGACCGGTCGGCCGCGCTGCCACGGTAGGGTTTCGGTCTCGCGGCCAGGGAGCGGGGCGCGCCGACGGGCAATGGGCCGAGCGGGAGGGGCTGGCCCTCGCCTCAGTCGGGCGGTGGCGTCCCGGCGGCGTCCCGGGATTCGTCCGGAGAGCGTCGAGCCGCGACCCTCCGGGACCGACGCCCGCCGAACTGGCCGAGGAAATACCCCTGTGATCGGACGCGCAGCTGGAGGATTCGCGCCGCTCCTGTGAGCAGCACGAAGGCCGCGCCGATGATCGCGGCCAGGAGCAACGCGACGCCCTGGGGTAGGTGGCCGTGGACGCCGAAGAAGGCGACGCGGGCGATCTGGCCGTTCTCGAGGATGAAGACGAGCAGGACGAGCAGGAGGACCAGCCCGACGACGACGGCGGCCCAGTAGCCACGGGTCAGCCGCGCAGCGGGCGGCCGAGAATCCAGAATGCCGGGTTTCGCCTCCGGCTCGGCCGGCGAGTCGTCCCATCTGTTGTGCTCGGTGGGTCCAGTCGTGTCAGCCATAGCGTGGCGATGAGTGTAGGCGCGATCGCCTCCGGGTCCCCGCGACGAGCTCCGGGTGTCGCTCCGTCCGGCGATGAACCGCCTTCGTTTCTGGCGGGCGGGTTCTTCCAACGGGGGCACTTGGCACTTTCCTGAACCTCTCGGCCGCGGGCCGATACCTGTCGATCGCGACGACCCGTCGCAACCGGAGCGCGAGGCACCACGAGATGCCGGCAATCCCAGCGGTCGCCAGTTACGAGATTCCCGAACGCAGGCCGACCAGACTTGCGATGCAGGCGCCTTTGTCTTCGCATCGGATACCGGGGACGTCTGTGGGCGCTCGCAGCTTCTGGCGATCGGTCACGGCGCGGTCCGTAGTCTGCATCAAGATGGTCCAGGAATCCCTACGTCCCCCAGGCAAAGGTTGTGTGCTGCGGGCGTTTCGAGATACTCAAGACCGACCCACTCCCACGCGGAGACCGCCTGGCCCTCACGGTCGCATCCCTGGCAGCGACGCAGTACGAAGAACGCGAGGTTTGAGGTTCGATGGCGCGATGTTGTCCTTTTCGATAATCACCTCATTGTCTCGAGTATCGGGAGGTGGACCGGCCGTGCCACGCAGGCTGGGGCGGTCGTCAATCGTCACTCCGCCCGGTTCGCCCCCGCATTTCGTGCTTTCGTGATTGCTTCGGTGAGCGTGAGTCGCCCTATTTGGTTTGCAGCCAGCGCCAGATGCGACCGTTACGCTATTGGAGGACACGAGAGCCAAGGATCGTCGGCGTTCTCGAGCGCGCTAAGGGCGACGGTGCGCTCCCGACCCAAGGGGACATGGTGTCGTCCGGCGGTGCCGTCCTCTTCTTGCCCGGGAGCGACGTTCACGAGATCAGCGAAGCGTCGCCTCATCCACGGCTCGTCGCGTAGCGCCGGTTCGTCGCAGCCCCGGTTAGATTCGGCACGGTGGGGATGACCCCCATCTAGCAAAGCCTCGGGACTTGGGAAGAAAAACGGGTATGGAAAAGAGCGAGTCGCAGAGAAGCAAGTCTCCATCTCAGCTGATAGACGCGAGGATCGAGGAGCTAGGCGACTGGCGGGGCAGGATGCTCAGCCGGCTCCGCGCCTTGGTCAAGGAAGCCGATCCCGAAGTCGTCGAGGAGTGGAAGTGGAGAGGGGTTCCGGTCTGGTCGCACGACGGAATGGTCTGCACAGGCGAGACTTACAAGAACGTCGTGAAGATGACCTTCGCCAAAGGGGCGGCTCTCAAGGATCCTTCGGGCCTCTTCAACTCCAGTCTTGACGGGAACATGCGGCGTGCCATCGACTTCCACGAGGGCGAAAGGATCGACGAGGAGGCGCTGAAGACTCTCGTGCGCGTCGCCGTAGCCCTGAACAAGTCCAGGTCCGAAAGCTGATCCACGGAATTAGGCATTCTCCTTGGGGTCTTGCAAGAAGTCACCGTCTTGGTTCCATGATCGGGTCAGGTGACAGAATGGCAAGCCCGCTACACGTTTGTCGCCAGCGAGAACGACGCGCTCGTCGACTAGGCGTCCGACCTGCCAAAGCGGGTGCTTGACCCGGTCGCCCCACTCGCTCACGGCCTGTGCCGGCTCCCGCCCCACCGCCCGAAGGTGTGCAATCGCCGCGCGAACGCGGCACAGTCGTCTCGCACTGCGCAGCTCGTACACACGGATTACCGAAAAGGTCCGCCGGGCCCCCACAGCCTTTGGAGTTTCGAGCACCATCGGTTACGGACGTTGTTCCACTCAGACGTGCCATGGAAGACGTGGTCCACGGCTCGAACCAGGGCCGTCACCCACGGCCGGTAGCGTAGAGCCGGATCTCGGTAGCTCCAGTTCTCGATAGACCGCGGCTAGCTGTTCTGCCTACGGACGTTGTTGACGCGCATCCACCGATGAAGTGAGCCCCCAGGGGCAGTGTGGAGCTGTTCCACAACCACACACCCTGGAGGCTCCGATGCACCGTAATGTCCCGCCCACCGTCGAGAGTGGACGCCGGCTCTGCAACCGCATCGGGGAGGACGGCTGCACGATCGCCCAGGCGGCCGGCTCGATGGCCATCTCCCGGCAGACAGCCTCGAAGTGGTGGCACCGCGACCTCGTCTCGGGCCTCGCCGGGCTCGAGGACCGGCCGTCGCCTCCCCGCAGCTGGCCGCACCGCACGCCGGCTCGTCTCGAGCGCCGGGTCGTGGCGGAGGCCAGTCGAGAAAGCTCGGCCCGGCGCGCCCCGGCCCGATCGTCGGGCTGGCGGCTCGACCACCCACAAGATCCTCCTCCGCCCGGTGATCCGTCGCATCGAGACCGACCACGCCGACGAGCTCGTCCACCTCGACGTGAGAAAGCTGGCCAAGATCCCACCTGGGGGCGGCTGGCGGGCCCACGGGCGAGGCGGGCAACGCCTCGGCGGCATGCCTGTCCGCGTCGGCTATGGCTAGATCCACTCGGCCGTCGACGCCCACAGCC
>JBEKLG010000025.1:0-16367 GCA_050010315.1 Acidimicrobiales bacterium
CCCAACGAACCGGTGAACAGGTCCCGGTAGGCGTCGCCGACGGTGAAGAACGTCACGCTCGCCGTCGTTCCGGGATGGCTGAAGAGTTCCGACCAGGCGTGGAGCACGTTGGCCTGCGTGACGATGATGAGGATCGCCCCGACGAACAGGCCGCTGAATATGGCGAGCGCCGTCACCATGACGACGTTCGCCTCCACCATCCAGTGGAAGAACCGACTCCATCTCGAGGGGGCAGGCGCCGCGGCGGCCTCCCCCGCCGGGGGTGCCACCGCCCCAAGGGTGATCCCCGTGTCGCTCACCTTGGGGGCTCCGGCGCCAGCGCGGCGACCGGCGACCCTGACCCGGCACCGTCCTCGGTGACCCCCGCCATCAACAGGCCGATCTGCTCGCGCCCCACGCCCGGATCGACGATGTCCATGATCCGGCCGCGGTAGATCACGGCGATCCGGTCGCCGAGCGCGAGCACCTCGTCGAGTTCGGACGAGATGATGACAACGGCGGCGCCACGATCACGCTCCTCGACGATGCGCTTGTGGACGTACTCGATCGAGCCGACGTCGAGCCCCCGGGTGGGCTGCGCGGCGACGAGCAGGGTCGTGGGCCGGGACAGCTCGCGGGCGACGATCACTTTTTGTTGGTTGCCGCCGGACAAGGTGCTGACGAGCATGTCCACGGAACTCGCCCGAATGTCGAAGTCCCGCATCTTTTCCTCCCCGCTGCGTCTCACCTCACCGAGGTTGCGCGCACCGAAGCGGGCGTGGGGCGCGACGTCGAAGACGTCGAGAATGAGGTTGTCGGCGACGGTCATCGAGACCACCAGGCCGTCCCGCACCCGGTCCTCGGGTATGTGGGCCATCCCGGCGCGCAGCCTCAGCTTCGGGCTGGCGCCGGTGATGTCACGACCGAGGAAGGTGACCCTGCCGCTCGCCAGTTCGACCAGGCCGCACAGCGCCTCTTCGATCTCGGTCTGCCCATTTCCCTGGACACCGGCGAGGGCGAGGATTTCGCCCGCCCGCACGTCGAAGCTGATGTGGTCGACCACGGTCAGTCCCCGCGGGTCTTCGACCGTCAGGTCGTCCACCGTCAGCACCACATCCCCGGGATGGGCCGTCTCTTTGTGCACCACGAGCTCGACCGAGCGGCCGACCATCATCGTCGCGAGCTCCGCCTCCGTCGTCGCCTGGGGGGTCGTCGTGCCGATGACCGCCCCGAGCCGCATGACGGTAATCCGATCGGCGACCGCGAGGACTTCCTTCAGTTTGTGCGTGATGAAAAGGAGTGAGCGGCCAGACGCCGCCAGCGACCGCATGATCGCGAACAACCCCTCGGTCTCCTGCGGCGTGAGGACCGAAGTCGGCTCATCGAGGATGAGGAGCTGGGCGTCGCGCGAGAGCGCCTTCAGGATCTCGACGCGCTGCTGGACCCCCACGGGGAGCTCCTCGACGACCGCGTCCGGGTCGACTTCCAGCCCGAACTCCTCGGAGATCCGGTGGACTTCCGCCCGCGCCTGGCGCCGGTCAAGCAGACCGAAATGGCGGGTCGGTTCAAAGCCCAAGGCGACGTTCTCGGCAACGGTGAACACCGGCACGAGCATGAAATGCTGATGGACCATGCCGATGCCGTGCCGGACCGCCTCGCCGGGGTCAGCAAAGTGCACGTTCTCACCGTCGAGCGCGATCTCGCCGGAGTCCGGGTGCATGAGGCCGAACAGGACGTTCATCAGCGTCGTCTTGCCAGCGCCGTTCTCGCCCAAGAGCGCGTGGATCTCACCGGGTTCCACGGTGAGATCCACATCATCGTCCGCGACGAGGGACCCGAAGGTCTTGGTGATCCCAGTCAGCTCAAGCTTCACGGCTACCTCGAACTGGCAACAGGAGGCCGGGCCCGAGTGGCCCGGCCGCCTGTCCGAGATGTCGTCAGTTGCACCGGTCAGTCACGGCCCGGGTCCGAGGTCCGGATCCGGGCCGTGGCCCGAGGAGCCGACTAGCTCGCCGGGTAGGAGTTCGGGTCGACCGAGACCGTCCCGGCCTCGATCATCTTCTTGATGGTGTTGATACCCCCTTGCAGCGCCTTCGGGATCTTGCTGGCGAAGTCGTGGTACGGCGACAGCGACACGCCGCCGTTGGCGAGCGTGCCGAAGTAGTTGCCGCCATGGAACTTGTCATGGGCCGCCGAGAGCGCGGCGTTCTCCACCGAAGTGACGATCCCCTTCGTCACGCTGGTGAGGAAGAGCGGGCAGTAGTTCGGCGCCGAGAAGCAGCCATCGGTGTCGACCCACTCCATCGTGACGCCGTGACCCGACGCCTTGACCTGAGCCGCCGCGCCGAGTCCGACCGAACCGGCGACCGAGAAGATGACGTCGGCGCCTTCGGAAATCAGCGACGCCGCGTCCGTCTTTCCTGCCGCTTGGCTGGTGAACGAGCCGGTGAACACGCCCGACCCGTCGAAGCTGCCCTTGGGACGCTTCTTCTTCGGGGTCCAGCCGAGGGCGACCACATGCTTGTGGTCGACCTTGTCAAAGTAGCGGACCCCGGCGACCCATCCGTCCATGTAGATGGTGACGGTTGGGATGTCCTCACCACCGAAGGTTCCGACCTTGCCCGTCGTGCTCATCGCGGCTGCGAGGAAACCTCCGAGAAAGGCGTCCTGGTTGGTGTCGTAGAGCAGGGAGTCGATGTTCTTGACCGCCGGTGAGTAGCTGTAGTCGACGATCGCGAAATCCTGGTGGGGGTGAGCTTTGGCCGCCGCCGCGGTCGCGTCGCCCATCAGGAAGCCGACGGTGATGATGATGCCGCAATGCTCACCGATGAACGAGGCGATGTTCGGCACGTAGTCACTCGACGAGGTCGACGACAGGTAGCGGATCGTCATTGACGGGTCCGCCTTCTTGGCGGCTTGCAATCCCGCCCACGCCGAAGCGTTGAACGAACGGTCGTTGATCCCCCCCGTGTCGGTCACTTCACAGGCGAGGAATCCGCCCTTGTGGCTGACCACCGCCGGGGCGCGGTGTCTCGCCGTCGAGGTCGCCGAGGCGATGCCCGTCGAAACGACACCGGCGACCAGCGCCAGCGTCGATACGACGACGACCGCCCGAAGCCCCGGCCCGACCCGGCGGTGACCCACCTTAATGAACGGGTAATCTAGACCATGAGAAGACATTGGCCCTCCTTCTGGGTTCACGACTGCACCGGTTGGCCGCGACTGGTGGGTGCCCACCTCCTGGATCGTCCACCGACACCTGGGTTGTAACTGGTCGCCCCATCGCTGGCACCGAACCGCTCTGCCGAATAGCCGCCGGCGACGCTACTACTTCCCCTCCCCGGTTCGTGGGGGACTCCGGATGGGCACCGAGGTGGCTGCCCACCCCGCTCGCCGCCAGGGCACCCAGGCGGGCCGCGTCGGCTGGACCGCAGCCGTGGGTGACCCCGCAGGAGAATCCGGCCGCGAACAGGTCTCGGGCACCTGTCAAGTTGGCCACCTCGCCGATCTGGCAGGCGGGTACGTCGACCAACCCGGCCGTCCCGAGCGGGGAGACCTTGACCCCGCCCGTCGCGTCCCGTACCCTGCCGCGTAGGCGCGCGCCCGCGTTGCCTTCCCGGTTCGCGCGCGCCTATGCTGTCTTCTGTCGTGCTCGTCCGTCGCGTGCCGCACCCAGCCCGGGGGTGACGCGCGCCCTCGGCGCAGTCGCCAGCCGTTAGCAAGCTTGACCTGCTCTCGCGAGGAGTAAGCCGTTGCCGTCACGTTTCCGCACCCCGGAGCGTTTTTCTTTCGCGAACCTCGATGAAGTCCTGCCACTCCCCGATCTCGTCGCCGTCCAGCGCGACTCGTTCGAGTGGTTCTTGCACCGCGGGCTCGCCGAGACCTTCGCCGACATCAGCCCGATCGAGGACTTCACCGGGCAGCTCCAGCTGAAGCTCGAATTCGATCCGGAGGACGTCGACCTGCGGCCCGAGCCGAAGTTCGGTATCGACGAGTGCAAGTCGAAGGACATGACGTACGCCGCGCCGATCTTCGTCCGGGCGCAGTTCATGAACGCCTCGACCGGCGAGATCAAAGAGCAGACGGTGTTCATGGGTGACTTCCCGATGATGACGCCGAAGGGCACGTTCATCATCAACGGCACCGAGCGTGTCGTCGTCAGCCAGCTCGTCCGGTCGCCCGGCGTGATCTTCCAGCCGGGTCGTGACGCGAAGACGATCGTCACCGGGACGGTCCACCCCTATCGGGGCGAGTGGATCGAGTTCGACGTCGAGGCGAAGCCGGGGCGCGACGTGACCGCCGGCACCCGCGTCGCCCGCAAGCGCCGCCTGTCGCTCTTCGTTCTGCTGCGGGCGCTCGGCTACGAGGACGAGGCGTTCCTGGAGCGCTTCGTCCGCCATTTCGACTTCCTCACCAGCCAGTGGGAAAAAGAACGCGAGCTCATCCCGACCCGAGACGACGCCCTCTTGGAGATCTACAAGCGCGCCCGGCCCGGCGAGCCGCTCTCGCTCGAGTCGGCGCGGGCCTACTTCGAGAACGCCTTCTTCAACCCCCGCCGCTACGACCTCACCCGCGTCGGTCGCTACAAGCTCAACCGCAAGCTCGGGCCGGAGATCGAGAAGATCTCCGAGATCCTCGAGATCGACCTCGAGCGCCCGGCGCCGGGCCAGGGCGTGCTCAGCCCGAGCGAGGTTCTCGCGGCGTCGACCTACATGCTCCACCTCGCCAACGGCGAGGCGGGCTACCGACTCGACGACCAGGACCACTTCGCCAACCGGCGGATCCGTTCTGTCGGCGAACTCATCCAAAACCAGGTGCGGATCGGGCTGTCGCGCATGGAGCGGGTCGTGCGGGAGCGGATGACGACCCAGGATGTCGAGGCGATCACGCCGCAGACGCTGATCAACATCCGTCCGGTCGTCGCCGCGATCAAGGAATTCTTCGGGACGAGCCAGCTGTCGCAGTTCATGGACCAGCACAACCCGTTGTCGTGCCTCGCCCACAAGCGACGCCTTTCGGCCCTCGGGCCGGGCGGGCTGTCCCGCGAGCGCGCCGGCTTCGAGGTGCGCGACGTGCACACCTCCCACTATGGGCGGATGTGCCCAATCGAGACGCCGGAAGGGCCGAACATCGGCCTCATCGGCCACCTGGCGACGTACGCCCGGGTCAACGAGCACGGCTTCATCGAGACCCCGTACCGCAAGGTCGCCCACGGCCGGGTGACGGACGAGATCGTCTACTTCGCCGCCGACGAGGAGGAGGAGTACGTCATCGCCCAGGCTTCGGCAACGCTCGACCGGAGCGGCCGGTTCACCGGCGAGCGCGTCCTCGTCCGGCGCGGCCCGCAGGGCGCCGGGGTGCGCGTCGGCGCGACGACGACCTCGTACGGCACGACGAGCGAGGTCGACTACGTCCCGCCGGCCGAGGTCGACCTGATGGACGTCTCGCCGAAACAGATCGTCTCGGTGTCGACGGCGCTCATCCCCTTCGTCGAGCACGACGATGCCAACCGCGCCCTTATGGGCGCCAACATGCAGAAGCAGGCGGTTCCGCTGCTCGTGTCGGAGGCGCCTTTCATCGGTACGGGCATCGAGGCGCGCGCCGCCCAGGACGCCGGTGAGGTCATCATCGCCGCAGGCGCCGGACGCGTCACCGAGATCACCGGCGACCTGGTCATCGTCGACTACGTCGCCGGGCAAAAGGACCGCGACGGCAGCGAGCTCGGCAGGAAGAACTATCCCCTCGCGAAGTTCCGCCGCTCGAACCAGAACACCTGCATCAACCAGAAGGTGCTCGTCGATGAGGGCGACGAGGTCGCCGCCGGCGACGTCATCGCCGACGGCCCCTCGACGCACAACGGCGAGCTCGCCCTCGGCAAGAACCTCCTTGTCGCCTTCATGCCGTGGGAGGGTTACAACTACGAGGACGCGATCATCCTGTCCGAGCGCGTCGTGCGCGACGACGTGCTGACCTCGATCCACATCGAAGAGCACGAGGTCGACGCCCGTGACACCAAGCTCGGCCCGGAGGAGATCACGCGGGACATCCCGAACCTGTCAGAAGAGATTCTCGCCGACCTCGACGAGCGCGGGATCATCCGCATCGGCGCCGAGGTCGGTCCCGGTGACGTGCTCGTCGGCAAGGTCACCCCCAAAGGCGAGACGGAGCTCACGCCGGAGGAGCGATTGCTGCGGGCGATCTTCGGCGAGAAGGCACGCGACGTGCGCGACACGAGCCTCAAGGTCCCGCACGGCGAGTCCGGCAAGGTGATCGACGTCCGGGTGTTCTCCCGCGATGACTCGCACGAGCTGCCGCCCGGCGTGAACCAGCTCGTGCGCGTCTACGTCGCGCAGAAAAGGAAGATCACCGAGGGCGACAAGCTCGCCGGGCGTCACGGGAACAAGGGCGTCGTCTCGAAGATCCTCCCGATGGAGGACATGCCCTATGCCAAGGACGGGACCCCGGTCGACATCATCTTGAATCCGCTCGGCGTGCCGTCACGGATGAACGTCGGTCAGGTTCTCGAGGCGCACCTCGGCTACGCGGCGCGCTGGGGCTGGGACGGGGCCGCCGGGAGCTCGACGGCCACAGCCCCGGCACGGGGCAATGAACAAAAGACGCGTTCGAAGACCGACCCGGCGGTGTGGATCTCGACGCCGGTATTCGACGGGGCGCACTGGGACGAGAAGTCGGAGGCCGGCCGGCACCCGACGATCAAGTCGATCTTCGAACACCTCCACAACGACGCCGCCGACGGCTCGGCGCGCCTCATCCAGCCGGACGGCAAGGTGACGCTGTACAACGGTCGGACCGGCGAACCCTACGACAACCCGATCAGCGTCGGGTACATGTACATCTTGAAGCTCGCCCACCTAGTCGACGACAAGATCCACGCCCGTTCGACTGGCCCGTACTCGATGATCACCCAGCAGCCGCTCGGCGGTAAGGCGCAGTTCGGCGGGCAGCGCTTCGGCGAGATGGAGGTCTGGGCTCTCGAGGCCTACGGCGCCGCCTACGCGCTCCAGGAGCTGCTCACGATCAAGTCCGACGATGTGCTCGGGCGCGTGAAGGTCTACGAGGCGATCGTGAAGGGCGAGAACATCCCCGAGCCCGGAATCCCCGAGAGCTTCAAGGTGCTCATCAAGGAGATGCAGTCGCTCTGCCTCGACGTCGAGGTGCTCGGCGTCTCCGGCGAGGAGATCGAGATGCGCGAGCTCGACGAGGACGTCTACCGCACGGCCGAGGAGCTGGGGATCGACATCAGCCGGCCCGAGCGCGGCTCGGACGAGGAGGACGCCCGCCGCGCCGCCGAGAGGAGTTTCTAGGTGATCGACGTCAACGATTTCGACCAGCTGCGCATCGGCCTCGCCACGGCCGAGGACATCCGGGCGTGGTCGAAGGGCGAGGTGAAAAAGCCCGAGACGATCAACTACCGGACGCTCAGGCCCGAGAAGGACGGGCTCTTCTGCGAACGCATCTTCGGCCCGACCAAGGACTGGGAGTGCTACTGCGGCAAGTACAAGCGGGTCCGTTTCAAGGGGATCATCTGCGAGCGCTGCGGCGTCGAGGTGACGCGCTCCAAGGTCCGGCGGGAGCGGATGGGCCACATCGAGCTGGCGGCACCGGTCGTCCACATCTGGTACCTGCGCGGCACCCGGTCCTGGCTCGCCTACCTCCTCATGGGGACAGAAGCGCGTGAGGAGCTGAAGGCGAAGCAGCTGGAGAAGGTCATCTACTTCGCCGCCTACCTTGTCACCCACGTTGACGAGGAGAAGCGCCACAACGACCTGCCGAACCTCGAGGCCGAGCTGTCGACCGAGATCGGTGAGATCGAGCGCGGCCGCGACCTCGAGGTGGAAAGACGCCTCGCCGCGGCCGACGCCGAGGCCGTCGCGCTGGAGGCAGAGGGCGCCAAGGAGTCCGAGGTCCGCGCCCGCCAACGCGCCGTCGACAAGGAGATCACCGCAATTCGAGATCGGGCGACTGCCGAGATCGTGATGGCACGGCGCGCCCTCGACGAGCTGCGGGACCTCCACGCCCGCAAGATCATCGAAGACGAGCTCGTCTGGCGGCAGCTCCACTCGCGCTACGGCGAGTACTTCGAGGGGGGCATGGGCGCCGAGACGATCGCGCAGCTCATCAGCCGCATCGACCTCGACGAGGAGGAGATCAAGCTGCGCGAGGCGATCGATCCCCCCGAGGGTCGGCGCCCACTGTCTGCCCAGCGCAAGCAGAAGGCGATCAAGCGGCTCCGGATCGTCTCCGCCTTCAACCGCCGCGACGCCGACGGACGGCGCGCCAACGACCCCCGGGCGATGATCCTCCAGGCGATCCCCGTCATCCCGCCGGACCTGCGGCCGATGGTCCAGCTCGACGGCGGCCGTTTCGCGACGTCGGACCTCAACGACCTCTACCGCCGGGTGATCAACCGGAACAACCGGCTGAAGCGGCTGCTCGACCTCGGCGCGCCCGAGATCATCATCAACAACGAGAAGCGCATGCTCCAGGAGGCTGTCGACGCGCTGTTCGACAACGGCCGCCGCGGCCGCCCGGTCACCGGTCCGGGGAACCGTCCCCTAAAGAGCCTCTCGGACATGCTGAAGGGCAAGCAGGGACGGTTCCGCCAGAACCTGCTCGGTAAGCGCGTCGACTACTCGGGCCGTTCGGTGATCGTCATCGGCCCGACGCTGAAGCTCCACCAGTGCGGGCTCCCGAAGCAGATGGCGCTCGAGCTGTTCAAGCCCTTCGTCATGAAGCGGCTCGTCGACCTCGAGATCGCGCCGAACATCAAGTCCGCCAAGCGGATGGTCGAACGCCGCCGCGCCCAGGTCTGGGACGTGCTCGACGAGGTGATCAAGGAGCACCCGGTGCTGCTCAACCGGGCGCCGACGCTCCACCGCCTCGGCATCCAGGCGTTCGAGCCGGTCCTCATCGAGGGCAAGGCGATTCAGATTCACCCGCTCGTCTGCACGGCGTTCAACGCCGACTTCGACGGCGACCAGATGGCGGTGCACCTGCCGCTGTCGGCCGAGGCCCAGGCCGAGGCGCGCATCTTGATGCTCTCGGCGAACAACATCCTCTCGCCGGCGACGGGTCGTCCGACCACGGTACCGACCCAGGACATGGTGTTCGGGGTCTACTACCTCACGCTGATGGTCGAGGGCGCGAAAGGCGAGGGCCTCGTCTTCCGCCGCCTGCACGAGGTCGAGGCCGCCTACGAGCGGGGCTCGGTCGCCCTGCACGCCAAGATCCGCCTGCGCCGAGCCGAAGAGGGGTACCCGTTCGCCTACTGGGGCCTGCGCCACGGCGAGGAGTCGAACGGCGAGGAACCGGCGGAGATCGAGACGACCCCTGGGCGGCTCTTTTTCAACGCGGCCCTGCCGCCGGACTTCGGCTATGTGAACGACGTCGTCGGAAAGCGTGCCACCTCGATCGGGTCGATCGTCGAGCGGCTCGCCTCGCACTACCAGAAGGCCGTCGTCGCCGAGAGCCTCGACCGCGTGAAAGAGCTCGGATTCTTGTTCGCGACGCGTTCCGGGCTCACGATCTCGATCGACGACGTGAAGACGCCGCCGGACAAGCTCACGATCCTCGACCGCTACGAGAAGGAAGCCGAGAAGGCCGAGGCGCAGTTCAAGCGCGGCATCATCACCGACGACGAGCGGCGCCAGAAGGAGATCGAGATCTGGACGTCGGCGAACAGCGAGGTCGGTCGGGCGATGGAGAAGACCCTCGCGACGATCGCTTTCAATCCGCTCGACATGATGGTCGATTCCGGCGCGCGTGGGAACCCGCAGCAGGTCAGGCAGATCGCCGGCATGAAAGGACTCGTCTCCAACCCGCGGGGCGAGATGATCCCCCGCCCGATCAAGTCGTCGTTCCGTGAGGGGCTCAGCGTCCTCGAGTACTTCATCTCGACCCACGGGGCCCGCAAGGGTCTGGCGGACACGGCGCTGCGCACCGCGGATTCCGGCTATCTCACCAGGCGGCTCGTCGACGTCGCCCAGGAGCTCATCGTGCGCGAGGCCGACTGCGGAACGACCCGGGGGATCTGGATCGAAGGGGTCGTCCCCGACGCCGCCGGAGTCCGCTCCTACCTCGAGACCCGCGCCTACGGGCGTGTCCTCGCCGAGTCCGTCACGCTTGCCGACGGGAGCGATCTCGCCGCCGGCACGATGCTCGGTGACGCCGAGGTCGACAGGCTCGCCGCCGACCCGACGGTCGACAGGATCCGCGTCCGCTCCGTCCTCACCTGCGAATCGCCCCAGGGCGTGTGCACCGCCTGCTACGGCCAGTCGCTAGCGACCGGGCGGATGATCGAGCTCGGCGAGGCGGTCGGCGTCATCGCCGCGCAGTCGATCGGCGAGCCCGGCACGCAGCTCACGATGAGGACGTTCCACACCGGCGGTGTCGTCGGTGAGGACATCACCCACGGGCTGCCGCGCGTCGTCGAGCTGTTCGAGGCACGCACGCCGAAGGGCGCCGCGGTCCTCGCCCGCACCTCCGGCGTCATCCGCGTCGAGGAGGACGAGTCGGGCCGCCGGGTCACCGTCGTCGGCGACCGCGGCGAGGAGGAGACCTACCCCGTGTCGGTCCGCGCCCACCTCGAGGTCGCCGAGGGCCAGGAGGTCCAGGCCGGCGGGGCGCTCATCGAGGGCCCGAAGGACCCGAAGGAGCTCTTGGAGATCAAAGGGATCCGCGAGACCCAGCAGTACCTCGTCGAGGAGGTGCAGAAGGTCTACCGGGACCAGGGCGTTTCGATTCACGACAAGCACATCGAGCTGATCGTGCGCCAGATGCTGCGCCGGGTCCTCGTCGCCGAGGCCGGCGACTCGACGTTCCTGCCGGGTGAGCGCGTCGACAGCCAGCGCTACGCGCACGTCAACCGCGAACTCGTCCAGGAGGGGAAGCGCCCCGCCGAGGGTCGTCCCGAGCTGATGGGGATCACCAAGGCGTCGCTCGCGACCGACTCGTGGCTGTCGGCGGCGTCGTTCCAGGAGACGACGCGGGTCCTCACCGAGGCGGCGATCGAAGGCAGGTCCGATCACCTCTTCGGGCTGAAGGAGAACATCATCATCGGCAAGCTCATCCCGGCCGGCAGCGGCATGGAGCGCTACCGGAAACTCACCGTCGAGACGCCCGACGCCCAGCGGATGTCGTTCTGGTCGTCGGACCTCGCCGAGCCCGGACCCGAGGAGCTCGCCGAGTGGCTCCGCAACATCGAAGGAGCACCCTTCGGCGGCTACGGCTCCGAGGCGGAAGCCGCCACCGAGGCGCTCGGCTACTTCCGCGGGGAGGGCGAGCTGCCCCCGGCCGACGAGGGCGCGGACCTCGAGGCGCGCGGCACCGGCGCGCCGACGGACCTGGGAGAGGCGACTGTCTAAGCAACCGCCACGCCGCGACGGCGCGCCGCACCGAGCAGGCCTTTTTCGCGTTGCGCGCCACGAGGCGCCCACCTAGTATTCACCTGCCATCCGCCCTGGGCCTTTCCACGGCGGTCCACCTGTCGTCACCTGAGAGGAAGCGCGTGCCCACGATCGCCCAGCTCGTGAGGAGCGGACGGGAGTCGAAGCGGTCGAAGACGAAGACGCCCGCCCTGAAGGGCGCGCCCCAGCGGCGCGGCGTTTGCACGCGCGTCTACACGACGACCCCGAAGAAGCCGAACTCCGCTCTGCGCAAAGTCGCCCGAGTCCGGCTGACGAGCGGCGTCGAGGTCACGGCGTACATCCCCGGCATCGGCCACAACCTCCAGGAGCACTCGATCGTGCTCGTGCGCGGCGGTCGTGTGAAGGACCTCCCGGGCGTGCGCTACAAGATCGTGCGCGGCACGCTCGACACCTCGGGAGTGCGCGACAGGGCCCAGGCCCGCAGCCGCTACGGCGCGAAGAGGGAAGCCTGATGCCCCGCAGCGGACCAGCCCCGCGCCGAGAGCTCCAGCCGGATCCGGTCTACCGCTCCGTGCTCGTCACGCAGCTCACCAACCAGGTCTTGTCGCGGGGCAAGCGGAGCCTCGCCCAGCGCCTCGTCTACGACGCCCTCACCGTCGTCGGCGAGAGGACCGCGGGCGACGCCCTCGCGACGCTGAAGCGCGCCCTCGACAACACCCGTCCCGAGCTCGAGGTGAAGTCCCGGCGGGTCGGCGGTACGACCTACCAGGTTCCCGTCGAGGTGCGTCCTCGCCGGGCGACGACGCTTTCGATCCGCTGGATCGTGAGCTACGCCCGGCAGCGCCGGGAGCGCACGATGGCGCTGAAACTCGCCAACGAGATCCTCGACGCCGCCAACGGCCTCGGTGCCGCGGTGAAGCGCCGCGAGGACATCCACAAGATGGCGGAATCGAACCGCGCCTTCGCCCACTACCGCTGGTAGCTCGGCCCCCGGCTCCGCCCCAGCCCGCCTGCGCACCGTTCGATCCTCCGCGCCCCGTACTCTGTAGGTAGCGGCAGGCGCAACAAACGACAAGCAGAAGACGAATCCATGGCGAACCCCGCACCCCGCACGACCCCCCTCGCCAATATCCGCAACATCGGGATCATGGCGCACATCGACGCGGGCAAGACCACGGCGACCGAGCGCATCCTTTACTACACGGGCCGTAACTACAAGATCGGCGAGGTGGACGACGGCGCCGCGACGATGGACTGGATGATCCAGGAGCAGGAGCGCGGCATCACGATCACGTCGGCCGCGACGACGGCGCACTGGCGGGGGTGCGCCGTCAACATCATCGACACGCCCGGACACGTCGACTTCACCGTCGAGGTGGAGCGCTCGCTGCGCGTCCTCGACGGCGCCGTCGCCGTCTTCGACGCGGTGGCGGGGGTCGAGCCGCAAACCGAGACGGTCTGGCGCCAGGCGGACAAGTACCACGTCCCGCGCATCTGCTTCGTCAACAAGATGGACCGCGTCGGCGCGAACTTCGCCCGCACCGTCGAGATGATCAGGGATCGCCTCGACGCGATCCCCGCGGTCACCGAGCTGCCGCTCGGCGCCGAGTCGTCTTTCTGCGGCGTCGTCGACGTCGTCGCGGCGAAAGCCCTCGTCTGGGACAGCTCCGGCAAAGGCGAGGATTGGAGCGAGGGGGACGTCCCCGCCGAGCTCGCCGCCGCGGCCGAGGCGGCCCGCCACGACCTCGTCGACATCGTGTCGCACTACGACGACACGGTGATGGAGAAGTTCGTGCACGACGTCGAGATCACCGCCGACGACCTGCGCCGGGCGCTGCGCGTCGGCACGATCGCCGGCCATGTCGTCCCGGTGCTCTGCGGCTCGGCCTTCAAGAACAAGGGCATCCAGCCGCTGCTCGACGCCGTCGTCGACTACCTGCCGAGCCCACTGGACGTGCCCGCGACGATCGGTCACAACCTGCGCGGCGACGAGATCGTGAGCCGCCGGGCTGCCGACGACGAGCACTTCTCGGCGCTCGCTTTCAAGATCCAGGCCGACCCGTTCGTCGGCAGGCTCACCTACCTGCGCGTCTACTCGGGCTCGCTGACCAAGGGCGCGGCGGTGCTGAACTCGACGAAGGACAAGCGCGAACGCATCGGCCGGATCCTCGAGATGCACGCCAACCACCGCGAGGACCGGGACTCGATCTACGCCGGCGACATCGTCGCCGTCGTGGGACTGAAGACGACGACGACCGGCGACACGCTCTGTGACCCGGCGCATCCGGTCGTGCTCGAGAAGCTGACCTTCCCCGAACCGGTCGTCCACGTCGCCGTCGAGCCGCGGACGAAGTCCGATCAGGACAAGCTCGGCAAGGCCCTTCTGGCCTTGAGCGAGGAGGACCCGACGTTCCGGGTCCGGACGGACGAGGAGACCGGCCAGACGGTGATCTCGGGCATGGGCGAGCTGCACCTCGAGGTGCTGGTCGACCGGATGCTGCGCGAATTCAACGTCGACGCCCACGTCGGCAAGCCCCAGGTCGCCTACCGCGAGACGGTGCGCCACAAGGTGCACAAGGTCGAGGAGCGCTACGTCCGCCAGACCGGAGGACACGGCCAGTACGCCCACGTCGTCATCGACCTCGAGCCGACGGGGGCGGGCGGAGGCTACGAGTTCGTCGACAAGACCACCGGCGGGGTGGTCCCCAAGGAGTACGTCCCCGCCGTCGACCACGGGATCCGCGAGGCGATGGAGTCCGGTGTGCTCGCCGGCTTCCCGGCCGTCGACCAGCGCGTGACGCTCACGTCCGGCTCGTACCACGAGGTCGACTCGTCGGAGATGGCGTTCAAGATCGCCGGCTCGCTCGCCTGGAAAAAGGCGGTCCGCCGGGCGCACGCCGTCCTGCTCGAGCCGATCATGCAGGTGGAGGTCGTCACGCCCGAGGAACACATGGGAGACGTGATCGGTGACCTGTCGGCGCGACGCGGCAAGGTCGAGGGCATGGAGCAGCGGGGCGCGAATCAGGTGATCCGGGCGCAGGTTCCATTGTCGGACATGTTCGGCTACGCTACCGACCTGCGTTCTCGCACCCAGGGTCGCGCGACGTTCACGATGCAGTTCAACTCCTATCAGGAGGTTCCCGAGTCGATTGCCCGGGAGATCGTCGCCCGGGCGACGGGGGAGTGAGGGCCCGAGGCCTTCGGGGCACGCCGGTGCCGGCTGGTCCGGCCGGCGGTAAACCCCGGATCGCCGGGGGTTGGCAGCAAGCGGGCGGACGAGCCCACCAGGTTCATTGCAGTCAGGTAGCGGCAGGGCCAAGGGGCGCTGCCCAGAGCAGACGGAGCTGTCGGCACCAATGGCCAAGCAGAAGTTCGAACGGACGAAGCCCCACGTCAATGTCGGGACGATGGGTCACATCGACCACGGCAAGACGACGCTGACGGCGGCGATCACGAAGATCCTCCACAAGTCCAACCCGAACGTGCAGTACATCGCGTTCGAGAAGATCGACGCCGCGCCGGAGGAGAAGGCGCGCGGCATCACCATCCAGATCGCCCACGTCGAGTACGAGACGGACAAACGCCACTACGCGCACGTCGACATGCCCGGCCACGCCGACTACATCAAGAACATGATCACCGGCGCGGCCCAGATCGACGGGGCAATCCTCGTCGTCGCCGCCGACGACGGACCGATGCCCCAGACTCGGGAGCACGTGCTGCTCGCCCGGCAGGTGGGTGTGCCGTCGATCGTCGTCGCCCTCAACAAGGTCGACATGGTCGACGACGAGGAGCTCCTCGAGCTCATCGAGGTGGAGGTGCGCGACCTGCTCACCGAGTACGAGTTCCCCGGGGACGAGGTGCCGATCGTCCGGATGAGCGCGCTCAAGGCGCTGAACGACGACGCCGAGGCGGCGGAAGACGTCCTCAAGTTGCTGAAAGCGGTCGACGACTACATCCCGGAGCCCGTCCGTGACCGGAGCAAGCCATTCCTCCTCTCGGTCGAGGACGTGATGACGATTACCGGCCGGGGCACGGTCGTTACCGGCCGCATCGAGCAGGGCGAGATCAAGGTGGGGGAGACGGTCGAGATCGTCGGGCTGCGCCCGACGCAGAAGACCGTCGTCACCGGTGTCGAGATGTTCCGCAAGATCCTCGACTCGGGCCAGGCCGGGGACAACGTGGGGCTGCTGCTGCGCGGCATCGACAAGAAAGAAGTCGAACGCGGCCAGGTCGTCTGCAAGCCGGGATCGATCACCCCGCACACGAACTTTGAGGCGAACGTCTACGTGCTGACGAAGGCGGAAGGAGGACGGCACAAGCCGTTCTTCTCCAACTACCGCCCGCAGTTCTACTTCCGCACGACGGACGTCACGGGCTCGATCACCCTCGCCGAGGGGACCGAGATGGTGATGCCAGGCGACAACACGACGATGACGGTCGAATTGCAGAAGCCGATCGCGATGGACGAGGGATTGCGCTTCGCGATCCGCGAAGGCGGCCGCACCGTGGCCTCGGGCCGCGTTACGAAGATCATCAAGTAGGCGGGGCGTGGCGCAGCGGATCCGCATCCGGCTCAAGGCGTACGACCACGAGGTGGTCGACCAGTCGACGAAGAAGATCGTCGAGACCGTGCTCCGCACCCAGGCGAAGGTGCGCGGTCCGATCCCGCTGCCGACCGAACGCCACCGCTACACGGTCGTGCGTTCGCCCCACAAGTACAAGGACAGCCGCGAGCACTTCGAGATGAGGATCCACAAGCGGCTCGTCGACATCATCGAGCACGGCCCGAAGACCGTCGACTCCCTGCAGCGGCTGGATCTGCCCGCCGGGGTCGACATCGAGATCAAGATCCAGCAGGTCTGAGGGCGGGCTGGTGATATAGTTCTTTCCCTCGCCAGGCGGGTCCCGGCGAGTTGCGAGGACGAAGTCCGAGCGTGCCCCGTCGTTCGTGCGTCGGGGGACCGCCCGGCAGCAACGGTCTGCGCTCCGCCCGGTCAC
>JBEKLG010000026.1:0-16177 GCA_050010315.1 Acidimicrobiales bacterium
ACGACCTGATAAGCGGCACTCCTGTTGGCTCCCGCTTGGTTGTCGCGGCCAAGGGGGTCGCCATCGTGCGGCAAGGACGAAGGAGTGGCCCCGGCGCTTAGGGTGGCTTCCCCTCAGCGCTGGCCGGCGTTTGGCCATGGCAACTCCCGCAGGGCCGCCAGCGAAGCGCCGCTCGAGGTCAGCTGGCAGGCCAGGGCGCGCAGCCTGGCTGCCTCCGCCAGACTGCTTGCTTCCAGGCTGCTTGGCCATTTGGCCGCGTTCTCACAGGCGATGCCGAGGTCCTCGGCCATCCTGGCCCTCCTCTATTCGGTGTCCAACTACCCAGGGTGCGCGAGAGCGGGTTCGCACCCGCAATCAAGGTGTCTCGAGACGGCGATATCGCCGCGGTGAGCGTGGCCGCGTCATCGCAGGCGCCGATCTGGCCCTACCGCGAGGGAGGGGCAGGTCAATAGACGCCGTGCTGGCGGACCTTGTCGAAGCACGCCGCGCGTCGCGCCACGACGGCCTCCGTTGACATCGATCGCTCCACGGCGATCTCGTCGTTCGACATGCCCTCGAGGACACCCCGTACGATGGCGGCCTCGGCCGGCTCGAGGCCGTACCGCGACCCGGTGCCGAGCGAAGCGAGGACGTGGCCAAGGAGCGAGCTGTCGAGGAACTGGCCGCCGGCGGAAACCGTCCGGATGCACGAGACGAGGTCGCCACCGCGGATCTGCTTCAGAAAGTAGCCCGCGGCACCGGCGAGCAACGAGGCGATGAGCGCCTCTTCGTCGTTGTAGGCGGTGAGCATGACGCAGGCGGTCGCGGGATAGGCCAGCCGGATCGTCCGGCACAGCTCGACTCCGTCTCCGTCCGGGAGGCGGACGTCGACCACGACGACGTCGGGACGGGTGTGCTCGACAAGAAGCTGCGTGTCCGCAGCCGTCGCCGCTTCGCCAACGAACTCGAAGCCCTCCTCGTCCTCGAGGAGCTTGCGGACGCTCTGCCGGACCGCGGCCACGTCGTCGACGACGGCGATCCGGATGCCCATCCGCTAACTGTGCGCTCGGCCCCTCGCATCCGGTCAGAGTCAAAGGTCCCGCCACGGCACCCGCAGCCTGATCACGCCGGGACCGCCCGGTTCACGTGGCACGCTTACGCCGTGCCGTACCGCAGGGTGACCGACCCGCAGCGGCTGCAGCAACTCCTCGAGGCTGTCCTCGTCCTCGAAGCCGACTTCGATCTCGACATCGCGCTCCGTCACATCGTCGAACAGGCCCGCCAGCTCGTCAACGCCCGCTACGGCGCGCTCGCCGTCATCGAACCGGGCTCGGGACGCCTCGCCCAGTTCGTGAACGACGGTTTCACCCCCGAAGAGGTCGACCGGATCGATCACCTGCCCCGCGGCGAGGGCCTCCTCGGCATGATCTTCGACAGCGGGCATCCTCTCCGACTCGCCGACTTGACCCGGCACCCGGCGTCGGCCGGATTCCCCGCCCACCACCCGGCGATGAAGTCGTTCATCGGTGTGCCGGTCCTCGTCCATGGGGAGGTCTTCGGCAATCTCTACCTCACCGACAGGATCGACGCCGACGAGTTCTCTGAGGAGGACGGCGACATTCTCCAGGCTCTTGCCCTCGCCGCGGGAATCGTCGTCGACAACGCGCGCCTGCACGCCAAGGTGGGCGAGCTCGGCGTTGCCACCGAACGGGCTCGGATCGCGCACGACCTCCACGACACGGTGATCCAAAGGCTGTTCGCAACGGGTCTGTCGCTGCAGAGCGCCATCCGCCAGGTTTCCGCCCCGGAGGCACTGCGGGTGATCCACACTGCGATCGACGACCTCGATGACACGATCCGCCAGATCCGCACCTCGATCTTCGCCCTCGAGCCCCTACCGGTTGGTCGACGGAGCCCGCGCACCCGCGTCCTCGAGTTGTGCGCTGAGTCGGTCCGCAGTCTCGGCTTCGAGCCCTCGGTGGCGGTCTCGGGCCCCATCGACACCGAGGTGAGCGAGCACGTCGCCGGTCACATGCTCGCCGTGCTGCGCGAGGCCCTGGCGAACGTCGCCCGCCACGCCCACGCCAGCCGGGTCCATGTCGGCCTCGTGGTCGCCGAGCACCGCCTCCTCCTCACGGTGAGCGATGACGGCGTCGGCTTGCCACCGGGCTCTGGGCCTGCCAGCCGGGGCTTGACGAACATGGCCGAGCGCGCCAAGCTCCTCGGCGGCTCGTTCACGATCGCGCCCGGGGCCGAATCCGGGACGGAGATGAACTTCGAGGTCCCCCTCGTCACCGAGTAGCTCCGACGGCTGACGCGGCTCGCGCCCGCGACCCGACGCCGCATCCCCGGACGCGATGTGCGAGACGCTGGGCTAGCCGACGGTGATTCCCTTCCCCGGGCCGGTCGCCACGGGATCGGCGGCCCCGATCCGCCGTTCGCGGCGCAGCTCGCGCAGCCGGAGGACGATGAACGCGACGACGGCGACGACGACGAGGGCGACGAGGACGTAGCCGGCAATCGAAAAATCGTGGGCGACACGCTTCCACCCGTATCCGACCCCGTAGCCAACCGCCGCGAAACTCGCCGTGTATATGACCGTCCCGGCGAAGTTGAAGATCTCGAACCTCCAGAACGGCATCTCTGCCGTCCCGGCGATGATCGCCGTGAAGGCGCGCACCACCGGCATCGCCCGACCGACCATCACCGCGAACTCGCCCCTGCCCGAGAGCCAGCGTTCGGCGCGATCGAGGTCCTTCGAGGTGACGAGGACGTAGCGGCCGAGCCGCTCGACGAGCGGTCGGCCGCCGAGTCGTCCGATGCCGTAGGCGGTGGAGGACCCGGCGAGCTCCGCCGCCGCACCCACGGCGAGAACGATGGCGAGGTTCAGTCGTCCCGACGCCGCGAGCACGCCGGCAAAGCCGAAGGTGACCTCGGACGGGATCGGCACGCAGCAGGCCTCGGCGAAGGCCAGCAGGACGAGCGCGGCGTATCCCGACTCGGTGAGGAGGTGTTGCACGGCCCCATTTGTACTCGACGGCGACAGCTTCGCCACGAGGCCAGCGAGCTGGGCGCCCACCGACGGCAGGGTGCTGGCGTTCCGACCGTCGCCTTCGCTGGTGCCGACGGCACATCGCTCACCGCCTACGACCTCGGTGGCAATGCACCGCCCGTCTTGTTGGTCCGCGACGCCGGTCTCATCGGCGTCAGCCTGCGGGCCCTCCCTGGCCACCTGCAAGACGGTCCTCGTGGCGCGCCCTTGGCCTGCGCGGTCATAGCTTGTCGGAGGCGGCAGCCGCGGCCACCTGGGAGGGCTTCGTTGACGACTTGCCTGCCGCCGTCGACCGGCTCGGCCTGCGCTGCCCGGTCGCGATCGGGCATTCGCTTGGTGCGACGGCGATCCTCGCTGCCGCCGCGGCAAGCCCGGGACGGTTCGCCGGTCTTTTCTGCTACGAACCGATCGTCTTTTCTCGCCCGCTGCCGGACGAGCCGGACGAGAGCGTGACAAGCTCGCCCGTCATCACGAGGCTTGTATCCGTCCCGTGAGGCCGCGGCCGAGCACTACCGCTAGAGACCGCCCCTTGCGAGCTCGAACCCCGAGGTGCTCGTCGGCTGCATCGGGCGCGGGTTCGTCGACCGGGCCGACGGCCGAGTCGAGCTCGCCTGTACGCCGGCGTACGAGACCCGCATCGGCGATCTCGCGCCGCAATTCGACACCTACCGACGGCTCGGCCAGGCCACGTACCCCGTGACGATCGGCCGGGGATCCGCGACGGAAGTGCTCTCCGCCCGAGCGGCCCGCGAGATCGCGGCGCGGCTGGTCGACGGCTCGGTCGCGGATTCCCCGGGCCTCGGACACTTCGGCCCGGACAGACCCAGCGTTAGTCGCCGAACCGGTCCTATCGGCGCTAGGCACAGCCGGGGCGTAGCCTCGCGGCCGCGATGCCCCTTCCGCTGCCGAGCACCCTTTCCCCGTCAAAGCTCGCCCGTTTCGTGCAGTGCCCCCTCGCCTTCCGCTACGCCCACATCGACCGGATCCCCGAGCCGTCCTCGATCCAGCAGGTGCGCGGCACCCTCGTCCACCGTGCCCTCGAACTGCTGTTCAAATCGGCGACGGGCGCCGAGCGCACCCGGGCCCGCGCCGAGGAAGCGCTCACCGCCGCGTTCGCCGAGCTTCCGATATCCGAGGAGTTCACCGGGCTCGCACTCGACGACGCCGACACGCTCCGCCTCCACGAGGACGCGAGCGAGCTCATCACCCGCTACTTCTCGCTCGAGGACCCGACCACGGTGCACGAGGTCGGGCTCGAGCTCGACCTGCACGCGACCGTGGAAGGCGTCGAGCTGCGCGGGATCATCGACCGCCTCGACGATCTCGGCGAGGGCGCGCTCGCCGTCGTCGACTACAAGACCGGTCGCGCGCCCTTGCCCGACAGGTCGCGGACGAGCCTCGGCGGCGTCTACTTCTACGCCGTGCTCTGCGAAGAGGTCCTCGGCACCCGCCCAGCAGAGGTTCGCCTCATGTACCTGCGTGACGAGGTCGTGCTCGTCGAGTCCCCCACCGCACAGGGCGTGCGCGGCGCTCGCCAACGCGCCCTCGCGGTCTGGGCCGCGATCGACAGGGCATGCGAGACCGGAGACTTCCGCCCGAGCCCTTCTCCGCTCTGCAAGACGTGCGCCTATCAGGCACTTTGCCCCGCGTTCGGAGGTGAGGCGCCGGCGGCGAACGAAGCGACCGCGAGCCGCGCCGACTAGCCTCGGGCCCCGATGGCACACCGGCTCGTCGTCGAATTCGACGCGCGCGTCGACGCGCTGTTCGATCGCGTCCGCGGGCATCCCGTTGCCGACCGGGTCTTTTACACCGCTTCCGCATTGGGCGAATTCGGCCTGATCTGGGTCGTGTTCGCGTTGCTCCGGGCACTGCGCGGCGGGCGACTCAACGAGAAGGCCGCGTGGCGGGCGATTGTCGCGACCGGCGTCGAATCGGTCCTTGTCAACGTGGTGATGAAGTCGTTCGTGCGTCGGCGGCGGCCAGCGAACAACGGCGGTCACCCCCTGCCGCTGCGCCAGCCGCTCTCGTCGAGCTTCCCCTCGGGTCACGCCACGGCGGCCTTCTGTGGGGCGACTCTGCTCTCCGACGGCGATGACCCGCTCACGCCGCTGTATGTCGCGACGGCACTGGTCGTCGCGACGAGCCGGGTCTACGTGCGGATCCACCACGCCTCCGACGTCGTTGCCGGCATGGCGGTCGGACGGTTGCTCGGGATGATCGGGAAACGGCTGGCCCCACTCGGTGCACGTGACTAGGCCGATCCCCATGGCGGCGGGATGCCGAGGCGCGTCGTCGGTCCGCCAGGCGCCACCGGTAGCGGAAGGCCATAGGGTGGACAGGCAGTGAGCGTCGCGATCGTGATGGGGAGCGAATCAGACGAAGCGGTGATGCGCCAAGCCGCCGAAGCGCTCGACGAGTTCGGCATCCCGTGGGAGATGCGCGTGCTCTCGGCTCATCGGACGCCCGACGACACGCTCGAGTACGCCCGCGGCTGCCGGGCGCGCGGTGTCCAGGTCGTGATCGCCGGCGCGGGCGGAGCGGCGCACCTCGCCGGGGTGCTGGCGGCGGTCACACCGCTGCCGGTCATCGGGGTGCCGATCGCACATCCCACGCTCTCCGGTCTGGACTCGCTGCTGTCGATGGTGCAGATGCCCCGTGGCGTGCCCGTCGCGACCGTCGGGATTGACGGCGCCCGCAATGCTGGGCTGCTCGCGGCGCGCATCCTCGGACTCACCGACGGCGGTGTCGCGCAGGCGGTCGTCGGCTACCAGGATCGTCTCCGCGACGAGGTGCGGGCGAAGGACTCTGCGCTGCGGAGCCGCCTCGGCGAATAAAGGCGAGCAGAGGCGCGAAGTTCCTTTTCGGTCGCACTAGTCGAGAGCTCGGACTGGGCCACAGCCGCCGGCAGGCGGATTCGGGTCGCGGCCCGCGCCCTCGCAGGACTGAACGGGCTTCTCGCGCATTCGACCGAGACGACGACCTGCACGACGATCGGCTATTCCGCGCTATGTCAGCTGATGTGTTGAGCGCCTCATGAACTCGCGGCGGGAACGCCCCGCCGATCAGTAGTACTTCGGCACGTAGGCGCCCCGTCCGAGCGCCTCGCTCTCGAAGTAATCGAGAGACTCATCGACTTCGCCGTGCACCTCGCGCACCCACTCGAGACGCTCTTTCAGCATGCGGTCGACCCCGGCACGCAGCGTCATCGAGGAGATCGCGCAGGACCCGCAGGCTCCCCGCAGTTCGACGTCGACGATCCCGGCACCGTAGTCGACTCGGGTGAGCACGAGATCGCCGCCGTCCATCTGGATCGCCTCGCGCATCAAATCCACGATCTCGGCTAGCGCGGCACGGCGCCGCTCCATCTCCTCAGGCGAGAGCTCTCCGGCCACCTCCTCCGCCGTCGCGATCGGCGCGGCACCAGACTGCGGCGGCGAACCTTCCACCGGGTTCTCAGCGCCAGCCGTCACCATTTCGCCTCCTCGCTCGTACGCCTCATGACCGGGCCACCACGACTTAGGATGCCGTGGTGCAGCTCGTCATCCTCGCGGCCGGGCACGGCACCCGCTTCGGGGGCCCGAAACAGCTCGCCCCGGTCGGACCTCACGACGAAGCCATCATGGACTATACGGCGCTCGCCGCAACGTCCTGCGGGTTCGACGGCATCGTGCTCGTCGTGCGCGACGAGATCCGCGGCCAGATCGAGGACCACGTCGGCGCCCGCTGGCCGGCGTCGCTGCCCGTCGCCATCGTCTGTCAGGCGCCCGTTCCTGGGACGACCCAGGCCGTGGCGTCGGCCCGGTCGGCCCTCGCCGGCCCGTTCGGCGTCGCGAACGCCGACGACCTCTACGGCGAATCAGCGCTCAGAGCTGTCGTCGACCATTTCACACGACCCCGCGCCGACGGGACGTTCGACGATGCCCACGTCCTCGTCGCCTACCAGCTCATGCGCACTGTGTTCAGCGGAGCGACGGTGAAACGCGGGCTTTGCGAGTCCGACGACGACAGAATGGTCGTCCGGATCAACGAGCACACGCTGGAGTTGCACGAAGATGGGCGGTTCCTCGCCACGCCGCTCCTGCCTGACGGGCGGACCGCTTCCGTCGAGTCAGAGTTCGTCCCGGGCTCGGTCCGGGTCTCGATGAACCTTTGGGGCTTCCACCTCCGGATGCTCGACCACCTCGAGCGGGCGCTGGATTCCTTCGATCGGGGGACGGGCGACGCGGAGCTGCTCCTGCCCCAGGTCGTCGGGAATCTCATCGCCTCAGGTGCGGACCGGGTGCGCGTCGTCAACACTGAGGCGTGTTGTTTGGGGATCACCCACCGCGAGGATCTCCCCATCGTGCGCCGGTATCTCGCGGCAATCGCCGCTGATATCGCCCCGCGCGGAAAAACCCCGGGGACGTAAGGGCCACGGCGACGGCGTCGTTTTTCGCCGACAGGCGGGATTACGTAGTCTTGGTGGCATGCCACTCGTCTACGTCAATGGCGCGCTCTCAACCGCGGAGCAGGCGAGCATCTCGGTCTTCGACCACGGACTCGTCGTCGGTGACGGGGTCTTCGAGACCGTCCTGCTCCACCAGGGCCGTCCGTTCGCGCTCAGTCGCCACCTCGCCCGCCTCGAGTACTCGACGCGCGGCCTCGGGATCACCCCCGTTCCTTCCGCAGACGTCGCCCGGGCTGTCGCCCTCGTCGTCGATACCGCGGAGTTCGCCGTTGGCCGGATCCGGATCACGGTCACGTCCGGCGCGGGAGCGCTCGGATCGGGACGGGGAACGGACCCGCCGACCCTCGTCGTCGCCGCCGATCCGTTCGAGTCCTTCGACACGCCCTCATCGGTGATGGTCGCGCCCTGGCCCCGGAATGAGCGCGGCGCGCTCTGCGGGCTGAAGACCACCTCATACGCCGAGAACGCCCTGGCACTCGAGCGGGCGCATGCCGTCGGGGCCGACGAGGCGATCTTCGGCAACCTGGGCGGCATGCTCTGTGAGGGCACTGGGTCGAACGTCTTCGTCGTGATCGACGGCGAGCTCGTCACGCCGCCGCAGTCCGCGGGCCTGCTCCTCGGCGTCACCCGTGACCTCCTGCTCGAGCGGCACGGCGGCGCAGAACGCGACGTGCCGCTCGCGATCTTCGCCGCGGCGGAGATCGAGGAGGCCTTTCTCAGCTCGACCCTGCGCGGCATCCAGCCGATTGCGACGATCGACGACAGAAAGGTTGCGAGGATCGCTGGACCGGAGACCCAGAAGGCGGCGGCCGTCTACGCCTCGCTCCTCGAAAACGAGATCGACCCCTAGACGCGCGCCGCGAGCCTGGGCCCACCGCATGGTCGTCGTGGTCGCCCGCAGAAGACCGGCTCGACTCTGTCACCGACCGTCTCCCGGGCCAAGTGCCGCCGCGCCATGGCCCGCGCCAGATCGCCCAGATGGCCCGGGCGCCTCGTCGTGGCGAGAAGCCGGGCAAGTCGGCTTTCTGGCATCCGGCGGCGAGCGGCGCGCCCGGGGCGCTCGGTGGACCTGGCAAGATTCGCGGGCAGCGGTTCTCCGCAGAAAGGCGAGGTCCGAGTGGGTCGTATCCCGTGGCAGATGGCAACGACCTGCGCCGGGCTCGTGGCGATCGCGGCTTTCGCTGTGGCCCCGCCGGACGCGACGGCGATCTCCCATCCGCCGTACCCGCTCGGGCACGCCCACCGCTGCCGCACCCATTACAGCGAACAGATCCGCGTCCACAAGGTGCACGGCAAGAAGGTCCGCTACGTCGTCTGCGTCTGGGACAGAAAAGGCCCCGGGGCGGCCACGACGACGACACCCCCCGGACCGGGATTCGTCGCCGGACGCGTCACGGCGTTCGGCGACTCGGTGCTCCTCGACGCCAAGCCCGATCTCATAGCCGACATCCCGGGCATCGACATCGAGGCCGCGGTGGACCGCCAGTGGGTCTCGGGGATCGCCCTTGCCCGGCGCCTGAAGGCCGATGACCAGCTGGGAGCGGTCGTCGTCGTCGATCTCGGCACGAACGGCCCGATCAGCTTCGGACAGTTCCGCGCCATGATGGACGTGCTCGGGGGTGCCTCGCGCGTCGTTGTGGTGACCGTCCACCTCCCGTCCTCTGACAGCTGGGCCCACTCGGTGAACGCGGTGATTGAGGCCGAGGTGCCGAAATACCGGAACGCCCGGCTCGCGGACTTCAACGCCCTCGCCGACCGCCACCCACAGTGGTTCGGGCCTGACGGCGTCCACATGCCGATCGGCGGGACCGGCGCCAAGGCCATGGCGCGCCTGATCGCCGCGACGATCACCAGTTGACGGCCCGGGGCGGGCGGGGCCGGCGGCAACCCGCACGGGCGCCGCAGCCTGGCCGCCTAGCGCGCCTCAGGTTGGTCGAGAACGTCGCGGGTCGCGGCAACGACCCGGACGACGCTCGCCCCCGTCGGGGCCCCGCGCCAGTCGATGACGACTCCGCCGCACCCCGCGCCGAGGGCGTCGCCGGCGGCCGCGGCGGCGCCGACAGGTGAGGCGTCGCGTTCGGTGCCGAGGAGGGCAACGAGCGGAATCCCTTTCGCCGCTAACGCCCGGGACATTTCTCGCAACGTCTCCGCGGCCATGGCCGCGACCTCGACGAAGCAGGTGTCGGCGCGCCCGGCGAGGAGCGCGCCGAGTGCGTCGGGCACGAGGCGGGCGGCGGGCGGCGGCACGAGCACGCCGAGCGGCGTCGGTGTCGGGCGTTCCGCCCGCGGTTCGTTCCAGGCCCCGGCAATTCCGAAGTGCGCGCCCGAATAGGAAGGCGCCGGGCGATCGAGCATCGCCCGCACGACGTCGAGCGCCTCGGCGAGCTGGCCGAAGCCTCCCCCCAGACCGTTCGCTCGCGGAGCGAGACAGGCGAGGACGCGGCCGGCGGAACAGACGTCGAGCGCGGCGACGGCCTTCGCCACGACCGCGGGATGCCGCTCGCCGACGGAGCTCGCGACACAGCCGAGCACGACCCGGTTGGTCACGGCCGCGAGGGCGCCGACGAGGACGAACGGGTCCCCCGGTGCGCTCGGGGACCGCTCCCCATCGCAGAGGACCGCGTCTGCCCCGGCCCCCTCGACCGCCTGCCCGAGCCACAAGAGCTCCTCCGGGGTGCAGCCGGACCACGGCGAGGCGGCGCGCGACGCGGGACGGAAGCGAACGCCCAGGGTGACGAAGCCCACCGCGACGTTGTAGCGAATGGCGCGGCCATCCGCCCGAGGGCCGGTCCCGGGAGGCGATAATGCCTCGTGGCACGTCCGCGACTACCGAGTCCGCCGCCAATGCGTGCCGTCTTTGCCCGCGATCCGCTCACCGGCAGGACCGCCGAGGTGCGGGCGATCCAGCCCCACGCCGCCCGCAAGCCCTACCGCTGCCCGGGGTGCAGCCAAGAGATCGCCCCGGGCGTCGGCCACCTCGTCGTCGTGCCACTCGCCGAGCCGTCCGAGCGCCGCCACTGGCACGGGGCGTGCTGGGATCGGCGCTCGAGCCGGCCCCCTGGCCGCTAGAGCCGGGTTCCAACGGCCGAGGCGGTCATCGCCAACCCCGGCGGTAGACTCATCTTTGCGCGAGGCGCGCATCAACGACGGAGAACCTCGTGGTCGGGGCCATTGGCCTGCATTCTTTCGGTCTTGCCGGCAACACCGGTGAACTCGCGCTCTCGGCGGCCTTCGCCGTCGTGTTCGCGCTCCTCGGCTACCGCATCTCCGTGCGTCACCGGATGACGCGGGGCGTCACCCCATGGCGGCTCCCGTCGATCTTCTGGGCGATCCTGTGTGCCGTCTTCCAGCCCTTCGGCATCCTCCTCGAGCTCGTCGCCGAGTTCACGACACGTCCCCAACCCCGCCCGAGCCCGACCCCCGGCGGGCGGGGGCCCTCAGGCGGAGAGTTCGCGTTCGGCGGGTCGCGCGCCACGGCCGCGGGGGCGCTCGCGCCGATCGAGGTCGCCCCGGGTCCGGCCCCTTACAGCCCAGCCCTCCCGCCACCCGACGACGGCTCGGGCCGCCAGCCGCTGTTCGGCTGGTACCGCGACGTCACCGGTCGGCACGCCCTCCGCTACTGGGACGGCCGCGGCTGGACCGGGAGCGTCGCCGACAACGGGAAGGCCTCGACCGACCCGCTCTGATCTCAGCCCACGCCTCCGCCTGGGCCGCGGCTCCTAGAGCTCCTTTTCCGGCAGCGCCTCGACGTTCACGTCCCGGAAGGTGACTACCTTCACCGACGAGACGAACCTGGCCGGGCGGTACATGTCCCAGACCCAGGCGTCGCCGAGCTCGACCTCGAAATGCGTTGCCCCCGCGCCCTCGTGCGGGGTCACCGTCACCTCGTTCGCGAGGTAGAAACGGCGCTCGGTCTCGACGACGTAGCGGAACATCGGCAGCACGGCACGGTACTCCTGGTACAGGGCGAGCTCGATCTCCGCTTCAAACTGGTCGAGGTCCTCTTCGGCGCTCAACGTCGGCTCCTCATCCGCCAACCTCCGATCACCGGTTCAGCGCGTGGCGCGACGCTCCTTGATCTTCGCAGCCTTGCCGACCCGGTCGCGCAGGTAGTACAGCTTCGCACGCCGGACGTCGCCCTCGGCAACGACTTCGATCTTCGCAAGGATCGGGGAGTGGACCGGGAAGGTCCGCTCCACCCCCACCCCGAAGCTCACCTTGCGGACGCTGAACGTCTCGCGGGCGCCCGCGCCCTGGCGGCGCATCACCGCGCCCTGGAAGACCTGGATCCGCTCGCGGTTGCCCTCGACGACGCGCACGTGCACCCTCACCGTATCGCCCGGACGGAAGTCGGGGATGTCGTCGCGCAGTGTCGCGCGGTCAACGAGATCGGTGGGGTTCATTGTCGGTCCGGCTCCTTCGCGGGGACACGGCGCCGGCCGGGCGCGGAGGTCGCGAGCGGCGCTGCAGCGTCTAGAGGATAGCCGTGCTCGGCGAGCAGCCGCATCTCCGCCTCGGAGAGCCCGCCGCGAGCCTCGATGAGGTCCGGCCGGCGCTCGATCGTGCTGTACAGAGCCGCGGCGCGCCGCCAGCGCTCGATGGCGGCGTGGTCGCCGCTGCGCAGCACAGCGGGAACCTCCCAGCCGCGGAACTCCGCCGGTCGGGTGTACTGGGGGTGCTCGAGCAGCCCCGTCGTGAAGCTCTCGACCTCAGGCGACACCGCGTTGCCAACGGCGCCAGGGACGAGCCGTACGACGGCCTCGATGAGCGCGAGCGCGGCGAGCTCTCCGCCGGCGAGCACGAAGTCGCCGATCGAGATCTCGCCGTCGACGAGGTGGTCGGCGATGCGCTGGTCAACTCCCTCGTAGCGGCCGCAGAGGAGCGAGAAGGCGCCAAGTTCCCCGAGCTCTTCGACGAGCGCCTGGTCGAGTCGGCGGCCCGCCGGGCTCATGAGGTAGAGCGGGCGGGCCGGGTCGATCGCCTCGACGGCAGCGAACACCGGCTCGGGGGCGAGCACCATCCCCGCACCACCGCCGAAAGGCGTGTCGTCGACCGAGCGGTGCGGGTCCGAGGCGCCGAGGCGCAGGTCGTGCGCGATGACCTCGACCAGGCCGGCGCGGATCGCCCTCCCAAGGATCGCTTCGCCGCAGTAGCTGGTCACAAGCTCGGGGAAGATCGTCAGCACCTCGACTCTCCGCGCGGGCACCGCCATCCGGCGGCAGCGGTCGGGTCGGCCGGCGCTCACTCGAAGATCCCTGCCGGCACTTCGACGACGATCCTTCCCGGCGAGGACTCGACGACGAAGCGGACCGGGACGAGATGGCGGCCGTCGACGACGAGGAGGTCGCTTGCCGGGTTCGCCTCGAGCGCGGTCACTCTTCCCCGGGTGACCCCGTCGACGTCGACGACCTCGGCCCCGATCAGCTCGTGCACGAAGAGCGCCCCGGCGTCGGTAAGCGGCTCGGCAAGAAGGATCGCCCCGCGCAGCTGTTCCGCCGCAGCGCGGTCGACGACACCTTCGAACCGCACGAGGTGACACCCAAGATGTGGCCGCACCGTGGCGACCGTCAGCTCCGCCGGCAGGTCGGGGCCGGCCGCGGCCGGCCCGACGACGAGGCGCGAGCCGGGCCGGAGTCGCTCGGGCCGGTTCGACACGAATCGGACGACGACTTCACCGGCGAGCCCGTGGGGCTTGACGACCCTGCCGACCTCGAGGAGCGCCACGTACGCGACGGTCAGTCGACGATGTCGACGGTGGCTTCCGTCCCGTCACGCGCCGCCGCGGAGCGGACGAGCACCCGCAGGGCCTGCGCAACGCGGCCGCGTTTGCCGATGATCCGCCCCATGTCACCGGGAGCGACGTGGAGGTCGAAGCGGGTGCCGTTGCGACCGGTATCCGCCTTCACGACGACGGCGTCGGGATCATCGACGATCGAGCGGGCGACGTGCTCGAGGACCGAGCGTGCCACGCCACCCACCACCTGGTTGGCGGCGTCGTCGTCGGTGTCGGGCTCGGCGTAGCCGGACTCGTCAGCCTCGTCCTCGCCGGTGTCGTCGACGAGGTCGACCTCGTCGACGTCGACCTCCTCGAGGTCGACCTCGTCGACCGGGCCGAAGTCCGGTCCCTCAAAGATCGGGGTGTCTGACGCCATCGGCCCTCACTCCTCCCCACCGTCGGCGGGCGCGTCCGTCTCGGCGTCGTCGGCGGTCGATTCGGGCATCTCGTCGACTCGCGTTGCCGGTTCGGAGGCGACCTCACCCCGGGTCGGCGCCGCGACCTTCTTTTCCGCGGCCTTCTTTTCCGCGGCCTTCTTTTCCGCGGCCTTCTTTTCCGCGGCCTTCTTTTCCGCGGCCTTCTTCGCCGCGGCTTGCTTCGACGCGGCTTGCTTCGACGGCCTGGCGGCGCGCTCCGCCGCCTTGCCCCGCGCCGGCTTGCGTGCCTTGGCCGGCTTATTCGCCGTGAACTCACCCCACGCCCCGGAGACCTCGAGGATCTTGCGCACGGTCTCGCTCGGTTTCGCTCCCTCCGTCAACCAGGCGACCGCCTTGGCGTTGTCAACCGCGATGAGCGACGGTTCGGCGCGCGGTGCGTACGTCCCGATGGCTTCGATGAACCGACCGTCCCGGGGCGAGCGGCTGTCTGCCACGACGATCCGGTATGTCGGCTGCTTCTTCTTCCCCATCCGCTTGAGGCGGAGCTTCACGGCCACGTCATTCTCGCTTTCTGTGGTATCGACCGAGTTGAGGGACACCGCTCGGGCCGTCGCCGCCTAGCGGCTACGGGCCGGTGTCACCCGGCCACCCTTGCGCTTGTCCCGCCGTCCTTTCGGACCCACCGGTGCCATCATCCCCGAGGACCGGATCAGTTTCTGCATCTCCTTGAAGCGGTTGAGGAGGTCGTTGACCTCCGCCGGCGTCGTCCCGCTGCCGGCCGCGATCCGGGTGCGGCGCGAGCCGTTGATGATCGCCGGGTTCTCGCGCTCGTCCGGCGTCATCGACCGGATGACCGCCTCGATGCGCGTCACGCTCGAATCCTCGATCGAGGCGTTGCGCATCTCCCTCGGCATCCCCGGCAGCATGCCGACCAGGCCCGAGAACGGGCCGAGCCGCTTCATCTGCTGGAGCTGGTCGTGAAAGTCCTCGAGCGAAAAGCGCCCGGACCGCAGGTGGGCGACGGCACGCCCGGCGACTTCGTGATCGTAAGTCTGCTCGGCGCGCTCGATCAGCGACAGCACGTCGCCCATCCCGAGGATCCGGCTCGCCATCCGATCCGGGCGGAAGACCTCGAAGTCGGATGGGCGCTCGCCCGTCGAGACGAAGGCGATCGGCCGACCGACGACCTTGGCGACTGACAGCGCGGCACCGCCGCGGGCGTCCCCGTCGAGCTTCGTGAGGATCACCCCGTCGAGCGCGAGCGCGTCGTGGAAAGCGACGGCGGTGGCGACGGCATCCTGGCCGGTCATCGCGTCGAGCACGAGGAAGCTGTAGTGCGGTGACGTGGCACGCCCGATGGCGCGAACCTCGTCCATCAGGGCCGTATCGATCGAGACCCGCCCCGCCGTGTCGATGACGACGACGTCGCGGCCGACCCGGACCGCCTCGGCGACCCCGCGCCGCGCCACGTCGACTGGGTCGGTCGGCATGCTGAAGACCGCCGCACCAACCTCGTGTCCAAGCAGGCGCAGCTGGGCGACGGCAGCGGGACGCTGCAGGTCAGCGGCGACAAGCAGGGGGTGACGGCCCTGTTCGACGAACCAGCGCGCGAGTTTCGCCGCGGCGCTCGTCTTGCCCGAGCCCTGGAGCCCGGCGAGCAGGACGACCGTCGGCGGCTTCGGGGCGTAGGCGATGCGGAGCTGCTCGCCGCCGAGTGTCGCGATGAGCTCGGCGTTGACGATCTTGATGACCTGCTGAGCGGGCGTGAGGCTCCTTTCCAGCTCAGCGCCCGAGGCGCGGCTGCGGATCTTCTCGACGAGCTCACGCGCGACCTCGAGATTGACGTCGCCTTCCAAAAGCGCGACGCGGATCTCGCGCAGCGCCTCCGCGAGGTCGGCGTCAGTAAGCCGGCCGCGTCCGCGCAGACGCGTGAAGATCTCCTCGAAGCGGCCGGTCAGGATCTCGAACATGAAAACTCCAGGCTAGTCGCCGTCAAAGCGGGGTCTACTGCCCGTTCGGTGTCACCGGCTCCACTCGGACCCGGGCCGGTGCGGTACGTCAGTCGCCGAGGAGCGCCGCGGCGAAGTCATCAGGGTCGAACGGCACGAGATCGTCGACACCCTCACCTATCCCGACGAGCTTGATCGGCAGGCCGAGCTCCTCGCGGATCGCGAGCACGATGCCGCCCTTCGCGGCCCCGTCGAGCTTGGTGAGCACGATTCCGGTGACCCCGACGGCACTCGTGAACTCGCGAGCCTGGAGGAGCCCGTTCTGGCCCGTCGTCGCGTCAATGACGAGGAGCACCTCGCTCACCCGGCCCGGGGGGCGGTCGGCGACGCGCTTCACCTTGCGGAGTTCGTCCATCAGGTTCGCCTTGGTGTGGATCCGGCCCGCGCTGTCGGCGAGGACGAGATCGCGGCACCGCGCCGTGGCGTGCTCGACGGCGTCGAAGATCACCGACGACGGGTCGGCGCCGTCGGCGCCCCGTACGAGCGTCGCCCCGCAACGCGTCGCCCAGCTCGCGAGCTGGTCGCACGCCGCCGCCC
>JBEKLG010000027.1:0-16036 GCA_050010315.1 Acidimicrobiales bacterium
GAGGACCACGGCGCCGGCTTTGTGCAGCGCGTCCACGACCATGGCATCGCGAACTGGCGGTCTCAACGCGAGAACGAGCGAGCCCGCGGTCGAGGCGAGCCCTGCCGTGTCGATGTTGTCCTTGATGAGCACGGGGATGCCGTGCAGCGGCCCGTGCCCGGCGCCTCGCTCGCGTTCGGCGTCGCGGTCGCGCGCCCGGTCAAGGGCCTGGGCGTCGACGGCGAGGACCGCCCCCAACCGCGGCCCCGCGGTGTCGACCGCGGCGATCCGGGCGAGCAGGGTCTCGGTCAGCTCGACGCTCGTCGTCTCGCCGCGATCGAGCGCCCGTCGGAGGGTCGCGAGGTCGGCGTAGGCGAGTTCCGCGGATTGCGGATGCGGCTCCCCGCGCGGTCCGTTTTCCATTGCACCTCCCCGTCGCTTTCCTTTTGGGATTCTCGTCGCTCGGCGATAGGCGCGTTGGTTAGTCGTAGCTCCCCTCGACGATCCAGCGACCCCGATTGACAGCGAGCAGGTAGGCGTCCCCGTCCGCCGTGACGACCTGGAACCGGGCGCGCCGTCGGTGCGCGGCCGTGTCCCACCACTGTTCGTCGACCGGCCAGGGACCGGCCCAGGCGACAACCGGCGACGGCGGTCGTCTCCCGACGGCGACGGTTGCCGGCACCCCGCTCGGCGCGCCGCGCCCATCCACGCCGATCTTGTGGCCGTCACCGTCGAGCACCTCCGCGGGATACGGCTCTTTCGGCACGACGGTCGGATTCGGACGGGGCAGCTGCCCGGGCCACGGCGGCGCGGCATCGTCGAAGCGGACGGGATAGGGATCGCCGAAGGGAACACAGCGGACCCGCTCGGCCGGTCCCCGGCCGCCGACGAGCAGCGGCCGCACGACCGCCTCGGGCCCGAGCAATCCCTGGACCCGGGCAAACGCCCGGGCGGCCCGTTCGTCGTCGGTGCACCGACGCCCCCACAGTTCGAGTTGGCGGCCGGTGTCGGCGACGACGTCGTCGGGCACGAGCCGGAGGCGCGCGATCCCGGCTGGTGCACGCAACCCCTCCCCGCCCTCGGTGCGGCCGGAGCCGACGAGCCACGCTTCGAGCTGCCAACGGAGCCGTTCGGCGACGAGCGCCGGAGTCCACGCCCCGTCGTGCGCCCAGCGACGCCCGAGCCGGTCCCCCGTCGACGTCTCGACTTTGATGTCGAGGGAGCAGCAGGCGAGCCCCTCGCTGGCGAGCCGGCCACAGAGCTTCTCGGCGAGGTTTCTCGCGATAAAGGCCGTCGTGCCGACGTCGTCGGCGGGAGGTTCGAGGAGCGTCTCTATGGCGAGGTCGCGCCGACGAGGGCGCACGTCGAGGGAACGTCCGTCGAGCCCTCGTGCGAGCCGGTGGAGCCGCACCCCCTCGGTGCCGAAACGGGTGCAGACGTCGACCTCATCGAGTTCGGCAAAACCGCCGAGGGTCGTGATCCCGAGACGCCGGAGGAGGTCGGCAAGCTCGGCATTCCCGATGCACCCGATGGCGAACGGCGCGAGGAACACCCGGGACGCACCCCGGGGGACGATGCAACCTCGTCGCGCAGCCATCGTCGCCGCGAACGGCCCGTCGGCGATCCCGAGACGCCACCAATCACCGACGAACGGCAGGCGATCGGTGCCGGATTGCGGCGCCCCGGCGAGCCCGAGGCGCTCGCCGAGCGCCGCGACCGCCTCGGCCACGTCGGCGGCGAAGGACTCCTCGCCCCCGAAGTACCGGGCCGGCCCCCGGGTCGCGAGCGCGGCCCACCCCGGACGCCGGACGGCGACGAGCGCCCCGAAGCGTTCCAGGGCGACGACGACCGGCTCGAACGCCCGGACCTCGGCCCCGGGATCTCGGGAGAGGACCGCGAGCCCAGGATGGCACGACTCCGCCTGGCGCCGGCGCTGGAAGGGGTGGACGCCCGACCGCCGGGCAGCGGCCGACGCGGCGACCACCCTGTTGTTGGCGACGACAGCGACCGCCTCTTCGGGCCGGTGCCCGGCGGCGCTCACCGGCCAGTCGGGGCACCACAGAACGAGCGTCCGTTCGGGGCGGGTGACCCTCATCGCGCACCCGCCGAGGTCACTGCAGCCTTCGCCACGACCGAGGAGGCGGGCGGGGCGTTCCCGGGTGGCGGCGGGAGCCAGAAGCTGGCGCGCTGTTCGCGGGGGTACGCGCCGTGCCGGGTCGCGACGACGTCGACTCGGTGGGAGCACACCCGGCCGCTCCCGGCCCCCAACCCGGCGAACACACCCCCCGTCACCGCGAGGCGGATGTCGACCCCGTCTGGCCAGGGCCGACCGACCACCGCGGCCGCCGCCTGCGAACCGGTGAGGACGACGAGCACCGAACGGCGCTCCCGGGCCCGCACGCTCAGCCGACGTCGATCGGCCGGGGCCAGTTCGGGCGCGGCGGCAACCACGACGTCACACCCGTCGAGCAACGCCGCGACGACGGTTGTGAAACGTTTCCCGGGCCGGGGCACGAGGACGAGGCGGTCGAGTGCGACACCGAGCTCGCCCGCGGCGACAGAACCCAGGTCCTCCAGCCCGACGGCCGCGCACCACGCGCCCAGCGAGCTCGCCTCGGCGAGGAGAGCGAGCACCACCGACGTCGTCCCACGGGCCCCGTCGGCCACAACGGCGAGGGTGCTCCCCCGCCGGAGGCCGAGTGTGCCGAGGAGCTCGGCGAATCCCGGTGCGACCGGCAAGAGCTCGTCCCGGGCGAGGACGAGCGGCCGGACCCGTTGGGCGAGCACGCGGGGAACCCCAGGGCGGAGCCGCCGATCACCACCCGGCACCCCGGGGACGAGCTCTGACGGCGCGGGACGGGGAAGCGCCACGGCCATTCCCGAACATTAGCGAACATATGTTCGATAGCCAAGGGTCAGGCGATGTGGGCGATGACAAAACGACGTAGCCTCCGCCAGAGACGCACAAAGAAGGCAATGCCTGCTGAACAAGGAAAATTCAAGGGCGCGTGGGTGATCGGCGCGGGAAGCCCTCGCGCCTGCTCACCCGCTCATTCCGCCGGCTGGAACTCGTCGGCGCAATGAGCGGGATCGCGATCATCGGCATCGGTCTGCGGCTGGCCCTCGCCGGCCGCAAGGACTGACCCCGATCGCGTGGCGCTCCCGCGCCCAGGACGGGCGAGACGCGCCGCCACCGGCGACGGCAGCGAAGAAAGGTGAGGTATCCGAGATCGAGGCGCACGTGCGACCGATGCAAGAGCCTGATCTCGCCGACGTCCGGCACGTCACCGACGCCGCCTTCGCCGGCATCATCGGACAGATGACCGGCCGCACGGTAGCGACGCCGGTGATGCCGCCGCTGCTGTTCTCGACCCGGTTCGCGGCTGACCCCGCGGGCTGCTGGGTCGCGGCCGACGGCGTGACGGGCGAGATCGTCGGCGCCATCTTCTCGATCGCCCGCGGCACGCTGGGGTGGTTCGGACCCCTCGCCGTTTCCCCTACGGTCCAGGGCCAGGGGGTGGGCCGGGCGCTGATCGCGGCCTGTTTCGCGGGGCTACGCGGGCGCGGCGTGCGACTCGTCGGACTCGAGACGTTCGCCGAGAGCCCCTTCCACGTCCGCCTGTACTCGAGATTCGGATTCCGCCCGTCATGGACGGGCCTCGGGCTCCGGCGGAAGATCGAACCGGTGCGCATGCCCGCCGGCGTCACGACCGACGGGCCGGTGCCGAACCTCGACTTCGTGTACGCCGGCCTCGACGTGGGCGCCGAAGCGGTAATGGTGGCGCGTTCCGCGGTGGGAACAGCGTTCGTGACCGAGGGGGGAATCGCGATCTGCCATTTCGCGCCGACCTTCGAGGGCGCGGGGACGGGATTCCTGCCATTTGTCGCCGCGTCGTCACGACCCGCCTTCGATCGGCTGCTCGACGCGGCCGAACACGCCTGCGGCGAGCGCGGACTCGGAGTCCTCGCCGTCCGCGTCTCGGGGTCGGCCTGGCAGACCTTCGACCGCCTCGTGGGCCGCGGCTACCGGCCGGAGAGGGCCGAGATCCGCATGAAGCTCGGCGAACGACCGGACTACGACGCCGCCGCGATCTTCTACGCCGACAGCTGGCTCTAGCACCTCGCCGCGAGCCGCGGCCGAGGCGTCCTGTCAGGTCTTGTCCGGCGCCACTGCCTCGATGAGCGCCGGGTCGTCGTTGCGAACGTTGCCCACCCGCGGACCGACGGCACGGACGGCGAGCGTGCCGGCGGATGCCGGGCGCAACAGCGCCTCGAGCTCGTCGGGCCTACCGAGGGACGGGTCGAGCCAGGCGTCAAGCACGTCACGCTCAAGCACGACGGGCATGCGGTCGTGGATCGGTGCGACCTCGGAGTTGGCCGAGGTCGTGATGATCGTGCAGGAGCGCAGCCAGGGCTCCTCGTCGCCGGCAGAGCGCGGGTCGCGCCAGGATTCCCACAGGCCGGCGAAGGCCATCGGACTGCCGTCCGACCGGCTGAGGAAGAACGGCTGGCGACGGCCGCCCTGCTCCCGCCGCCACTCGTAAAAACCGTCGGAGATTACAGCGAGTCGCCGGTTCCGAAAAGCGCCGCGGAACGACGGCTTGACGGCAACAGTCTCGGCGCGCGCGTTGAAAAGGCGACTTCCGATCCCCGGCTCTTTCGCCCAGGACGGGACCAGTCCCCAGCGGTAGGTGTCGAGGACACGGTCCCCTTCGGCGTCTGGTGACAGACAGAGCACCGTCCTCGTCGGTGCAATGTTGTAGCTCGCTCGCCATTTCCCCTCGAGGTCCGCCGTCCAGCGCGCGGCAAAGAAGCTCGCGAGTTCATCGATCGGCGTCGCAAGGACGTAACGACCGCACAAAGTTCTCGTACCGATGCGGTCGCGCTAACGGCGGGCGTGGCGCAGGACGATGGTCGCGACGAGGAACACCAGAGCGAGAACGACGACGAGCTTCACGAAGAACCACAGCAGCCCGACGATGAAGTGCAAGGCGGCGAAGGCGACAACGGCCGCGACGACGAGCGTGCCGATCACGACGAAGGCGTGCACCGGACGGACACCCGCCGACTTGCTCTGGGGCTGGATCATCGGCCGCTCCCTTTCGCCGGCGAACCGTGTGGGCCGCGCGATCTCGAGACAAATCCTAGCGGGGCAACGCCGGACCGACGCGTCCAGGGTGGCCGCCCCGCCGCGCAGGGCTGGTCCGCGGGCATCGCCCGGCCGCGGGACGGGATGGCCCTTCCGATCGGCGGCTCAGCGAGAGAGCCGCCGACATGGCAGCAACTAACATCGCCTCGTGGGCATGACGATAGGCAATTCCGCCTCTACAACGCCGCCCCGGGGGTGAGGTTGATGTTCAGCCGCAATTCGAACAGTCGTCGTGGTCGAAGCGGTCTCGCGATCGGGTCGCTTGTCGTCCTTGGTGCCCTTGCGATCGGCACGCCAGCTCCGAGTGCCTTCGGCGTCTCGGCCCGCTCCAGTACTGCGACGGCGGCGATCAAGGCGAACTGGACGACGTTTTTCAAGGGAACGACGCCGGCGGCGAAGAAAGAGACCCTGCTCCAGAACGGAAAGGCATTCGCGGCCTTCCTCGCGGCTCAGGCCAAGACCGCGCAGGCGCGTTCGACGACCGTCAAGGTCACCAAGGTGAAGCTGACCTCGAAGACGGGGGCGCGGGTCACCTACACGATCTACCTCGGCGGCACGCCGGTGGAGCCCAACGCCGTTGGCACGGCACTGCTCCAAGACAAGGTCTGGAAGGTGAGCGACGCGAGCTTCTGCGCGCTCGTCAGCCTCGAAGGCGCGGCGCCGAAGGCCTGCTCGAAGTACTGACCGGCCCGGTCCCGCCCGCCCGGCGCGCCGCTGCCGGTCGAATCTGGTGTGGCATGGCCGGCCCGTCCGGTGCGCCGATTCCGCCGCTACCGGCTTTCGCCGTTCCAGGGCGCGGGTCCGCTGGCACTTGGCTCGCCGACGAAAGCAGCGCGCCGGCCTGGTGACGCGCGCCGCCGACCAGGACAGCAGATTGCCCGCAAGATGGGCGCGACGCCACAGCTAGTGTTCCGGTGACCCCGGCTGGGACGGCGTGATCCTCCGGGGGGAGGAGTTGGCGTGCGCATTCTCGTGACGAACGACGACGGCGTTCTCGCGCCCGGTGTCGGCGCCGTCGCCCGGGCCCTCGTCGCGGCGGGGCACGACGTCACCGTCGTGGCGCCGCTCGCCGACCACAGCGGGGCGAGCGCCGCGACAATTCTCCGGCTGCGGCGGCCGATCGGCGCCGTGTCGTTCCGGGCGGTCCGACTCCCCGCCGACCCCGGCGTGCCGGCCTTCGGCGTTGCCGCCCTCCCCGCGGTGTGCGTTGCGCTCGCACTCGCCGGCTCGTTCGGGCCACCTGCCGACCTCGTCGTTGCGGGCATCAACCGGGGCCCGAACGTCGGCCGCTTCATCCTCCACTCCGGAACGGTCGGTGCCGCCCTCACCGCGGCGCAGCTCGGTCGGTCCGCGCTCGCGATCGGGCTGCGGGTGAACTCGACGGCCCCGGCGCACTACGAGACGGCGGCCGCCATCGCCGTCGCCCTCGTCGAGCCGCTGGCGTCGATGCGAACCGGCACGGTGCTCAACTGCAACGTCCCCGACGTCGGACTCGACGCGCTGCGCGGCGTCCGGCGCGCCGGGTTGAACGCGGCCAACATCTTCCACGTGAAGCACACCATCTCGCGCCGTGTGCGGCTTTCCCCCGGCTTCCCCGACCGCCCGACAGCTCCGGACGACGACTGGGCGCTCGGGACGCTCGGCTTCGCGACGCTGACGCCGATCACCTGCCCGGCGGTCGACCCCGACCCGGCGGTCCAGGCTGCCGTCGCGGAGACCGCGGCTCGCCTCGACGCCCGCTTCTCCGCCGCGACCGTTGCAGCGGTTGAGGCCCAAGCCGCCCCCCGCCAGCGTCCCGGCGGCGTCCGCCGGCGCCTCGGCGGCGTCCGCCGGCGCCTCACACGGGGTGTGAACTGGTAGAACGCGCGCATTCCCCGACTTCGGGGTGACCGGCGGGTAAACTTTGGGTAAATCCAATTCCGGTCGGTCTCGCGGCGCGCCTGCCCGCGGATCACCGGCGACGGCCGGGGACCCAAGGGCCCGTGACAACCGCCGGGCCGACCGACGAAGACCGTCCTAGGGACGATAAGGAGCAACCAAGAAACCAGCCAAGGGCGTACGCCGTCTGCACCTCGCCTGGGCCCCCTGTGCGCCCTGGTCCGACCGCCCTGCCGGCGCCGGGCCGCGAGACGGATGCAACGAGACGGTTCGCCCGCATCCCGACCCACCTGGAACTGGACCATCCCAATCCAAGGAGGCCCCCGATGCGACGACACTCTTCGCTCGCGGTCACTGCTGCCATTGTCTTGATCGGTGGTGCAGGCGTTACTGGCAACGGCGCCATCAGCTGGCGAGCCGCAACGCTCACCTCTCACCGACGATCCGCCCGGGTCTTCCCCCGCGCCCGGCCACGGCTGCGCCCGGGCAGGGCGGCAACCGGGCCCTCGAGCCCGCTCCTCGACGATCTCGCCGGGACGACCCCCCTGCCGTACCTCTTCGCGACCCCGTCGCGTCGAGCAGAGCCGTTGCCAACCGAGCGCCGACCCGACCCCTGGCCCGGGTCCGCGGCCACCGCCGCCCAGTGGCGCGCCCTGCGGGTCTGCGAGTCGGACGACCGCTACGACGAGAACACCGGCAACGGCTACTTCGGCGCCTACCAGTTCGCGGCGTCGACGTGGTCGGCGCTCGGCTACCGCGGGCTGCCGAGTGCGGCCCCGCCGGCGGTCCAGGACTGGGCGGCGCTTCGCCTGCAGCGCATCGCCGGCTGGTCGGCGTGGCCGGTCTGCTCGCAGGTCGTCGGCCTGTAGCCGGCCAAAAGGCGCCGCGGGCGGGTTGTGTACTGTTCAGAAGACCAGTCCTGCCGTCGCGGGCTCAGACCGGAGGTGGTGCGTAGTGGCGCTCGTCGACCCGTACTACTCCGACGGCGTCGCCCTGACCTTCGACGACGTCCTGTTGGTCCCCCAGGCATCCGACGTCCTACCGCACGAGGTCGACACGACGGCACGCCTGTGCGACCGACTCGAGCTCAACATCCCGCTCGTGTCGGCGGCGATGGACTCGGTCACCGAGTCCCGGATGGCGGTCGCGTTGGCCCGGCTCGGGGGCCTCGGGGTCGTCCACCGCAACATGAGCAGCGAGAGCCAGGCCGAGGAGGTCGACCGCGTCAAGCGCTCCGAGGCGGGCATGGTGTTGAACCCGATCAAGATCGGGCCGAACCGCCCGGTCGCCGAAGCGCTCGAGCTGATGAGCCGCTTCCACATCTCGGGGATCCCGGTCGTCGACCCCGACGACCACCTTGTCGGGATCGTGACGAACCGCGACCTCCGCTTCCACGAGGACCCCCGGGCGCTCGTGTCCACGGTGATGACCGTGACCGGCCTCGTCACTGCGCCAGTTGGCACGGACCTCGCCGAGGCACGCCGGATCCTCGGCGCGGCCAAGGTCGAGAAGCTGCCGATCGTCGACGCCGACAACCACCTGCGCGGGCTCATCACCGTGAAGGACATCGCGAAGCAGGCGGCCTTCCCCCAGGCCTGCAAGGACGCCGACGGCCGGCTGCGCGTCGCCGGAGCGATCGGCGTCGGTGCCGAGGGACTGGCCCGGGCGAAGCTGTTGATCGACGCCGAGGTCGACGTGATCTGCGTCGACACCGCACACGGCCACGCCCGGCGGGTGATCGAGACGGTCGCCGAGCTGCGCGCCAACTGGCCGGCGGGCGTGATCATCGCCGGCAATGTCGGCACGGCGACGGCGACGGGGGCGCTCGCCGCGGTCGGCGCCGACGTCGTCAAGGTCGGACTCGGACCGGGCGCGATCTGCACCACCCGGGTCGTGACCGGTGTCGGCGTCCCGCAATGGACGGCGATCCACGAGTGCGCCGCTGAGGCGCGTCACCATGACGTCGGGATCCTGGGCGACGGCGGAGTGCGATTCTCCGGCGACATCGCCAAGGCGGTCGGCGCCGGGGCACACGCCGTGATGATCGGCGGGCTGTTCGCCGGGGTCGAAGAGAGCCCGGGCGAGACGACGATGATCGGCAACCAGCCGATGAAGCGCTACCGGGGCATGGGGAGCCTCTCGGCGATGGCGACCCGCTCGTACTCCAAGGACCGCTACGCCCAGGAGCTCGTCGTCGATCCCGACAAGGTGGTGCCCGAGGGCGTCGAGGGCTACGTGCCTTTCCGGGGGCCGCTCGCCGGGGTCGTCCACCAGCTCGTCGGCGGGCTCCGTCAGGCGATGGGCTACTGCGGGACGCGCACGATCGCTGAGCTGCGCGATCACGCGCAGTTCATCCGGGTGAGCCCGGAGGCGCACCGGGAGAGCCACCCCCACGACCTCTCGGGTGTGCGGGACGCGCCGAACTACCTCGCGGGCGACGCCTAGGGCGACCCGGTCCCGGCCGGCGAAGCGGCGCTAGAGCCGCAATGGCCCGGGCGTGCCGATGAGGTTCGCCGGGTCCCGCCAGTCGACCCCGGAAACGTCGATGAAGAGCTCGATCTCGTTCCCGTCGGGGTCGCGGAGATAAACGCTGTGTGTGACGGCGTGGTCGGCGGTCCCGGTGACCTCGCCGCCGGCGGCAAGCACCGCGGCGAGGGCGGCACGCAGTTCGTCGTCGGAGTCGCCGACTTTCAACCCGAAGTGGTAGAGCCCGGCGCGCCGCCCGGTCAGTGGGCCCGGAGCGTCGGGGCCGATCTCGATCAGCAGCAGCTCGTGGTGGGTGCGGCCCCCGGTGAAGACGGCGACCGGGAACGAGCCCGGCGCGGCGAGGTCGCCACCCGGGCCGACGACCTGATGCCAACCGAGCACGTCGCGGTAGAACGCGGCGGAGCGCTCGAGGTCGTGGACGTACAAGACGAGGTGCCCGAGTTCGATTACCGCCATCGTCCTCCTTCGACAGGTGCCGCCGAGGCTAGCGGCACCGGGCGGTGGCTCAGCGGGCCGCGACCGCCTCGGCGTCGGCGACGAGCAGCTTGTGGAAGCGCCGGTCGCCTACGAGCTCGGGGTGGAAGGCGGTCACCGTCACCCGTCCCTGGCGGCAGGCGACCGGGCGGATGCCGTCGCCGGCGAGCGAGACGGCGGCGATGACCTCGACACCGGGCCCGACCGTCTCGACGACGGGGGCGCGGATGAACACGGCGTGAAACGGCCCGCCGGCGATGCCGGCGAGATCGAGGTCCTCCTCGAACGAGGCGATCTGGCGACCGAAGGCGTTGCGGCGCGCGGCGAGGTCGATCGCGCCGAAACTCCACTGATCGGGCCGGCCGTCGAGAACAGTGGTCGCGAGCAGGATCATCCCCGCGCACGTTCCGAGGACCGGCATGCCCGCCGCGATCCGGGCGGCAATCAGCGGGCGCAGGCCAGCCGCTTCAATGAGCAACTGGAGCGTCGTCGACTCCCCGCCCGGCAGCACGAGCGCGGCAACGTCTTCGAGGTCGGCCGGCAGGCGGACCTCGACCAAACCGACGCCGAGAGATGCGAGCGTGCCAACGTGTTCGCTGACGTCTCCTTGGAGCGCGAGGACGCCGATCCGCATCTTTTCCGGCATAGCGGCGGCGCCACGGCCCGTTGGCGCGCCGCTCACCTCCCCCGCCATCTCACCAGCCGCGTTCGGCGAGCCTCGTCTCGAGCGTCGAGATCTCGGCACCCTTCATCGGCGTGCCGAGCCCGCGCGACACCTTGGCGAGGATCTCGGGATCGCGGAAGTGCGCCGTCGCCTCGACGATCGCCCGCGCCCGGACCGGCGGGTCCTCACTCTTGAAGATCCCAGATCCGACGAAGACCGCCTCGGCGCCAATCTGCATGACGAGCGCGGCATCGGCCGGGGTGGCGATGCCGCCGGCGCAGAACAGGGGAACCGGCAGTCGGCCGGTCGCGGCGATCTCCTCGACGAGACCGAGCGGCGCCTGGAGAGTCTTCGCCCAGCCGTAGCGCTCGGTCGGGTCGCAGGCGCTGATCTTGGCGATGTCGCCGAGGATGGAACGCAGGTGCCGGACCGCCTCGACGATGTTGCCGGTCCCGGCCTCGCCTTTCGAGCGGATCATCGCCGCGCCCTCCGAGATCCGCCGCAGCGCCTCGCCGAGGTTCGTCGCGCCGCAGACGAAGGGCACCTGGAACGCCCACTTGTCGATGTGGTACGCCTCGTCGGCCGGGGTGAGGACCTCGCTCTCGTCGATGTAGTCGACCTGGAGCGCGGCGAGGATCTGCGCCTCGGCGAAGTGCCCGATGCGCGCCTTGGCCATGACCGGGATGGTGACCGCGGCCTTGATCGCCTCAATGAGCGCGGGATCGCTCATGCGCGCGACGCCGCCGTCGCGGCGGATGTCGGCCGGGACCCGCTCGAGCGCCATCACCGCGACGGCCCCCGCGTCCTCGGCGATCTTCGCGTGCTCAGGCGTGACGACGTCCATGATCACGCCGCCCCGCAGCATCGCGGCAAGGCCGCGCTTCACCCGGTCGGTGCCCGTTACCCGGCCCGCAGTCCCCTTGACTCTCTTGTCGCTTTCGCTCGCCATGTCCCGAATCTAACCGGTCGGCCGCTCCCAACCCGGGGCGCGCCTCGCCTGGGGCCTTCGCCGGGCCATGAGGATGGCCGCGGCGACGAGCAACAGCCTCCCGGCCGAAGTGACCTTCGTTTTCGCGCGAGTCACGCAGGGGCCTCCTTCTCGGTGGATGCCTTGCAACACCCAAACGATGGAGACCGGACCCTGCTTGTCAACCACCTAACTCGGATCTGCAGCTAGCCCGATCCCGGCGGGCCGCCGTCGGGGCGGGCGTAGAAAGGACCGAGGAACGCCTGTGCAGCCGGGTCGTCGCGTAGGTCACCCCAGAGCTCGTCGAGCTCGACAAGACCGAGAGCGGCAACGAGGTTGGAGAGCATCCCGATCGCGAAGAACTGCCGCATCGCCGCCGGCCCGAGCCCCGTGCGGCCGGCGACGTAGCGGACGATGCCCGCGAACTGCGCCGACGTGAAGGCGCGGATCTCGGGGTCACCCGAGGCCGCGTAACTCTGCAGCTGGATGAGGAGCAAGTTTTGGTCGGCGATCAGCGCCGGATAGCTCCTCCCCATTGCCTCGAGCGCCTCGGCGCCGGAAAGACCCTCGCTCGCCTCCTCGAACGAACGGACGATCGCGGCGCAGCCGAGCGCGACGGTCTCCAAGAACAGCTCCCGTTTTGTCCCGAACAGCCGGAACAGATACGGCTGGGAGATCCCCGCCGCGGCGGCGATCTCCTCGGTCGAGGCGCCGTTGATCCCGTCCCGGGCGAAGACCCTGAGCGCCGCGGCGAGCACCGCTGCCCGCCTCTCCTCGGCGGTCTTGCGCAGCCCGCTGCGCTTCGGCGCGCCTGCTGCGGCGTCAGGGACAGCGCTCATGGCACCTACGTTAGTGATCACTCACAATCATGTCAACGGCCCGCGCCCGTCCGGCGACCGCCGGCGCGACCGGCCCTCACAGGGCGGCAAGGACCGCCTCGGCGCTGCTCACCGAGAGCGCCGAGTGCTCGGGCTCGACGCCGAGGTAGCTGACAACGCCATCGTCGAGCAACGCGGCGTAGCGCCGCGAGCGCACACCCAGGCCGGACGCTGAACGGTCCTCTTCCAGGCCGAGCGCTCGGGTGAATTCGCCGTTGCCGTCGGCAAGCAGCAAGACCGTGTCGCCGACCCTGCGGTAGGTGCCCCAGGCCTCCATCACCCAGGCGTCGTTCACCGAGACACAGGCGATCATCTCGACACCCTTGACGCGCAGCTCCCCGGCCCGCCTCAGATAGCCCGGCAGGTGGTGGTCCGTGCAAACCGGCGTGAAAGCGCCCGGCACGCCGACGAGGACGACCCGTCCGTGGCCGAGGACGTCGAGGCTGCGTAGCACCTCCGGACCGCTTCGTCCCATCGTGCGGAGTTCCACATCGGGAATCCGCTCTCCCACGGCGATCGTCATCCCCGTCCTCCTCCGTCCGATCAACCTCTGAGCCGCTCCGGCCAAGCCCACGATACGTGGGCGACGGTCCGTCCCGGCCGGCATTCCGCCGCCGATATCGGGTCGACCGGATGGCACATGTCAAGTACACCTGATATCTCGACCACGGGCCAGGTGCTCGCGGCGTTCGTCATCTTCCTGCGCGAAGGGACCGAGGCAAGGATCATCGTCACAATCCTCTGCTCCTGCCTCGACCGCTGTCGGCAGCACCGCCATTTTCGCGACGTGTTCGTCGGAGTCGGTCTCGGCGTGGTCTGCGCCGCGGCCGGCGGTCTTGTCGCCGACGAGACGATCCGCTCCTACTGCGGCTCGCGGGTCCAGACGGTGTTCGAGACGGCTACCTACTTGCTCGCCGTCCTCGTGCAGACCGACATGACGTTCTCGATGCGGCGCCAGGCGAGGGCGATGGCGCACGATCTCGCCGAGCGTGCCAAGAGCGCGGCCGGCCGCCGGGAGCGCTACGCCCTCGGGCTCCGCGCTTTCCAGGCGATCGGCCGGGAGGGCCTGGAGACGGCGGTTTCACGCTGGCGATTGTTTTCGCCGCCGGGTCGCACGGCGCCCTCGAGGCCGCGGCCGCCGGGCTTGTCACCGCCCTCGGGTTCGCCTTCGCCGTCTACCGGCTCGACCGGCGGTTCAATCTCGGGATCTTCTTCGTCGTCGGCACGCTCTTGCTGGTCTTCGCCATGGAGCTCGCCGCCGACATCGTGGAGAACCTCGAGAGTTGGCCCTGGTGCACGTCGCCTCCGGAGACCTGTGCATGGCAGACAGCGGCCACGGTCTCGTTGAGAGTCTCGCTGTCGGATCAGCACGGCCCAGCTACCTGGCGTCATCGACCGAGAGCTGGGTTCGAGGTGTTCTGTATGTCGTGGCGGGAGGCGGTTCAGATTCCCCCTCGACGGATGGAACGAAAGCGCTTTCCACCGCTCTTGACCTGCCATCCGGGCTCGCAGTCGATCCTTCAGGGAGCATCGTTGTGGCCGAGCCGCCGATAGTGTCTCCGGTGCTAAGGCAGACGAACAAGGGGGAGAGCCCGATGGCAGTGTTCAATGGCGTGTTCCCAATCCTTCCCGGTAAAGAACAAGGAGGAAGGGACTTCGCGGCGGCGTGCATGGGGGAGCGCCGCAGAGGGTTCGAGGCTCAGGCGGCTAGGTCGGGACTGATCCGGGAGACTTGGGCTCTGCAGGAGACCCCGATGGGGAGCTTCATGTTGGTTTGGTTCGAGGCTCCCGACATCGAGCAGGCGTTCACGGAACTCGCCACCTCCGGCGACGAGTTCTCCATCTGGTTTCGCGGCCAAGTCAAGGATCTGACTGGCGTCGACCTGAGCGCTCCACCCGAAAGCCCGCTCCCCGACGTGCTGGTCGACTGGACCTCCTGAACAAGGGGCGGGCGCCATTGCCGCCCTGGCCCCCCTCGTCCCTCGGCGGGGCCAGGGCTCCCACGTCCGCACGCTGGGGTTTTACCCGCCGAACGACATAGCCCAGGGGGCACATTAAGAACTTGTCGCTGACCCCGCAGTGGAGGGGGAGGAGGGTTGTCTCTTAGATCACCTGCGACCCCGCCAGAACCTCGCCCGGCACGTCAGCGACGAAAGCCCGCACTACTGGGGCGCTGCCCCAGCCCCCGCCCGGATCGCCGGCGTTCACCCACGCCCCTCGGCGAGATACCGGTCGCCAAAGGGAGCGAACACATGGCCGCCCGGCCCAGGAGGACCTGGCTGCCGCGCGCCACAGGCCGCACACCGAAGGGAGCCCCCACGCAGTTTGCAGGGGGCGGATTCAGGCGGTAGGCGCAACGCACCTCGTTCGACAGATGATTCGCTCCGTCGACGAGGAGGTGGCGGTGGGCAGGGTTCTGACAATACGAGAGCAGGTGCGCGAGGAGATCTGGGATCGCTTTGCGGCGGGTGAGCTGCCGTTTGCGATCGCCAAAGATCTCGGCCGCCACCCATTTGCGGTTCACCAGATGCTGAGCGCAACGGGCGGGGTGAGGCCGGCGTCGCGGAGCCGGTCAGCTCGAGCCTTAAGCGCGGCCGAGCGCGAGGAGATCTCGCGGGGCCTTGCCGCAGGAAGGCCGTTGCGCTCGATCGCGGCCCAGCTAGCAAGAGCACCTTCGACGGTCTCGCGCGAGATCGCCCGCAATGGTGGGGTTCGCCGGTATCGCGCCTGTCAAGCCGACCGGCGGGCCTGGCGAGCAGCCAAGCGACCGAAGGTAGCGAAGCTCGCCCAGTGCCCCCGCCTGCGCCGGGTCGTCGAGGCAAAGCTCGAACAGAAGTGGTCGCCCGAACAGATCTCCCAGTGGTTGGCTATGCAACACCCGGCCGATCCGGAGATGAACGTGTCGCACGAGACGATCTACCTGTCCTTATTCGTCCAGGGCCGAGGGGCGCTGCGCAGGGAGCTCCACGGTGCCCTGCGCTCTGGCCGGGCGATGCGACGGCCCAAGTCTCGACAGGCTGGCAAGCGAGGAATCATCCCCGACATGGTCCTCATCTCTGAGCGACCAGCCGAGGTCGAGGACCGGGCCGTTCCCGGCCACTGGGAGGGCGACCTCATCATGGGCACCGGCAAGTCCTGCATCGGCACCCTGGTCGAGCGCACGACCCGCTTCACGATGCTCATGAAGCTCGAGCGCCCGACGGCTGAGGCGGTCCGACTGGCGATGGCGAAGACGATCCGCACGCTGCCAGCCGAGCTCGCCCGCAGCGTGACCTGGGACCGAGGAGCCGAGATGTTCCAGCATCGAGAGTTCACCGTCGCGACCGGCGTCCAGATCTACTTCTGTGACCCGAAGAGTCCGTGGCAGCGCGGCACCAACGAGAACACCAACGGGCTGCTGCGTCAGTATTTCCCGAAGCGCACGAGCCTCGCCGGCTTCAGCCAGAGAGAGCTGAACGCCGTCGCGAGAGAACTCAACGAGCGTCCACGCAAGACCCTCGGCTGGATGTCACCATTGGAGGCGTTGAGCGAGGTCGTTGCATCGACCACCTGAACTCAAG
>JBEKLG010000028.1:0-16029 GCA_050010315.1 Acidimicrobiales bacterium
AATCCCGCGCAGCAGCTTGACGCATCAGAGGCGTTTGACATTCGGATGAAAGGCGAGCGAAGGCGTTACTCGTCGGCACTTCGCCACGGCATTGCCCGTGGAGCAGCGCTGCTCGGCACGTTCGATCGCCGGTTGGAAGGAGCCGTCTTTCTCCACGACTACGCCGATCGACTCACTCGAGAGCTGCTCGGGTGTGGAGGCGAGGCCTGGATCTCTCTCGCAGATGTGCTCCCGTCGCTGGCGGAAGCCTCCCCGGACGAGTTTCTCTTGGCAGCACAAGATGGTTTGGACGGCGAGGAACCGCTGCTTGGCGAGATGTTCCGGGACCAGGACTCTCCACCCATTTTCGGGGGTGGATCGCCGCACTCAGAGCTGCTCTGGGCCCTAGAGCTGCTCGCCCTCGCACCCGAGCACGCGGCTGACGCCTGCTACATCCTTGCTCGGCTCGCGGCAATCGACCCTGGGGGCAGGCTCTCCAATCGCCCGGCCGAGAGTCTCAACCGGATATTGCTTCCGTGGTACCCGCAGGTTGGAGTTGGCTTGGACGCCCGTCTCGAGATCGTAAAGCACATTCTCGAAGTCGACGGCCATGTCGGCTGGAACCTCGTCTTGGGCCTCCTCCCGTCACCGTACGGAGCGAGTCACAAGACATACCGCGCAGCCTTTCGGCCGTGGGGCCCGCCGTCGACGACCACTACCGGCGACGTCTTGGCTGGCTGGAGCGCCTACGCGGCGCTGGCACTGTCCCAAGCACTTCGCGACCCGTCGAAGTGGGTACAACTAATCGAAACGGTTGCCGCGCTGCCACCGGTGGACCGCGACAAATACCTCGAAGCGCTCGAGTGCATCGACGTGATGGAATGGAGCGACGAGGTCCGATTCTCGGTCTGGAGCTCGCTGACCCAGCTCACCGCGAGACACCGGCAGTTTCCCGATGCCCAGTGGGTAATGCCCGACTCGGACTTGGCCCGCCTCGAGGCAGTCGCCGCGAAGTGGGAGCCAGACGACCCGGTCGAGCGCAGCGCGAGACTGTTCGTGCGGTATCCGGATATCCCCGATGCACGACGCTTCTCCGATAATGACGAATACGAGGAGAAGATCAGGGCGCTTCGGCAAACTGCACTCCAAGACATTCTCGAGACCACCGGCCAGGCCGGCCTCGACCGGTTGATCGACTCGAGCAGAGAGCCCGATGTTGTCGGGGGTGCGCTCGCCGACTTCTGGGGGTCTGACGGCAATGACTTCTTCGACGCGCTCGGTGACGCTGGTCCTCGGGGCAAAGCCGCTATCGGATGGCTTTGGCGGAGCCTTTGGAATCGGGGCGACGGCTGGGTGCGACCCGCCCTTGACCGCATTCGGTACCTCGACGAGACGGCGCGGACGAACGCGTACGTTCTCATGCGGGGATGGTCTCAAACGATCGACGCCGTGGCGACCGAACCGGCGCGCATCCAGACACGGTTCTGGGAGGGCGCCGCTCAAGAGTTTCACCGCTGCGATGACGTCCGAGCGGTGACCGACGGTCTCCTCACGCATGGGCACCCGCTTCAGGCACTGCAGTTTCTCGGCTACAAGGCCTACCAAGGGAGCGTTCCGCAGGACCTCGTGCTTGCAGCGCTGAAGACGGCGGCCGGAGAACCGGCCGAGCTGTTCATCGATCCGATGATTCCCCACCACATTGGCAGCCTCCTCGATCGCCTCGAAGTGGAGGGGGCCGGAGATGACGTACTCGCCGACTTGGAGTGGATGTACTTCGGGCTACTCCAATACTTGAGGCCACCACGTGCGCTCTTTGGCGTCCTCGCAAAGCGTCCGGAGCAGTTCGTCGAACTGGTGTGCTCCGTATTTCGGAAAGCGCACGACGCTTCCGACAAAGGCGGGCTGGACCCGAAGGCAGCGGCCCTTGCGAGGGCGAGCTACGTCGTTCTCCACGAGTGGAAAACGCCACCCGGAACGAGTTCGGACGGTCTCAGCATTGATGGCGCGGCGCTTCGAGCGTGGGTCTCGCGAGCGCAGACGTTGCTGGCAGACGCCGATCGCCGGGACGTCGGCGACGAGCTCATTGGTCAGCTCCTCGCCGGGGCCCCCGACGGTCGGGATGGGATCTGGCCAGCCGAGCCCGTTCGAGACCTCATCGAGGAGACCCCGAGCAAGCACCTTCGGGAAGGACTTGAGGCGGGGCGTTTCAATGCTCGAGGTATCACGACGAGGGGCACTGGGAATGGCGGCGCTCAGGAGCGAGAGCTCATGGACCAGTACTCGGCCTGGGCGAAGGAGATATCGACGCGCTGGCCGCGGACAGCCCGGATTCTTCGAGACCTCGCGATCACCTATCGGACCTGGGCGGCGCGGGAAGACTCCACTTCCGAGCGCTGGCGCGATGCGCGATAGCTCCTGATCGGCGTCGGAGTTCGATGTGATCAGTCGTTACACCCAAAGCGCCGTCCGGATGGCAGCGCGCGCGTGGCGCGGGTATGGGGCAGACTCGAATGCAGAACTTACGACCCGAACTTCCGGCTGCCGGGGTCTGATCCAAGCGCGGAACGACGGATCTGGAGCGCGACACGCGCCCCATAACGGTCTGACAACTGCCGGTGGTCTGCACGTGCCCCAGAACGCTGCCGGCTTAGAGACGCGCCCGGAGTGACCGGCTACGGCCAGAGCGCCCGCGCCATCGCTTCCGCCGCCTGCTGGCGTTGAGGATCGAGGATGTGTCCGTAGACATCGGCAGTGATGCGGATCGATGAATGCCCGAGAACACGTGACACGACTTCGATCGGAACCCCTTGCGCGAGGAGAATCGAAGCGCACGAATGCCGGAGCTCGTGGGGGTGCCAGCCCACAAGCCCCGCCTCAGCGGCGACGCGGTCAAAGGAGTGTCGAAAGTTCGACGGATCGAGTGGTGTACCGACCTCGCTGGTGAAAACAAGATCGGTGTCCTGCCACAACTCGCCCACGGACAAACGCTCGGCTGCCTGACGCCTCTTATGGGCACGAAGTGCGTTGGTTACTGGGGCCGGAAGGTTTATCTTCCGGCGGCTGCGATCGGTCTTGGGCGGTCCGAGCATCAGCTGGCTGCCAACTCGTGAGAGTGCCTGCGCGACGGTTATGAAATTGTTCTCGAAATCCACGTCCGACCAACGGAGGCCGAATACTTCGCCTTTGCGCAGGCCGAGAGAGAGCATGACGACGATCGCCGCTTCCAGTCGCTCTCCATTTGCGGCTTGCAGTAGTGACCTCGCTTGTTGGGGAGAGAGAGTCCGGCCTTCGGCCTGAGGCTCTCGGGGCCCGTCGGTGAGTCGGACGACGTTTCGCCCGACCATCCCCCATCGCTCCGCCTGGCCGAGGGCTTGACCCAGCACTCCGCGAATCAGCTTGACGGTTCGAGGTGAATAGCCGCCAGTGGCGATGGGCCGGTCCACGAGGCCGTCGCTCGTTCGGACACGCCTGGGAAGTCGCGTCTCCTGTTTTCTGCGGAGGAGCGCCTGGACGTCGGCTGGCGAGAGCGCAGTGATCCTCTTTTTTCCGAGCTCGGGGATGATGTGGTGTTCAGCGATGAGCCGATAGTTCTCGAGTGTTGCTGGGTTCACGCGACCGGGCACGACGTCGCGAAGCCAACGGTGGAGCAGCTGTTCGACGGTGGTCCGGTCATCCGGAGGAGGGAGACCCTTCGAGATCTCGGCGTTGAGTTGTTTGATCTTGCGGACGATCTCAGCCTGGGTCCGGCCGTAGACAACCTTGCGACGACGTCGTCCGTTCTCCCAGCCGAGATGGACCGAACCGACCCAGCGGCCGTCGGCGTCACGGCGGTAGATCGAGCCTTCGCCGTGCCCGCGGCGCTTGGATCGGTCAGCATTCGTGGCCACGCCAACACCCCCCGGAATCATGGCTACATTTTTGGCTACATTCCGGGTGACAAACTAGTCGGACCGGTTACCGATGAGAAATAATTGGCCTCTGACCTGAGATTCTGTGGTGGAGGCGACGGGACTCGAACCCGCGAACCTCTTGACTGCCAGTCAAGCGCTCTACCAGCTGAGCTACGCCCCCGAGAGGTTCCTGCCGATCGACCGGACCCCGAGCTACCTCCTTGCAACAATCGAGTCTCGCTAGCCACGCCGATCAAAGCCAACGAAACACGATCTTAGGCCGCGACGCGATGCGCCTTTCCACGGTTACATCGCCCTCGCTCGACTGAGTGGCCGGGGAACCCCAGCACCTCAGCCCACCACCACCTCCGGTCCCCAGCGTCGCCGACTGCGACGTCTTCGCGAGCCCTGCCATCTCACGGTTGGAGTTCCCAATACTTCCCGGGCAAATCGGGATGGCTCCGTCGCGAGTGTTCATGTCGGGAACACCGAACGCGATGTCTTCGGCGCTTCGCGCTCTCCGGCTCGGTAGTCTTTGGCCCCAATGAGCGCAAACTACGACTTCGAGGAAGTTGAAACGCGCTGGCAGAGGCGCTGGGCCGAGGAGGGCACGTACGAAGTCGACCTCGACGACCCGCGACCTCCGTACTACGTGCTCTCGATGTACCCCTATCCGAGCGGGCCTGCCCACCAGGGCCACATCCGCAACTACACCTTCGGCGACGTCCTTGTCAGGTTCCGGACGATGCAGGGGTTCGCCGTGCTCTCGCCCTTTGGATTCGACTCGTTCGGGCTGCCTGCCGAGAACGCGGCCATCAAGGGCGGTGCGAAGCATCCGCGTGAATACACCGAAGCGCGCATCGCCGAACTGCGCGCCAGCGTCCTCCGACTCGGTGCCGTCTACGACTGGCGCCGCGAGCTGAGGAGCCACGATCCGGACTACATGCGCTTCAACCAGCTCATCTTCTTGCGGCTCCTCGAGGCCCGCCTCGCTTATCGGCGCAAGGCCCCGGTGAACTGGTGTCCGGGCTGCCAGACTGTCCTCGCCAATGAGCAGGTGCTCGCCGACGGCACCTGCGAGCGATCGGGTGACAGCGTCGAGCGTCGGCTCCTCGAACAATGGTTCCTGCGGATCACCACGTACGCCGACGAGATCCTCGCCGCGCTCGACTGGCTCGACTGGCCTGACCGGGTAAAGACGATGCAGCGGAACTGGATCGGCCGCTCCGAGGGCGTCCTCCTCCGCTTCCCGGTCGCGGACCACCCGGGCCTTTTTATCGAGGCCTTCACCACACGGCCGGACACCGGTTTCGGCGTCACCTACGTCGTCCTCGCACCGGAACATCCCCTCGTTCGCGAGCTCACGACCCCCGAGAATGCAGATGCCGTCACAGAGCTCCGCCGGATGGCGTCAACCGAGTCGGATCGCCAACGCATGGAAGCCGACATCTCGGCAGAAAAGCGCGGAGCCTTGACCGGGAGTCATTGCATCAACCCGTTCACCGATAAGCGGGTGCCGATCTACGTCGCCGACTACGTGATCGCGACCTACGGCACGGGGGCGATCATGGGTGTCCCCGCGGAGGACCAGCGTGACCACGACTTCGCCGTCTCCCACGGCCTGCCGGTCGTGCGCACCGTCGCCCCGCCTGAGGACTTCACCGGCGAAGCCTGGTCGGGCCCCGGTGTGAAGATCAACAGCGGCTTCCTCGACGGGCTCGATGTCGAAGCAGCCAAGGAGCGGGCGACCGAGTGGCTGGTCGGCAAGGGCGCGGGCGAACGCTCGGTGCAGTACCGGCTGCGGGACTGGCTGATCAGCCGGCAGCGCTACTGGGGATGCCCGATCCCGGTCCTTTACTGCCCGGACGACGGGATCGTTCCGGTGCCCGAAGCCGACCTTCCCGTCCTTCTGCCAGAGGACGTCAAGTTCCTGCCGACCGGGGTGTCACCCCTCAGGCACCACAAGACGTTCCTCGAGGCGACCTGTCCGCGCTGTGGAGGGCCGGCAACCCGCGAAACGGACACGATGGACACCTTCGTCGACTCCTCGTGGTACTTCATGAGATTCTGCTCGCTGGGGGACCACGACGAACCGATCGACATCGCCTCTGCCCGGCACTTCCTACCCGTCGACCAGTACATCGGCGGGATCACCCACGCGATCCTCCACCTCCTCTACGCCCGCTTCTACACGCGTGCGCTCGGCGACCTCGGATTGTCGCCAGTCGAGATCCGCGAGCCGTTCACGCAACTGTTCTGCCAGGGGATGATCCGGCTCGGTGGTCAGGCGATGTCGAAGTCGAAGGGTAACGTCGTCTCTCCGGACGACTACTTCAGGTCGGTCGGTGCCGACGCGCTCCGGCTCTTCCACCTGTTCGTCGCGCCCCCGGTCGACGACTTCGACTGGACCCCCCAGTCAGACGCGATGATCGAGGGTTGCGCCCGCTACCTGCGACGTGTCTGGCGTCTCGCCATCGCGGACCTGCCCGAGGCCGCATCGGCCAAGCCGACGGACACAACGAGGCGTTCCCGGACGAACGACGAGCTGCGGCGCGTCATGCACCGCAGCATCGACTCGGTCACGACCGACCTCGAGCACTACGGGTTCAACACGGCGGTCTCGTCGTTGATGGAGTTCACGAACGCGATCTACCGCGCCGTGCGCGATGGCGCCGAGCCGGACCTCGTCGACGAATCGATCGACACCCTTCTGAAGCTGCTCGCGCCGATGGCCCCCCACCTCGCGGCTGAGGCCTGGGAGCGGCGCCACGGCGGCCGAGTGCACGCGCAATCCTGGCCGGTCGCTGACGCCGCGGCACTCGTCGACGCGCAGGTCACGATGATCCTGCAGATCAACGGCAAGTTGCGCGACCGGATCGTCGTCGACGCGTCGATCACAGAAGAAGAAGCCGCCGCCCTCGCCCTCGCTTCGCCAAAGGTCACCGATCTCCTCGGCGGGAAGGCGCCCCGCCGGGTCGTCGTGGTGGTTCCGAATCTCGTCAACGTCGTCTTCTAGAGACGATCCGGATCAGGCGGCCCCGCCGCCGGGCGCGAAGCCCCCGTAGGGATCCCGCGCCGGATGGCGGAACCGAAGCGGGAAAGGCAAGCGGGATGCCGTCTCATGCCCGAAGGCCTGACCCCCGGGAATCCGGCGGCTCGGTTTCCGCGCGATTCCACATGCGCTTCACAGGCCCGTCTCAGCTGTCACACCTAACCTGCTGCTGTCGGGCGTGCGCGGCGCGCGACGGGCGAGGGAGGTCCAAGTGGTCTCGTTGCGGTATGCGTGGAACGAGCTCCGTCGGCGCTTCGGGAGGACGATCGTCACCAGTCTCGGGCTCGCTTTGGGTGTCGGTCTCGTCATGGGAATTGTCGGTGTTTCCGAGGGTCTCTCTGACGCGCAGAATCGGGTCCTCTCCCCACTCGGGTCGGTCGGAACCGACATCATCGTCACCCGGACGGTGGCGGCGACGACGACCCAGACCACGACCACGACGACACTGCCAACGGGGAACCCCGGCCGCGGCCGTGTCGGCCCGGGCGGCGGCGGCTTCTTCGCAAGCGGCGTCGCCGGCTTCGGCGAATCGAGCTCCGAGGCCACGTCGCTTCTCAACAACAACTCCTCGATCATCACGGACCTCGCCAAGCTGGGTAAGCCCGGGACGAAGTTCACCCACGATTTCCTCGTGCCAGGCACCCTCATCACCTTTCCGGCGGTCGCGGTGACCGACGTCGCGAAGATCCCCGACGTCACCTCTGCCGTCGGGGCGCTCTCGCTCCAGGCGCTGCACGAGAGCGGAACGGTTCCGAAGATCACCGCCACGGTGAAAACGGGCGGACAGACGATCTCGACGACGATGAAGGCACCGACGCTCACGACGGCCCAGAGGAAAGCGGAAGGGGCTTGTATCCAGAAGCTGCTAGTGAAGAACTACGGAGGCTACTTCAACCGGACGACGCGACCGGCTGGCGCCTCGGGCGCGCCGAGCGGACCGGGAGCGGGCGCGCGAGTGTTCGGCGGCTTCGAGACCAATCCGGCCGTGCTGAAGTGCATGACCCCGGCACAGATCTCCTACCAGGAGAAGGTCCTCGTCCCCGAGCAGACGATCACCGAGTACCTCAACCCGCCCACGACGAACACGGCGACGTCGACCTACACCGTCGCTGGCGTCGATCCGAACAACCCGAACACCGGGCTTATCACCAAGGCGCAACTCGTGTCTGGGACCTGGTTCACGGCGCACTCCGCCGACGAGGTCCTCGTCAACACCGCCTACGCCAACACGAAGAAGTTGAAGGTCGGCGGGACTCTGACCATCAACTCGGCGAGCTACAAGATCGTCGGTCTCGTCGCGCCGACGTTGACGGGCAATGTCTCGGACATCTACTTCGCCCTCGCCACCGTTCAGCGCCTCGCCTCTGCGACGGGCTACGTGGATGAAGTCCTCGTCTCGGTGAACAACTCGTCCAACGTCGGCACCGTGGCCGCCGCCATCAAGAAGGAACTGCCCGGCGCGACGGTCCTCACCTCCAAGACACTCGCCGACCAGGTCAGCGGGAGCCTGAGCAACGCCCACAAGCTCGCCAACGACCTCGGTGGCGCACTGGCCATCGTCGTCTTGCTGGCGGCCTTTTTGATCGCGGGTTTGCTGACACTTTCGAGCGTCGCCAAACGAGTCCGGGAAATCGGCTCGCTGCGCGCCATCGGCTGGAGCCGCGGTGCGGTCGTGCGCCAGATCATGGCTGAGATGCTGGGGATCGGCGTCATCGGGGCGGTGGTCGGTCTCGGCGTCGGCGTCGCCGTCTGTGCGATCATCGGGGCGATCGGACCCAGCCTCTCGGTGACCTCGACCGGTCTCGCTGTCGGCGCCTCGAAACTCAGCGGCCTCGTCAACCAAGCGACAACCGGGACGACGACGCTTACCGTCCACCTCACCGCCCCGGTTCACCTCGCGACGGTTGGTCTCGCATTCTTGGGCGCCATCGTCGGCGGCCTGCTCGCCGGAGCGGCAGGTGGTTGGCGGGCGGCCCGCCTGGCACCGGCCTCGGCACTGCGGGACCTCGGATGAACGAGACGCCTGAGGGTATCGGATCGCAACAGCGTCCCGGACGAGAAAGTGGAGCGATGATGACAGATTCGACGAATCCGGCCACGACGGACGGCTCGGCGGGTGGCGAGCCCTTGTACGTCCTGCAGTCGGTAGAGCGCACCTTCACGAAGGGTGGGGTGAGCGTCCACGCGCTGCGGGGGATCAATCTCACCCTCGCCGCCGGAGAGATGGTCGCCCTCGAAGGGCCGAGCGGTTCGGGCAAGACCACGCTTCTCCAGCTCCTCGGGGCGCTCGACGTGCCAACGGCCGGCTCGATCCGTTTCGCCGGCCGGGAGCTGGAGAATGCGTCGGATCGAGTCCTCACACGCATCAGAAGCGAGGAGATCGGCTTCGTCTTCCAGCATTTCAATCTGATCCCGACGCTGACCGCCCGGGAGAATGTCTGGATCGCGATGGTTCCTGGTTCGCTGCCACACGAGGAGCAGGTTGCCCGGGCCTCGGAGCTTCTGCGACAGGTCGGTCTCGGGCACCGACTCACGCACCTTCCCTCGCGGCTCTCGGGTGGCGAGCAGCAGCGCGTGGCAATCGCCCGGGCGCTGGCGAACAAGCCGAGGGTGGTGATCGCCGACGAACCGACAGGCAACCTCGACTCAGAGACGGGGCTCGAGGTCATCGATTTGCTCTCCGAACTGCGCGATGTGGCAGGAGTGACGGTGATCCTCGCCACCCACGACGAGGAGATCGGCCGACGCGCCGAACGCCGGGTCCGGATGCGCGACGGGTCGATCGTGGAAGATCGCGCCGCGACCGGCATCCTGTCCTAGCCGCCCCGAGCCGGCGAGCTCGGGGCGTCCGACACCTTCGAACGGCCGGTCACGCAACCAGGGGTCAGCCGCGGCGCCTCGAAGACCGGGGAACCCGGCGGGCCGGGCGCCTCCGGGGTCTCGACCGGACCGAAGACGCGCCCTCCGATCGGAACGAAGTCGAACCGACCGATTCTCCACGCCCCGTCGCGGCCCGCTGCCCACCGCCGAGATCGTCGGCGGGGTCACCCCGAGAGTTCGCGGCCGACCGGCGCGAGGCCGAGGAGCGCTGCCACGTCCGGTCCGGCGAACTCGCGAAGCGAACCAAGGACGACGTCGGCGAGCACCCAGCGCGGATCGGCCTCGGTACCCGGTTCGGGAACGGCGATGACGCGCATGCGCGCTGCCTTCGCCGCGACGCAGCCGTTGAGGGCATCCTCGGTCACGACGCAGCGGATGGGCTCGACACCGAGTTGCGCGGCCGTAAGGAGCAGGACCGCCGGGTGTGGCTTGCCCATCTCGACGGCCGAGGCGGAGACGACGACGGCAAACCGCTCGCGCCATCCAAAGCGCGCCAGGACGGCGTCGATCACCGGCTCGACGGAACCCGAGGCGAGAGCGACTGCGAGCCCGCTTTGCTCGCAGAAATCGAGCGCTTCGAGCGCCCCGGGCAAAATCCGCGCCTCACGGGGGATCGCCTCGACGACACCCGCGACGATCCGATCGGCGATCTCTCGGTCACTCGGTCCGGCGAAGCCGAGGAGGTCGCGGAACACCCCCACGGCTTCGTCGGCCCGCATCCCAGTGATGAGGCCGCCACCGAGCAGCGGTCGAACGTCGACCCCGATCTCGTCGAGTACTGCGGTCTGGACGCGACCCCAGATCTGCTCGGTGTCGACGAGCAAACCGTCCATGTCGAACACGACCGCCTCGGCCCGTGGGGTGCAAGGCTCGGGTGCGCCGCTCACGCCGACTCGCCGCGCAGGTAGCGCTCGAGCTCGGAGGCGATCTCGTCGCCAGTCGGAAGTTCGCCTTCGAGGTCGAGGATCGCCCCGCCGTCGGCGTCGAACTGCTCCTCCATCTGCCGCACCATCGCCTCGTGCTCCGGTGACTGGGCGATCAAGTCGTCGACCTGGCTGCGCGCCTCCGCAGCGCTGCGGGCGAGGCCGTCGGTCCCAATCACCAAGCCGGAGATGGAGCAGAGCCCTTCGACGAGGGCGAGCGCCGCCGGCGCGAACGGCATCGCCGCGACGTAGTGAGGAACAAGCGCCCAGAGTCCGACCGACGGGATCCCGGCTTTGACACACGATTCGCCGATTACCTCGCCGATGCCGGCCGGGACCTCGATCGACCCGCGCACGACACCCACCCTGCGGGCGAGCTCGGGATCCGACGCTGTCGCGGTGAGCTTGATCGGCCGGGTGTGCGGCGTCGCGTTCGGGAAAGCTCCGAGGCTCACGACGAGACGGACGCCGAGCTCGCGGGCGAGCGCCACGACCTCGGAGGTGAAGGGGCGCCAGCGGTAATCGGGCTCGGGACCGATCAAGAGCGCGACCCCCGATCCCATCCGGTCCCGTCCGACGAGCAGCTCGGGCTCGGGCCAGGAGATCCCCGCACGGACCCCGTCGTCGATGCGCAGACGTGGACGCCGTGCCCGCTGGTCGATGAGGTCGTCGCCCCGGAACGTCGCGAGGGTCTCCGTCTTCATATCCGTGAGGATCGCCGCGACCGCGGTCGCGGCCCCGAAACCGGCGTCGATCCATCCGTCGAGCACCATGACGAGGACCGGGCGCTCGGGCGGCGTGACGGGATGTCTTAGAGCGAGCGGCACCATCCGAGGTTACCCGGCCCGCCCTGCCGGCCGGACCGGAGTGACGACGATCGTGACCCCGAGTCGGCCGCGGCGAGAGTGAAGGCATGCCCGTCCGCGTCGCACCGAGACCGGTCGGACACGACGACCGTCTTCCCGGCGAGTACGAGGATCGTCGCTCGGCACAGCGGCCTCGCCGACTCCGAGAGATGAGAGCGGGCCCGCGCCGCATTGGCGCCGGGCGCCGAGGCCGAGAGCACGAGTCGAGCCCGCCGGGGTACTCACCGCGATCCCGTCCCGGCGAGGTCGGCGGGAATCACGCCGAGGCGCTGAGCCGGGCCGCTGCCGCACCCTCGCGGGCGTGATAGCTCGAACGGGTGAGCGGTGACGCCTCGACATGGGCGAAGCCGTAGCCGGCGGCACGCTCCCGCAACACGGCGAACTCCTCGGGAGACCACCAGCGCGCCACCGGCAGGTGCGCCGCCGAGGGACGCAGGTATTGACCGATCGTCACGATGTCGACACCGATGGCGGCGAGATCGGCGAGAGCGCCGTCGACCTCGGCCGCGCTCTCGCCGAGACCCAGCATGATGCCGGACTTCGTCGTCAGGCCGGCGGCCTTCGCGGCCGCCAGCACCGCCAGGCTCCGCGCGTACGACGCCGAAGGGCGGACCGCACGTTGCAGGCGGAGAACAGTCTCGACGTTGTGGCCCAGCACGTCGGGATGCGCCTCGAAGATGACCCGCAGCGCCGACTCGTCGCCCTTGCAGTCCGCGATGAGGACCTCGACCGTCGTGCCCGGAGTCCGTTCGCGGATCGCCCGAATCGTCGAGGCGAACGCCAGCGCCCCGCCGTCGGCAAGGTCATCGCGGGCGACGGCGGTCACGACGACGTGGGCGAGCCCCATTTTCGCGACGGCGTCAGCGACGCGCCCCGGCTCGGTCTCGTCGAGCGGCAACGGGCGGCCGGTATCGACGAGACAGAAGCCACAGGCCCGCGTGCAGCGCTCGCCGTTGATCATGAATGTCCCCACGCCGGCGGCCCAGCACTCGTAGATGTTCGGACATCCCGCTTCTTCACAGACCGTCACGAGGTCGAGTGCTCGCATCGTCTTGCGCAGCGCAAGGTACTCGTCGCCCATCGAGGCCTCGACCCGCAACCAGGGAGGCTTGCGACTGCCGATCTCGACGCCGCGTCGCGGGTCGACTCCGGCCGCGGCAAGCCGGCGCAAGGCCGGGCGCGACGACGGATCGGGGACCGCATCGACGCCTCCTGCGGCATCCGAGAAGTCCTGGCGCTCGACCGGCCGTTCACCGCCCGCCGCGGCGAAGACCGGAGACGTCCGCGCCCGCCCGACGATGGCGTCGATCACCTCCGCTTTCGTCACCGCCAATCCCTCAGCACGCAGCGACGTCACGGGCCGGTTCGCAATCCCGCAGGGAACGATGTGGGAGAACATCGAGAGATCCGTGTCGACGTTGAGTGCGAAGCCGTGCATCGTCCGGCCCCGCGAGACCCGCACCCCGATGGCGCAGATCTTGCGCGGCACCGGCCCGGCCGGCTCGACCCAGACCCCGGGATACCCCTCGAGCCGGCCGACCGCGGCCAGGCCGAGGTCAGCGAGCGCCTCGATGACCAGCGCCTCGATGCCGTGGACGTAGGCCGGGATGGCGCCGGGCGCGATCGTGACCGAGACGATCGGATAGCCGACGACCTGTCCCGGTCCGTGGTACGTGACGTCACCGCCGCGGTCGGCCTTCACGAACTCCGCCCCGACGCTGCCCGGCGCGACGAGGACGTGCTCGGCGCGGGCGCGCACGCCAAGCGTGTAGACGTGGGGATGCTCGACGAAGAGTAGGTAGTCCTCGCCGCTGCGGTGGAACAGGGCATGCTGGAGGGCGAGCGCCTCCCGGTACCGGACGCGCCCAAGGGATCGGACCCGCAACGGCGAGCGGGAGTGCGGCGCGGCTGGCATCGCCTCTACAGCTCGGCGAGCCAGTCGCGGGTCTCGATCACCCGGGCGACATCCCGCACGAAGGAGGAGGCGTAGGCACCGTCGACCGCGCGGTGGTCGAAGACGAGCGCGAGCACGCCGACCGAGTGGATGGCGATCGACTCCGACCCGTCCGCCGTGACGACGACGACCGGCTTCCGCTTCACGCCGTCCGTCGACAGGATTGCGACCTGTGGCTGGGCGATGATCGGCGCGGTGATGAGCGTCCCGAACGGGCCCGGGTTCGTGATCGTGAACGTTCCCCCGGTGATGTCGTCCGCCGAGAGTTGGCGACTTCGAGCGCGCCCCGCAAGGTCGGCGATCGAACGGGCGAGCCCGCGCAGCGACTGGCCGTCGGCATTGTGCACGACCGGGACAATGAGGCCTTCGCGCTGCAGGTCGACGGCAATCCCGAGGTGGATGTCGTGGTGCACGATGAGCGCGTCATCGCCGACCGAGGAGTTGAGGTTCGGGTAATCCCCGAGCACGTCGATCACCGCCCGGGCGACGAACGGCAGGTAGGTGAGGCCGATCCCTTCCTCGGTCTTGAACTGGTTCTTCAAAGCGTTGCGGACGCGCTCGACGTTCTCGAAGTCCGTCTCGACGGCGACGAGCGTGTGCACCGACGTCGCGACCGAACGGACCATGTGCTCGGCGGTCACGCGCCGAACCGCGCTGAACGGCACGATCTCGTCGCGCACGCCGAGAGGCGTCGGGGGCGTCGAGACGGCCGGCCGCTCCATCGGCTGTACCACCGGCGCGGCGGACGCTTCCGGCGGGCGCGCCGCAACGGCGACGACGCTCGACACCTCACCGAGGTGGGCGAGCACGTCGTCGCGGGTGATCCTCCCACCGAGTCCCGTCCCGGTGATCTCGGAGGGATCGAGACCGTTCTCGCGGATCAAACGGCGCACGACAGGTGACAGGAGCGCGCTGGGCGATTCGTCCTCCGCCACGACAGCGGCCGGCGGGACCCGCACCTCGGGAGCCGGCGCGGGCGGCCCAACCGGGGGGGCGGGTGGCGGCGGAGGCGGCGGCGCGACCGCGGCCTGCGCCGCGGGCGGGGCGGGGGCGGCGGATGCCGAGTCTCCGATGACGGCGAGACGCGCGCCCACGTCGACCGTCTGGCCCTCGGGAACGAGGATCTCGGCGAGAACGCCCGCGAACGGCGAGGGGACCTCCGAGTCGACCTTGTCGGTCGACACTTCGAACAGGGGCTCGTCGAGCGCGACCTTGTCGCCCACCTGCTTCAACCAGCGGGTGATCGTGCCTTCGGTCACCGTCTCGCCGAGTTGCGGCATCGTGATGTCAGCCAACGTGGAGACCCCTTCCGGTCAGTGCCAGGACCGTCTCGCCGAACGTCTCGGAAAGCGTCGGATGCGGTTGGACAAACTGGGCGATCTCGCCGGGGGTCGCCTCCCAGTTCACGGCGAGGTAGGCCTGGCCAAGCTGTTCGGTCACCCACGGCCCGACCATGTGCACGCCGAGCAGGCGCCCGGCGTCTCCCGTTGGTCTTCGCTCGGCGATCACCTTCACGAGACCGTCTGTCTCGCCAAGGATCCGTGCCCGTCCGTTGCCCCCGTACGTATCGCGCTGGACGAGCACGTCGTGTCCCGCGGCACGTGCCGCGTCTTCGCTCATACCGACGAAGGCGACCTCGGGATGGCAGTAAATGCACCACGGGACGGCGCCGTAGTCGACGGGCGCCGCCTGCTCGCCGAGGATCTGCTTGATGACGAGGATCCCCTCGGCGAATCCTACGTGCGCGAGCTGCGGCGTGGCGACGAGGTCACCGACGGCGAAGACCCCCTCGGCCGTCGTGCGCATCCAGGGGTCGACCGTCACGAAGCCGCGCCCGTCGATCTCGACGCCGCTGCCGACGGCACACAGGCCCTCGGAAAGCGGACGGCGACCAACCGAGACCACGACGACGTCGACGTCAACGCGCTCTCCATCCCCGAACGAGACGCTCGTCCCGTGCCCGTTCGGCTCATGGCCGTGTACCACCACCCCGGTGCGAACAACGATCCCGCGCTTTTTGAACGATCGCACAACAACGTCAGCGACATCATCGTCGCAGCCCGGCAGGATGCCCGGCAGCACCTCGAGCAGCGTGACCTGTGCGCCGAGGTCCGACAACATTGACGCGAACTCACAGCCGATCGCGCCGCCACCGATCACCGCGACCGCCGGCGGGATGTGGTCGAGATCGAGCACCTCGTCGGAGGTGAGGACGAATTCGCCGGGCTCGAAGCCGGGGATGAGCCGCGGCACCGATCCCGAGGCGAGCACGACGTTTTTCCCGGCGAGCTCGCTTACCGACCCGTCCGGAGCCGTGACCCGGACGGTGTGGTCCGCAACCAGCTGTCCGACACCGGTGACCGTCGTCACCTCTCGGCGCTTCAACAATCCGGTGAGCCCCCGGTACAGCTGGTCCACGACCCTGCCCTTGCGCTCGCGGCTCACGGCGAAGTCCACCACTGGTCGTTCGACAGCGATGCCGAAC
>JBEKLG010000029.1:0-15779 GCA_050010315.1 Acidimicrobiales bacterium
CTGGCGGATCTGATGACGATCATCGAGCGCTTCGGCGATCCCCGGGGTCGCACGGTGACGATCAGCTGGGCCTGCGCCGCGAGCTACCAGAAACCGATCAGCGTCCCCCAGAGCCTCGTGCTCTTGCTCCCACGCTTCGGCGTCAACGTCCGGCTCGTCCACCCTCCCGAGTTCGCACTCATGCCAGAAGTCGTCGAGCAGGCGAAAGAGAAGGCGCGCCTGGCGCACGCCTCTTTCGAGGTGTCGCACGACTTCGACGAGGGCATGCGCGACACCGACGTCATCTACGCGAAGAGCTGGCGAGCGCTCGTCTCGACGACGGACGAGGCCGAAGGGGCGAAGCTCATCGCCACCTACAGCGATTGGATCACCGACTCGCGCCGGCTAGCCATGGCGCACGAGGACGCGATCTACATGCATCCTCTGCCGGCGGATCGAGGCGTCGAGGTAGCCGACGAGGTGATCGACGGAGCGCACTCCGTCGTCTACGACCAGGCCGAGAACCGCCTGCACGGCCAGAAGGCCGTGATGGCGTTGACGATGCGCTAGAGGTCTGCGGGGATGGGCGGTCGGCTCGCAGTCGTGGCGATCGGCGGGAACTCGCTGATCAAAGACCGCATGCACCAGTCGGTGCGCGACCAGTACATCGCGGCGCACGAGACCTCTGGGCACGTGGCGGCGATGGTCGAAGCGGGCTGGAACGTGGTGGTCGGCCACGGCAACGGTCCGCAGGTCGGCTTCATCTTGCGGCGCTCCGAGATCGCCGCCCATGAGCTGCACGAGATCCCGCTCGACGTCTGCGGCGCCGACTCCCAGGGCGCGATCGGCTACGCCCTCGCCCAGAACCTCCAGAACGTCCTGCGGCGGCGCGGCATCGGCCGGCCGGTGGCGGCGGTCGTGACCCAGGTCGAGGTGGCGCGCGACGATCCGGCCTTTGTGAGCCCGAGCAAGCCGATCGGCTCGTTCATGGACGAAACCGAGGCGCGCAGGCGCGAGAAGAGGGACGGTTGGGACGTCGTCGAGGACGCCAGCCGGGGCTGGCGGCGGGTCGTCGCCTCACCCCGCCCGCGCCGCATCGTCGAGATCGAAGCGATCAGGGCGCTCGTCGAGGCGGGGGAGATCGTCGTCGCCGTCGGCGGCGGGGGCATCCCCGTGGTTGCTGACGCCACGGGTGATCTCACAGGAGTAGAGGCCGTGATCGACAAGGACCTCGGCTGCTCGTTGCTGGCGCGCGATCTCAGCGCGGAGCTGCTCTTGATCTCGACGGCGGTCGAGAAGGTCGCCCTCAACTTCGGCACGCCCGCCCAGCGATGGGTGGACCATCTCACGCTCGCCGAGGCGCGCCGCTACCTCGCCGAAGGCGTGCACTTCGCGGCCGGCAGCATGGCGCCGAAGATCGAAGCGATCATCGAGTATCTCGAGGATGGTGGGACCCGCGCCATCGTCACCGATCCTCCGAACCTTGGCGCGGCGCTCGCCGGGCGCACGGGCACGCTCTTCACCGTTGACTAGGACCGCGGAATTCGACCGCCTGCGACGGTGATTGTTCCGACCGGCGGCGGGCCCGGCAACCCATGGCGGCACGAGCTTGGAATGAAGGTCTCTCGTTCCCGCCTGCTTGGATGACGCGGTGAGGTGCTCGAACCCGCGGAGGTCTCAGCCTCCCGCCGCGAGATGGACGGCGTCGATGATCTTCTGGTAGCCGGTGCAGCGGCAGAGGTTTCCGGAGAGAGCCTCGCGGATCTGCGCGTCGTCGGGAGAGGTCACGCGCCGGAGCAGGTCGTGGGTGGCCATGACGAAGCCGGGGGTGCAGAACCCGCACTGGACGGCGCCCGCTTCGACGAAGGCCCGTTGGATGGAATCGAGCGGCCCCTCGGGGGAGAGCCCCTCGACCGTCACGACGTCCCGGCCCTCGGCTTGACCGGCGGGGACGAGACAGGCACAGACGAGCAGGTCGTCGAGGTAGACGGCGCACGACCCGCACTCACCCTGTTCGCAGGCGTTCTTCGTGCCCACGAGGCCGAGCTCGTCGCGCAGCAGGTTGAGCAGGCTTGCTGCCTCCTCGACGCCCTCAGCGACGCGGCACCGGCCGTTGACGGTCAACGAGACCCTCATACGCCGTTCCCCCGGTACTCCTCCCAGCACCACGAAAGGGCGCGCCGGGCGAGGACCCCGAGCGCATGCCGCCGGTAGGCGGCCGAACCGCGCACGTCGTCGATCGGTCTCGCCGCTTCGGCGACGAGGCGGGCGAAATGGCCGATCACGGCGTCAGAAAGAGCCGGCCGCGCCTCCCAGGCGCCGATCTCGCCGAGGTGCCCCTCGAGGAACTCCTCGGCAAACCGGGCTCGCAGGGGCACCGGTCCGGCGGAGCCGATCCCGGTGCCGACGCGGCCGGTCTCGGGGTGGAGGGCGAGCGAGAACGAGCAGATGGCGATGACCATGGCATTGCGCGACCCCACCTTGGAATAAGTCTGGGGGCCGCTCGCCGCCGGGACCCACACCGCGGCGATCAGCTCGTCTGGACGCAGCACGCTGCGTTTCGGGCCGGTGAAGAACTCGGCGACGGGGACGGTCCGGCTGGCGTGGAGCGAGGCGAGCTCGACCTCGGCGCGACAGGCGAGCAGCGGCGGGTGGCAGTCCCCGGCGGGGGACGCCGAGCCGAGGTTGCCGCCGATCGTGCCGCGGTTGCGGATCGGCGGGGAACCGACGGTGCGGGCGGCGGTGGCGAGGCCGGGGAGGTCGGCGGCGAGGTCAGCGATGATCGTCTGGTAGGTGACCCCGGAGCCCACCCGGACCTGCCCGTTCTCCCGGCCGAAGGCCCGCAGCTCCTCGACCCCCGACAGGTCGAGGAAGGCCGGCGGGTGGAGACGGCCGAAGTTGGCCTCGACCATGACGTCGGTGCCGCCGGCGACGACCACGGCCTCGGGGTGGGCGGATCGCTCGGCGAGAGCCTCCGCCCAGCTCGTCGGCTGGATGAAGGTCACGGCGCCATGGTGCCACAGCACCACCGCGCCACCCGGGGCGTGCCCAGCGGTCCACGCCGCATGGAATGGGGTCCCGAGCGCTTCACATCAGCCTCTGCTGGCCCGAGCTCATCTCGGCGTAGAAAGGGAGCGCCTCCTGGCCCGGTACGTCGGGCGACGGGGGAGGACCCGCCGTCGCCGCGGGACCGCGCAGCCCGACGAGCTCGTCCGGCGTGACGGGCGCGCGGTTCAGCTCCCGCCCGGTGGCGTCGCGCAGGGCGGCGACCACCGCCGCCGTCGCCACGACCGTCGGCGACTCGCCGATGCCCTTCAAGCCGTACGGGGTGCCGGGCTCGGGTTCCTCGACGGCGACGGAGACGACCGGTGGCATGTCGAGGATCGTCGGGATCAGGTAGTCGGTGAACGACGGGTTCCGGATCACCCCGTTCTCGAGCTGAACCGCCTCCATCAGCCCGAGGCCGAGCCCCTGGGCGGTGCCGCCCTCGATCTGGCCGGTAAAGCCCAGGGGGTTCAGGACCCTGCCGGCGTCGATCGCCGCGGCCACCTGCAGGACGCGCACCAACCCGAGGTCCTCGTCCACCTCGACGACCGCCCGTTCGGCCGCGAAGGCGAAGCAGGCGTGGATGTCCCCCTGGCCCGATTCGTCGAAGGGTGCGGTCGGGCGGTGGTGGTAGACGGCTTCACTGGACACCGGCTCGTCGAGGAGGTCGACGAGCTCGACCACGGGAGCGCCGTCGGCGGCGACCCAGCCGTCGGCTAGCGAGAGCTCAGCGTCGGGCGGGCAGGTTCCGGCCCGAGCGCGGGCCCGCTCGAAAAGCGCCTCGCGGACCGCGGCACAGGCCATCTGCACCGCGCCGCCCGTCATCATCGACTGACGCGAGGCGGAAGTGGATCCGGCGCCGCCGATCGAGGTGTCGATCGGGTGCAAGACGACCCGGTCGACCTCGAGCTCAGTGCGCACGACCTGGGCGAGGAAGGTGTGGAGGCCCTGACCCATCTCGACCGCGGCGGTGTGGATCTCCGCTTCCGGCCCGTCAGGGGTGCGGCTGAGCGTGACCCGTGCCGTGGCGAAGTCGTCGAAACCCTCGCTGAACGCCACGTTCTTGTAGCCGACGGCGAAGCCCACCCCGCGCTTGATCCCCTCGCCGTGGGTGACGTTGCCCGCGCCCCCGGGATAGCGCATCAGGTCTCGGCCCGATGTCGGCTCGCACTCGGGCAGGGGCACGGCCGTGCAGCGCTCGATCAGCTCCCGCACCGGGGCGGCGCCCGTGACGACCTGCCCGGTCGGCAGCGTCGAGCCGGTGGACAGCGCGTTGATCAGCCTCAGCTCGACCGGGTCGATCGCGAGGGCGCGGGCGAGCTTGTCCATCTGGGCTTCGTAGGCGAAGCACATCTGGGGAGCACCGAAGCCGCGCATCGCCCCGCAGGGCGGGTTGTTCGTGTAGACGACGGTCCCCTCCACCTGGACATGGGGCACTTCGTAAGGGCCGGCGGCCATGCTCGCCGCGTTTCCCAAGACCGCGGGCGACGACGAGGCGTAGGCGCCGCCGTCGAGAAGCAGCCGGGCGGTCATCGCCACCAGTCGGCCGTCGCGCCTGGCGCCGTGTCGCATCCAGACGCGCGAGGGGTGACGGTGCACGTGACCGTGGAAAGACTCCTCGCGCCCGTAGCTGATCTTCACCGGCCTGGCGGTGCGCAGGGCGAGCAGGCAGGCGTGGATCTGCATGTGGATGTCCTCGCGGGACCCGAACGCCCCGCCGACGCCGGCGAGGTGCAACCGGACCTTCCCCTCAGGTAGACCAAGGCACGGCGCGATCTGCTCCCGGTCGACATGCAGCCACTGCGTCGTGACGTAAAGGTCCACGCCCCCGTCTTCGGCCGGCACCGCCAGTCCCGCCTCCGGCCCGAGCGCCGCCTGGTCCTGCATCGCCGTCTCGTAGTAGCCGTCGACCCAGACGTCGGCCTCGGCGCTGTCGGGCTCGCCGTGGACGATGTGCACGTGACGCAGCACGTTGCCGGTCGCGTGCAGTCGTGGGGCATCGGCCAAAAGGGCCGCTTCCATGTCGAAAACACCGGGCAGGGCCTCGAGGTCGACGGTGATGCGGCCCAGCGCCTCCTTGGCGAGCGCCGGCGTCGAGGCGGCGACCAGGGCGATCGGTTCGCCGGCGTAGCGCACGACATCTTCGGCGAGGACCGGCTGGTCGAAGAAGTTCAGGCCGAATCGGTTCTTGCCTGGCACGTCCGAGCCGACAATGACCGCCGCGACCCCCGGGCTCGCGACAGCCGGCGTGATGTCGAGCCCGCGGATTCGGGCGTGCGCCAGAGGAGACCGCAGGGTCGCGCCGAAGAGCATGCCGTCGCGGTGGAGGTCGCTGGCGTAGGGGAACGACCCTGTCACCTTGGGCTCCCCGTCGATGCGCCGGGCGGCCTGCCCGACCCTTCCTCGGGTCCCGAAGGTGGTGATCGTGGTCAACGTGCGCTCTCGGCCTCGCCGCGCACGTTAGCGGGCTCGCCTGTTGGCGTCGCCCACAGACCCGCTGGCCACTCCTCCGTGACCTGAAGGGCCAGGGCCGTGGATCGGGCCGCCGGTCGCCTGGAGCGGCGATCCCGTGTGGCCGGCCGAGCGCAAGGCGATGATCTCGGCACAGATCGAGACCGCCGTCTCCTCGGGGGTTCGCGCCCCGATGTCGAGGCCGATTGGCGCCATGACCCGGGACATCGCCTCGTCGCCGACGCCGGAGTGGCGTAACCGCTGGACGCGGTGGGCGGCCGTGCGGCGAGACCCCATGGCGCCGATGTAACCGACCTGCGTAGAGAGCGCGGCGACGATGGCCGGAACGTCGAACTTTTGATCGTGGGTGAGGACGCAGACGGCGTCTCGTGCGCCGAGCGTGGGACCGACGGCCGCGAGGTGGCGGTCCGGCCAGTCGACAACGACCTCGTCAGCCATGGGAAAGCGCGCCGGCGTGGCGAAGGCGGGACGGGCGTCGCACACCGTGACCCGGTAGCCGAGAACCTTGGCCATCTTGGCAAGGGCCGCGGCGAAGTCGACGCCGCCGAAGATGAGCATGCGTGGCGGCGGCGTGAAGACCTGGATGAACACGGCGAGATCCTGCCCGGTGGTCTCGCCTGCCGGGCCGTAGCGGCGCACGTCGGTCCTGCCGGCGTCGATCGCGCCGGCCGCGTCTCGCCGGACCGCCTCGTCGAGGCTCGCCGGCCCCAACGAGCCGAGTGGCGGGCTGCCGGGGCGCACGAGCATCGTCGCCCCGGGCGTGGCCGCCCGCTCGCCCGCCCCATGCTCGGCTCCGCCCGTTGCTTCGATCAGCGTGACGAGCGCAACCGGTTGCTCCGTCGACAGCTCCTCGCGCAGCTCGGCAAGGATCCGGCGTTCGAGGCCTGGTCCGCCGAGCGGCTCGATGAACAACTCGATCGTTCCGCCGCAGGTGAGGCCGACGGCAAAGGCATCGGCGTCGGAGTAGCCGAAGGTTGCAAGATGCGGCTTGCCGGACTCCATCATCGCGAGCGCGTCGGCGATGACGGCGGTCTCCACGCACCCGCCGGACACTGATCCGGCGACCTCGCCCTCTTCGTTGACGGCCATCGCCGCGCCGGGTGGGCGAGGCGCCGAACCTTCGACGCCGACGACTCGGGCGAGCGCCAGCCGCCGACCAGCCGCCGACCACCGCTCGATGTCGTCGAGGATCTCTCGCACAGCGAAGAGCGTAGGGTGCCGCCGCCCGGGTGCCGAGCGCGCAACGCCGCCCGGGTGGTCTTCTGTGGGGCAGCCGGGCCTACGATCGATGCTGTGTTGGCAGACGAGGGCCGAAGGGACTGGATCGCGGTCACCGCCGCCGAATTGCCGGTCGCGGAGGCACTGGCCTGGGCTTCGCAGCCGGATTGTGGCGCCGTCGTTGCGTTCTGCGGGACGGTGCGCGATCACTCGGAAGGACGGCCGGGCGTCTTCAGCCTGGAATACGAGGTCTACGAGGCCTACGCCGAAGCGAGGATGTCGGAGGTGGCGCGCGCCGTGCGGGCACGGTTCCCGCAGGTGCGTCGGATGGCGCTTTTCCACCGCACGGGGATGCTTGGAGTCGGCGACGTCTCGGTCGCCGTGGTCGTCGCCACCCCGCACCGATCCGATGCCTTCGCGGCCGCCCGCCTCTGCCTCGACATGGTCAAGGCCGCGGTGCCGATCTGGAAGCGCGAGACCTGGGCTGACGGTTCGGACTGGGTCGAGGGCTCGCGCCCGATCGCCGACGTGTCCGACCTCGACGTTCCTTGAGTCGACCGGCTTAGGCCCAGCCAGGGTGATCCCGGAACGCGGTATGTTGCCGCAGACAAAGGGGGCCGGTGCCGGGCAAGGCGCGGCGCGAGTCGGCGGCGTGATCGGTGGAGGTGGGTGCAGATCGAAGCTCGAGTCGGTGTCCCGTGCCCGAGGAGAAGAAGATGGTGGTAGCAGAAGTGACGGAAGTGATCGACCTGTCGGCGGTGTCACCGCCGATCGCCGGAGATGCGACACGCAAGAACCTGCTCTCCGTGCGTCAGCTCGCCGCCGAGGACATCTCGACCTATCTCGAAGAGGCGTACGCCGCCGAGGAAGCGATTCGAGACCCGGCCCGCCGTGGCCTTTCCCTGCTGCCCCGTGCCGTCATGAAGGCGATCATGCGCCAACCCTCGACCCGAACGGGTGGCAGCTGCACCTCGGCGATGCGGAAACTCGGTGGCTCAGCAGAGCTCATCAGCGGCATGAGCGGCTCGTCCGAGGCCAAGGGTGAGTCGCTCGCCGACTCCTGGGTCGCCTTTGCGACCCAGGCGGACATCCTCGGTATCCGGACGGCCGAGAACGGCGGCCCGGCGTTTGCCGCGCACGTCATCGCCCAGGCGGTGAGCTACGGGCAACTCGCTGAGATCGTGCCGGTCATCAACCTCGGCGATGGCCACAATGAACACCCCACGCAGGCGCTCGGTGACATGTTCACCATCCACAAGAAGTTCAAGACCTTCGAAGGGCTCGTGGCCGTCGTCGTCGGCGATCACGAGCGATACCGTGCCCACCATTCCTTCATGCTCGCCGCCGCGATCCTCGGCATGGACCTCGTGGCGGTGGAATCCTCGGCGGCTCGGGTGCCGGCGTCGCTCGTGGAGACCCTGGGCTCGAAGCTGACGAGGACCGCCGATCTCGACGCGGCGATGCGTGAGGCGGACGTTTTGTACCTCGGGCGCAATCCCGATGAGTACACCGGGGAGAACCCGGCGGAGATCGTGCGCGGGGAACAGCTGGCCCGTGACTACGCGAGTTGGACCGTCGATTACGACCGGATCCAGCAGATGAGGCCGGAAAGCATCGTGATGCACCCGCGACCGCGCCGCGACGAGCTCCACCCCAGCGTCGATTCCGATCCGCGGATGAAAGACGTGGAGCAGATGGCGAACATGATCCCGATGCGCATGGCGATTATCGCCCGGCACCTGGGCGTGTCCATCGTCGAGGCGGCGTGAGGCCGGGCTAGCCGACATCCCGCCGCGATTTCACCTCGAAGCTTCGTCGAGGCCGTCACCGCCGAGCGTCACAGGCGCCAGCTAGGGTGACGATTCGTTTCGGATCACACCCTGATCCCTTTCAGTTATCGGCCCCGTCGGCGAGTGATCGTCCCGCCAAGGCTCCTCGTATCGGCTCGACCCGCCCAACCTCGCTCAACCGCCACGCCCGCCCGCCGCGGACCTGGCTCCGGGCGGCCGGGTCGGCCGAGAAAGCGTTGCGGGTGCTCAGCACCCGTCCGACACCAGGACGGCGACGTGGCTGCGACAAGCGAACACCGGGATGTCATCGCCCAGCTCACCGAGGGGATCGCCAGTCTCACGTCTTCTGAGCGCTGGCGCCGCTACCTCGAGTTCCAGAGCCGGTTCCGCAGCTACAGCTTCAACAACGTCCTGCTCATCGCGGCCCAGTGTCCCGAGGCGACCCAGGTGGCGGGTTTTCAGGCCTGGCGGAAGCTCAACCGTTTCGTGCGCGCCGGACAGAAGGCCATCTGGATCCTCGCTCCGATCCGGTACCGGCGGGACGGTGACGAAGACGGCGAGGCGGAACGGGTGATCCGCGGCTTCAAGTTCGTGCCCGTCTTCGACGTCTCGCAGACCGACGGCGCCGTGCTGCCGTCGGTCTGCAGCCGGCTCGAGGGCGACGATCCGGCAGGCGATTTCGCGCGGCTGGCCGCGTTCGCCAGCTCCCTTGGCTTCGCCGTCGAGGACCGCGAGCTCTCCGGGGGCGCCAACGGCGACTGCTCCCACGCCGAACGTCGCATCAGGGTCGAGATCCGGACCACACCCCGGCAACGGGTGAAGACCCTCGCCCACGAGCTCGCCCACATGCTTCTCCACGAGGACTTTGCTGACCGCGGCCTCGCTGAGCTCGAGGCCGAGTCCACCGCCTACGTCGTCTGTCGTGCCCTCGGGATCGACAGCGGCGACTACTCCTTCGGGTACGTCGCGACGTGGGCCGGCGGCGGTGAGCAGGCGATTGTCGCCGTCAGGGCAGCGTGCCGACGGATCCAGAAAGCCGCCGGCGAGATTCTCGGGTCGCTCCCCGGCGCGGCGGAGCGGGCGGCCTAGCACGGCACCGGCGGCAGGCGAACGGGTTGCCCTGCGATCATCGATGCAATTCGGCCGGGTCGCATCCCCGGGGCGGCGGGTCCGTGCTTTAGCGGTTCGTTATCGTCGACAGGGCAGGTCCGGGTTTCTCGCGATAGAACGTGACCCAGGATGGCGACGGATCAGTGACAATCTCCTCTGACACACCGCCGGAAGCGAACCGAGTCGGGCTGCTCGAGAGCGCGTTCAGGTTCTCACCGCTCGAGGCCGTCTGCGAGGCCGTCGCCGCCGCGACGACGATCGATCCGGAGATCTTCATCGAACGCAAGGGGGACCGCTACCGCTGGAGTTTCGCGGCGAGAGACGGCGCCTTCGCCCTGCTCGACAAGGCCGCACGGTTCCTCGGGATCGGCCAGAACCACCTCCTCGTCGGTTTCCGCACACTCGACGATGGCACGTTCGTCCTCCACGACGACCGGGCGAGCTTCGAACCGTGCGAAGTGGCGGCGCTCGTCACCTTCAAGGTTCCGGCCACGGAATCCGAGGTCGCGGAGCAGATCCGGACGCAGTTCCCGGTCAAGGCCTGATCGCGCTCGGCTAGCGGGCCGGTGGCGCCTTTCTGGCAAGAACCTCTTAGGCCCAGCCGAGCTCGCCGAGGCGCGCGTCGTTGATCCCGAAGTGGTGGGCGATCTCGTGAATCACCGTCTTGCGCACCGCCACCGTGACCTCTTCCTCGCTTCGACAGCTCGCGCAGATGCTGCGCATGAAGATCGTGATCCGGTCCGGCATCACCGCCGAGTACCCGACGCCTCGACGGGTGAGCGGGACCCCCTCGTAGAGACCGAAGAGCCTGCCCGCTGGCGCGAAGGGGTCGACCGAGACCGAGACGTTCTCCATCGCGCGCCCGAGGCTCTCGGGGAGGCTGTCGAGGGACGTGGCGACGAGCTCCTCGAACCTCTCGGTCGACATCGTGACCATGACGTCGATCATCGCGCCGCGCCTCGCAGCAGGCGAGGTCCGTGCGCCCGCAGGCACACGGCCCGGTCGCTGAGGCGGTGTCGGTGGCGGCGGGGACGCCCACCGCCTCTCGGCGGATCGCCGCGGCGAAAGCGGCAGCGACGGATTGCCGCCGTGGCACCCGAGCGGGGCAGACTCTCGCTGTGACGAATCCCAGGCCCCCCGTCCGGCGCGCAACCCACCGGTCGGCCGCTCGCGAGCTCGCCGGGCGCGACCCGGTGCTCGCGTCGCTGATCGAGGCCGCTGGTCCGCCGGTCTTCAGACGGCCCTTAGAAACGCCGTTCGCGGCGCTGGCGCGCTCGGTCCTCTACCAGCAGCTCGCCGGGCCGGCGGCATCGGCAATCCACGGCCGGCTTGTCACCGCGATGGGTGACCCGAACAGTCCCGCGGCGTTGCTCGGTCTGTCAGATGGCGAGCTCCGGACGATCGGGTTGTCGCGGGCCAAGGCGGAATCCCTCCGTGACCTCGCGGCCAAGGTGCTCGACGGGACGGTCGAGCTTGGGGCCCGGCGCCTCGCCCGGGCGAAAGACGAGGAGATCGTGTCGCATCTGTCGACGGTGCGCGGGATCGGTCGGTGGACGGCGCAGATGTTTCTCATGTTCCAGCTGCGACGTCTCGACGTGTGGCCTACGGGCGACTTCGGGGTCCGCAGGGGCTACGGGCTCGCCTGGGGCGTGCCGCCGCCGAGCGCGCGCGATCTCGAACCGCTCGGGGATCGCTTCCGGCCGTACCGGTCGGTTGCCGCTTGGTACTGCTGGCGCGCCTGCGAGCTCTACGCCGGCGCCGAGAAGAGCGCGCTGACGAGATAGGCGGGCACTCCGGCCGTCGGGGGCGCGCCCGGGGCGATCTCTGCCGCACCCGGAAAGCCGCTCAGCGACGCGAGGATCGCCCTCGGCCGGGCGGCCTCTGGGCGATTGTCTTATCCCGCCGACCCATTCACCCGGCAGAGGTGGACGTCGTGTCTTCGGGCTCGGCGAGCGTGACGTCGACGCTGAGCTCGCCTGGTGCCGCGACGAAGGCGAGCTCGTCGATCGCGCCGGCGGCGACGAGGTCGTCTGCCGCGAGGCGCAGGAGATCGACCGTCGCGGCGGGAGCGGTGACGACGACCCGTGCGGCGCGGGCCCGCATCGAGCGCTTTGCCGCGGTCTTGGCGCGCCGCACCGCGCCGAGGACACTGCCGACGTCGTCGAGCAGGCGTCCCTCTGGTCCCGCCGCCGGAGCGTCGGCGGGCGTCGGCCAACCTGCGGCGTGGATCGAGCCCTCGTGGCTCCACGACCACGCCTCCTCGGCGGCAAAGGGGAGGAAGGGGGCGAACAGGCGCAACAGGGTGTCGAGCGCCAGGGCCAACGCCTGACGGGCCGACATCGAACCGGGATCTTCTCCGTAGGCGCGGACCTTCACGAGCTCGAGGTAGTCGTCGCAGAAGGTCCAGAAGAAGTGCTCAGTTCGCTCGAGCGCCCGGGCGTGGTCGTAGTTCTCGAGGGCGTCCGTGGCCTCGGCGACGACGGCGGCGAGCCGTCGGAGCATCGCGACGTCGAGGGGATCATCCGGCGGCGTTGGAGGGCTCGGCTGCGGAGGTGCCGGGTGGTCGGCCTGCCTTTGGAGGATGAACTTGGCGGCGTTGAGGATCTTGATCGCCAGTCGCCGTCCGACGCGCATCTGCTGCTCGTCGAAGATCGTGTCGACGCCGAGACGGGCGCACGCCGCCCAGTAGCGGACGGCGTCGGTGCCGTGCGCCTCGAGCGAGTCGCTCGGCACGACGGCGTTCCCCTTGGATTTGGAGATCTTCTTGTGGTCGGGATCGAGGATCCATCCGGAGATGGCGACGTGGCGCCAGGGAACGCAGTGGTGTTCGAGCTCGGACCGCACGACCGACGAGAACAGCCACGTCCTGATGATCTCGTGCGCCTGCGGGCGGAGGTCCATCGGGAAGAGGCGGGCGAACAGTTCCGGTCGGTCGATCCAGTGTCCCGCGATGTGGGGGCTGAGCGAGGAGGTCGCCCAGGTGTCCATGACGTCCGGATCGGCGACGAATCCCCCCGGCTGGCCGCGTTGGTCCGCGGCGTAACCCTCGGGGACCGCCGTCGACGGGTCGAGGGGGAGCTGGCCCTCGTCGGCGAGGATCGGGTGGTCGTCGTCGACCGACCTGTCCGCCCGCACGGCGTACCAGACCGGGAAGGGCACGCCGAAGTAGCGCTGACGCGAGATGTTCCAGTCTCCGGTGAGCCCGTCGACCCACGCCTCGTAGCGGGAGCGCATGAACTCGGGGTGCCAGGCGATCTCCCGCCCGGCGCGCAAAAGCGTCTCCCGCCGCTCCAGTGTCCGGACGTACCACTGGCGGGACGAGACGATCTCGAGCGGCCGTTCGCCCTTCTCGTAGAAGTTGACGAAGTGCACGATATGGCGGGGCTCGCCGACGAGGTCGCCAGCGGCCGTGAGGAGCTCGACGATCCGCCGCTGCGCCTTGCGGACGGTCAGCCCTTCGAGCTCGGCGAAGGCGGCCGCGGCGCCGTCGGGATCGCGGGATTCGAAGCCCGCCGAGCCGAACGGGGCGTGGCCGAGGCGTCCGTCGCGCCCGACGATCGTCCGGGTGGCGAGGGCGAGGTCGCGCCACCACGTGACGTCGGTGAGGTCACCGAAGGTGCACACCATGGCGATTCCCGACCCCTTCTCCGGGTCGGCGAGGAGATGGGGATGGATCGGAACCTCGACCCCGAAGAGCGGCGTCACGGCGGTGCTGCCGAACAGCGCCTGGTAGCGGGCATCCGCGGGGTGGGCGACGAGGGCCACGCAGGCGGGGAGGAGCTCGGGTCGCGTCGTGTCGATGAGGATCGGCTCGCCCGTTGCCGCCGAGACGAAACGCAGGCGGTAATAGCTCGCCTCGACCTCGCGGTCCTCGAGCTCGGCCTGGGCAACCGCCGACTGGAAGTCGACGTCCCACAGCGTCGGCGCCTCCTGGCGGTAGGCATGGCCGGCGCGGACCATGCGGAGGAAAGCGGACTGCGAGGTGCGCTGGGCGAGCGCGCCGATCGTCGTGTACTGGTTCGCCCAGTCGACGGAGAGCCCCAGCCGGCGGAACAACGCCTCGAAGGCCCGTTCGTCCTCGGCGGTGAGCTTGTGGCAGAGCTCGACGAAGTTCGGCCGGGAGATCGATTGCGGGTTCTTTGGCGGCTTCGCCGGTGCCGAGAACGCCGGGTCGTAGGGGACCGAGGGATCGCAGCGGACCCCGTAGTGGTTCTGCACCCGGCGCTCGGTCGGCAGGCCGTTGTCGTCCCAGCCGATCGGGTAGAAGACGGCCTTGCCGCGCATCCGTTGGAATCTCGCCACGATGTCCGTCTGGGTGTAGGAGAAGATGTGGCCGACGTGGAGGGCCCCCGACACCGTCGGCGGCGGCGTGTCGATCGAGTAGACGTCTGGGCGCCCCCGCGAATCGTCGAAACGGTACGTTCCCCAGGCGTCCCAGCGCGCCGCCCAGCGTTTCTCGAGCCCTTCGAGCGCCGGGTGGTCGGGCAGGTGAATGGTCCGGCCGGCCGACCCGCCGGCCGCGGCTCGGGGGGACGGGGCAGTCGGCGGGGTCGACGCCTCCGGGCCGAAGGCGCGTGCCGTGGGCTCGTCTTCGGCTCGCATCGGACTAGTACCGTAGTCGTGTGCTCAGGTTGCGCGACACGGCGACCGGTCGCGTCGCCGAACTCGCGCCACGAAACACCGGTGTCATCGGCCTCTACGTGTGCGGCCCGACGGTCTACGGTGCTCCGCACATCGGCCACGGCCGCTTCGCCCTCGTCTACGACGTGCTGCGGCGCTACCTAGAGTCCGAGGGATTCCGGGTCGACCACGTCTCGAACGTCACCGACATCGACGACAAGATCATCGAACGCGCCGCCGCCGAGGGACGCGACTGGCGCGAGGTCGCCCACGACTCCGAGGCCGAGTGGTGGGCCGCGATGGACGGAATTGGCGTCGCCCGGCCAACGGCCACCCCGCACGCGACCGACTACATCGCCGAGATGGTTGAACTCGTGAACGAACTCCTCCGCCGGCGGGCCGCGTATGTAACGGGGGAGGGCGTCTACCTCGACACGTCGTCGGTCGCCGACTACGGACTACTGAAGCACCAGCGCGTCGAGTCGCTGCTCGCCGGGGCGCGCGTCGAGATCGACGAGGAGAAACGATCGCCCGTGGACTTCGCGATCTGGAAGGCTTCCAAGCCCGGGGAACCGAGCTGGGAAGCGCCGTTCGGGATGGGGCGGCCCGGCTGGCATACCGAGTGCGTCGTGATGTCGCTCGCACTTCTCGGTGAGGGCTTCGACCTCCACGGTGGCGGCGAGGACCTTATCTTCCCCCACCACGAGAACGAACGGGCTCAAGCGGTCGCCCTCGGCAGGACCTTCGCCCGCCACTGGATGCACAACGGGCTCGTCCGTGTCGGCGGCGAGAAGATGTCGAAGTCGCTCGGGAACTTCACGACGATGTCGGATCTGCTCGAACGGTCCGATCCGCGCGCCTACCGGCTCCTCGTGCTCGGCTCGCACTACCGGCAACCGGTCGAGGTGAGCGAGCGGACACTCAGGGATGCGACGACGGCGCTGGAGCGCGTCGACAGTCTGGCGCGGCGTTTCGCCGACGCGCCGGCGGACGCGTCCTTTGACGAGGCGGGCGAGGCGCGGCGGCGATTTCGCGAGGCGATGGACGACGACCTCGACACGGCGCGGGCGTTGGCGGGACTGTTCTCCGCCGTGCGTCGGGCGCACGTGCTCGGTGACGCCGGCGACCTCACAGCGGCCGGCGGCCTCGCCCGGGCCACACTCGACCTGTTCGCCGTGCTCGGTGTCGGGGCGGACAGCGGCCAGCGGCTGGCCGGCGAGGACGTCCGCGAACTCGTCCGGCGGCGGGACGTGGCGCGGGCGGCGCGGGACTTCGCCGCTGCCGACCAACTGCGCCTCGAGATCGAAAGCCTCGGCTGGGTGGTCGAGGACACGCCGGGCGGGACGAGGGTCTACCGCTAATCCGGCACCTTCCGGGCGCGTCATCGTCGATGGCGGTACTGGCTGGGGGATCGAGTTCGACCGTGCGATCTCCCGCCGATTGAGGCCAGACAGGAAGATCAACCGGTTGGGGGGTGACGTTGCCGTCGCAGGTGGGTAGTGGGTCAGTTTGAGCACCCGAAGGCCGGGGACGTCCCATGAGTTG